>JBFFGE010000012.1:0-42929 GCA_041557595.1 Alphaproteobacteria bacterium
CCCCCCGCTGCTCTAGAATTCCGTTTTCGCCGGATTGCGATAAAAAGTATGCCGGCTTAACCCCTTTTGCCGTGGCCGACCGTTTCTTCCATTGAGAGCAAATTCGATGGAGACGGGACATGTCGGCAATGACTTACACGGAATGGTGCGACTACAAGCAACGGATCCTGGGAGATCCGCCCGCATGGTTCGCCGACGCGGACGAACGCCGCAGCCGATATGAAGCCTATGCCGAGGCGGCGCAGTCCTGTAGTACGATCTCCGAAACCGAAATTCTGCCGTCGCAAATCGCGCAGCCCGCCGTCCAGGCGTCGCCGCAACGCGCGATCGAGAGGTCGCCGGACCGCCGCGCCATTCCGGCACCTTCGATCACGATCGAAGCGGCCGCGCGGTTTATCCGGATCGTGGCAATGACGATTGTTGCGATGTTCGCGATCCTCGCGACTGCCCGTGCGGACACGGCCCAGGGACAGGTCACCGTCAACGGCGATCCCCTGCCGCCGGCGAACCGGGTGGCGATCGAAGCTTTGATTGGGCCGCTGAATCCGGGCGCCTATTGGCTCAAGGATGATGGGCGGATCGGCCGCGCCGGCGAATCCGAAGCGATCGCCAATTTGCGCGTGGCGCTCGCGAAGCGACTGGCTGCGATGCGGCAGGCGGCGCTTCTGCAGCAGCAGAAGCTCAATCGTCAGCTTATGATGCAGGCATGGCGGAATGCCAAGCGGCACAAGCAATTGAAGCAGGGATTTTCCTATGGCAACCGCTTCAGCAGCGGGCAGCGGTACAACAACGGGTCCTGGAGTCACTACAACGGGCACAGCAATTACGGCGTCGGCGGAACCGCGAACGGCTGCATCTATACCCCCAATTGGTCGAATTGCTGACGCCGGACCACATGCCATAGAGCGACGCTCGCCTCGGCGTTCGAATATCCATAATTCGGCCCAGACGGGTCCGGGCGAATGGCCCGGACCTTTCGGTATTGTGAATCAGGCGATAACTTCTTCTTGGAAGGGTATTTTTACCATTGGATGGTAATATGTTATTAGTTGAGTTGACTGAAGGGGGGTACATTCATGATCAAAAATGCACTAAGTGCCGCGCTGGCGGTGGTGCTGGGCGCCGGTGTGGCGTTCGCCGGCAATACGCCGGCACCGAAGAACTCCGAAGTATATATTATCTGGCCGAAGGACGGACAGGTCATCCACGGCGGTAAGTTTTGGCTCCGAATGGGCAATCGCGGCGCCGGTATGGCGCCCGCTGGTGTCAAGAAAGACAATACCGGCCATCATCATCTGATCATCGATGCGCCACTGCCGCCATTCGATGAGGAAATTCCGGCCGATAAGAACCATCTCCATTTTGGTGGCGGACAGACGGAAGTTCGTATCGAGCTGCCGCCGGGCAAGCACACGCTGCAGCTTCTCATGGGCGACCACGAGCACGTGCCGCACAATCCGCCGCTGTTTTCCAAGCGGATCACCGTCACCGTTCCGAAATAAGATCTCAGAACGACCGGTCATTAACCGCGACGTTTCCCATCTCAGGAGTATCATCATGCGAGTTTCGTTGATATCCGCGCTTGCCGGCTTCGTTTTGGCACTCGTTCCAGTGACCGGCGAGGCCCCGGCGCTGGCGGGCGATACGCCCGCGCCCAAGGACGCATATCTTTATATCGGCTGGCCGAATGACGGCGAAATCGTGCGGAACCGCCGATTTCGCGTCTGGTTCGGCCTGCGCAATTTCGGTATCGCACCCTCCGGCATCAAGAAAAAGAATACCGGTCATCACCATTTGATCATCGACGCGCCCTTGCCGCCGCTCGATGAGGAGATTCCAGCGGACAAAAACCATCTGCATTTCGGTGCGGGTCAGTCCGAGGCCATAATCGAATTGGCGCCGGGCAAACACACATTGCAGTTGATTATGGGTGACCACGATCATGTTCCGCATAATCCGCCGATCATTTCCAAAAAGATCACGATCACGGTGAGGTAACGTCGGCCGGGACGATGTGTGGATGTGACTATTGGGCGCTGCCTTATTTGCTCCGACCCGGAATTTAGATTGGATTGCGCGCATCGGCGGCTCGGCTATACTCTTGGTACGAAATCAAGGGGAGTATTGGCGGGGCGATCAACATGTTGCATCTTGCCGGGCATGCGCAGCCTTGAAAGCGAGGGTCGGCATCGTCGAAGCCGAATTCGGCGGCGGCAATCAGGCATAGGTAATCGTGGCGACCTAATCAGACGAAAAAGAAGTCAGTTGAAGGATGTTTAAAATCTTTAAGAAATATTCCAATAAGAGCTGGCTCTCTACTTTTGGACTAGTCCGAACGTTTTTTGCCCTTCCGAAATTGCGGAATGCGGGCGTCGCGCAAGGATGCGTGATCATGTGCTGCGCATGGCTGATCGGCGGGATTCCGCAGATGGCGCTGGCGACCGATGCCGGTTTCCCTTCGCACCACGCATTGGTTGTTGGGAACAGTGCCTATGGATCGGATCGTCTGGCGACCCCGGCGGTCGATGCCAAGGCGGTGGCGCGGCAGCTCAAGGCGCACGGATACGACGTCGCATTGCTGCGTGACGCGACGGGCGATCAATTGCGCGCCGCCACGGCCGCGTTCAAGCGCCGATTGATCGGCGCCCACATCGGAGTTTTCTACTACTCGGGACGATTTACGACGTCCGCCGGCGAGACTTACCTGCTCGGCTCGGATATCGACCCGGCGTCTGGCGCTGGCGGCAATGCAGTGCCGGCCGCGGCGGTTTCCGTCGGATCGATCGTGACATCGATGGCGGCGGCGGGGCCGCGAATATCCAATGTCGTCGTGCTCGATCTTCAGGGCGCGGGCGGTCCGGTGCCGGTGGAAACACCGGAGAATTTTTCGATCACGACGGTTCACGGCCATGGCCCGACCCAAGACGCCCCGGCGCTCTCGGCCTTTGCCGCGGCCTTTTTGGAGGAGTTGGGCACGTCGGCTCAACCGGTGGACGCGGTCTTCCAGAAGATTAGGGCGGCGTTGGGCAAACAGCCGATCGTGCGGAACGTTTCGTCGCTGAGCGTGGAAATCACCCTGGCGCCGCCTGCTGGCGCGCGAAACAAGGTAGCCTATGCGACGCGGGGAATTCGGGTCAGCAGCGCCGATCGGCTCCCCGAACAGGCGCCGCGTGCCGTCACGGCGGCGGAGCAAAGCCGGGGCATCAAGATCGCGGATAGTTCTCCGGCTTTTGAATTCTCCCCCAAATTCGAGAAAGATCTCTGGGCAATTATAAAAAATAGCCAGAATGCCGCGGATTTCGAAGCTTATCTCGACGTTTTCCCCAAAGGCCAATTCGCCGCCGAAGCGAAGAAAAAACTGTCCGAGCTGCGCGGCGGCAGCGACAAAAAAGCGCCGGCGGCACCGAAGGCGCCTGCCAAGGCGGCGGAAAAGATAGAATTGATTTGGAAACGTTACGAGGCCGTCAACAACCTCAAGCTTCACGCCGAACCGGATTCCGGCACAAAGGTGCTCGGTACCTTGGGCCGTGGACAACAAATTCTTGTCGTCGGCCGGGTAGCGGGCCGAGATTGGTACAAGGTCAGTGTGAAAGCGGGCCAATTCGCCTATGCGGCGCGGGCCATGCTGCGTCCGCCCGCCGCGGCGCAAAAGGCGCCGCCGAAGCAGGCGCCGACTAACGTGGCAGATGTCATTCAAGACTGCCCGGAGTGTCCCGAACTGGTGCGGGTCGCCGCAGGTACTTTCAAGATGGGTTCCACCACCGGGGACAGCTCGGAGCGCCCGGTACACACGGTGCGCATATCGAAACCGTTTGCAATCGGGAAATACGAAGTCACCATCGCCCAGTGGCAAGCATGTGTGAAAGCCGGCGGCTGCGCCTATACGCCGCGCCTGGGCAAGGCAAAGCCCAATGATCCGGTGCGCAAGCTGAGCTGGTCCGACGCCATGCGATATGTGGCCTGGCTACGCAAGAAGACCGGGCAGAAATATCGGCTGCCGACCGAGGCGGAATGGGAATACGCCGCGCGGGCCGGATCGGATGCCCTGTATTGGTGGGGCGACCGGATGGCGCCCGGTCTTGCGGATTGCAAGAAATGCGACCCTGCCTGGAATCGCAAATTGCCGCAATCGGTGGGACGGGATAAGCCGAATCCCTTCGGTCTGCACGGCGTTTCGGGCGGCGTATGGGAATGGACCGCCGACTGCTGGCACAATGATTATGCCAAGGCGCCCGGGGACGGTCGCGCATGGGACGCGGCCGATTGCCGCGGCCGTGTCTTGCGCGGCGGTTCGTGGCGCAATGACGCAACCTATGCCCGGGCGGCCAGCCGCCTGCGATACGATTTCGACGTCCGGTACTCGACGAATGGGTTCCGGGTCGCGCGCGATCTTCGCTGAACCGCGCGCATAGTCCAAAAGGCCGAGCCGAGCCTTTTTGGGGACGCCCGATCGTGCAGGGCGACGGACCTCTTACTTGATCTAGCCGGAAGGCCGTGAAAATTATACCATCCTCTCTTTCTCGATGGAGGTGGTACGTTTTCGGCACGGCAATGTGGCATTTAACACGCAATATTGGACGTTTTACCCGTCGGTCGCAGATTGTCGCCGTGGCGGTGCTTCTCTGTTGGGCCGCGCCCGCGATGGCGGAACGTCGGGTCGCCCTGGTTATCGGCAATGGCGCCTATGCGAAAAGCCCGCTGCCGAATACGCTTAACGATGCTCGCGATATGACGGCGGTCCTGAAGCGGCTTGGCTTCAAGGTAATTTCGCGGATGGATGCGTCGCAAAAACAAATGCAGCGCGCGATTATCCAATTCGGCCGCGAGTTGGAGAAGGGCGGCGTAGGGCTATTCTATTATGCCGGTCATGCGGTGCAGCTGCGCGATCGCAACTATATGATTCCCATCGGCGCACAAATCACCGCGGCAGATCATGTCGAGCCGGAATCGGTCGATCTTTATAAGGTCATCGGCCGGATGGCGGGCGCCCGAAACAAGATGAATATCGTCATCCTGGATGCGTGCCGCGACAATCCGTTTCGGGATGTTTTCCAGCTCTATTCGGAAGGCCTGGCGCAAATGCGGGCGCCGGCGCGGAGTTATATTGCCTATGCCGCCGGTCCCGGCGGGCTCGCGGCCGACGGCACGGGCAAGAATAGTTTCTATACGGGCGCCTTGCTCGCCTCGCTCGAGCAGCCCGGCGTCAGCATCGAGAAGGTCTTCAAGAATGTCCGCTCGGCGGTCATCAAGAAAACCAAGGGACTGCAGGTTCCCTGGACCTCGTCCTCGATTACCGAAGATTTCTATTTCCGCCCGAAGGTTGCCGCCAAGCCGGCGCCGAGTAAGGGAAAGGCAATCGATCGGGAGGTCGTCTTCTGGCAATCGATTTTTCAAAGCAGGAACCCGGAGGATTTTCAGGCGTATCTGAACCAATTTCCGAAAGGCATCTTCGTGCCCTTGGCCCAGAACAAGCTGAAGTCGCTCCCGCGCGTTGCGGCGAAATCCGCGCCGGCCGCCCCGGCAAATCCGGCGGTCACCGGGACGCTCTCCGATCCCCGCGTGCTGGATGCAATCGACGAAACGATGGAAGAAGAGCGGAGCAAGGGTGCCAGCTATATCGAACAGGTCGATGCAGCGGTCACCAAGTTGAAAACGATCCGCCAACGCCTCGACGCGGAAAAGAAGGACACCGAGGAAAAAGCCAAGAAAATTGCCCTGGCGAAGGCGGCGGTGGAACAAGCCTACCTGGCGCGTTTGGCGGAAATCCGGGCGGAGGACGAAAAAGCGCGGCAGGACGCTCTGGAGAAGGCGAAGAAAAGCGCTGCGGCCGAGCGCGCGAAAAGTCTGGCGGCAGCGAAGGGCCGGGCAGATTTGATGGCGCGCCGCGCGGTGGCGGGCACGACGCAGAGAGCGGAGCGCGCCTTCAAGGATGCGCTGGTATCCGCGAAGGGCGCGGTCGAGGCGTCATACAAGAAGTCCATCGCCGAGGCTGAGAACAAGGCGGCAGCTGCGCATCGTGAAGCCATGGCGCGGGCGGAAAAAAAGGCGGAGCTGCTGCGCAAACAGATCCTGGATCGCGCGAAAAGATTGGCGGACAAGGCACGGGAAAATGAGCTGACGGCGGCGCGCCGCACTGCCGATCGTTCGCGAACGCAGGGCTTGGAGGCGGCGGAAAAACAGGTCGCCGACCGCAAATTGCGGGAAATCGCGGCCGCTCGCGAACAGGCGGCGAAGCTGCAGGAAAAACTTCTGGCATCCGGTCGAAAGCAAGCCGATGCGGCATATGAAAAGCACATTGCGGAGGCGACGCGCCACGCCGAGGCCGGCCGGAAAAAACGGCTTGCCGAATTGGAGGCGAAAGCCAAAGCGGAGCGGGATCGAAAATTGGCGATTGTCGCGCGGGTCGCCGGCAAGGAAGAGAAGAAGCAGGCCAAAGCCGCGCCGGCCAAGGCGAAACCAGCCGCCGCGGCGGTCCCGTCGGAAAGTATCACGCCGGAACTGCGCAAGACGATCAACACGGCAATTCTGTCGACGCAGGGCGGCGGCGGCGGCCGTGACGCGCAGATCAGGGCGGCCTTGGAAGCGGTGAAAAGGCTCCGTAAAGAAGAAAAATCCAAGGAAGATGTCCCGAGCAACGTGGCTATCCTGGAAGCTGCGAGAATGAACCCGGCGATGCGCCGGGCGATCGAGCAGGCGATGCGTAAAGCCCGGGCGGACGGCAAGGATTATGCGGCGCAAGTGCGCGCCGCTTTGGCGGCGATCAAGGGTTACCGTCGCAACAGCAAGTCACGCTAGAGCGGCTTTGCTGCCTTTAATTGATTCCAATAAAAGGCAGGTTGATTTGGAAGCCGGCTCAAAAAAAAGCGCGCCGCAAACGGTGCGACGCGCCTGATTGGATAGACCCCATTCCCTTGGAGTGCCGGCCCTCCTGTTTCAGGTCTTGGGCGGCCGCGTCCTGCCCTGGATGAGGCAGGTCGCATGTTTGAGCGATACGATAAAGACGTCCGGGTTGCCGCGCGCCTCACGGCGGAAGGAGACGGACACCTGTTCCAGAAGGCTGTTGACCGAGAAACTGTACAATTGCGTTTCGTCGATGATCTTCCTGCCTTCTTGCCAGCACTCCACGCGGATCGGCGTGTTGGTGGCCAGCCGGGTTGTGCCCGCCGCCGCGTTGATCGCATGTCCCTTGGCGGAGCCCTTGGTAATCTCCGCGTGCAGGCCGATACTGAGCGACGATGCGGCGAGGACTGTCAGCGCGGCGGCGAACACCGCGAGTTTACGATTGGAAAACATGATTTTGTTCCTTTCCGTGGCCGGTTATTTCTGGACGCGGATGGGCAACCGCGCATTCGTCACGCCGGATGAAGCCACTTTGCGGTAGGCGCCGACCAGTTCGTCGAGCGAGGATACCGGCAGCCGGCTCAGATCCTTCTGCTTCAGCTTATTCGGCAATCGCAGCCCGACTTCGTCGGTGGAGGCGATGCAGAGGACTTCTTCCTTGGCGCCGGCCGTGTCGAAGATGATCCCGAAGCGCGAATTGTTGCCGGGGAGATCGAGCGGGCTGTTGGCGTTGACCAGCGCATTCGGCCGGAATTTATTCGGGAAGATGCGCGCGACCGAGCCGCGGGCGTCCTGATAGTAGCAGTAGACATAGGCATCGCGTGAAGTCGTCACCGTCATGTTCAGCTGTTCCTTGACGCGATAGACGGGGGCGACCCCTTTCGGCGTCGTCATGCTGAGCCGCAGCGGCACGGCGGCGACCTGCTTGCTTGGCAGTTGCGTCGCGGCCTTCGGATCCTTGCCGAGACTGATATCCTTGGAGATCAGTGTGCGGTACAGGTCGAAATCCACGCTGCCGCTCGCGATCAGGCTGTTCTTGGACTGAAAGCGTCCGATGGCCTCGCGGGTCGAAGAATCGAGCCTTCCATGGGCGGGACCGCGATACTCTCCAACGGCCTTGAGGGCGCGTTGTGCATAAGTGATGCGGCCTTCCTTGGTCATCGAGTCGTACCATTCGCGGGTTTCCGCAATCACGTAGGGATTGGTCTGCTCGATCTTGAGACAGCGCCAGTAGGGTACCCGCGTGAGTTTGCCGAGGATTTCGATAACGCTCAGCTCGATCAAGGTGCGGGTCGCCTGATGAATGCCTTCCTGCTTGTTCATCGAGATATTCAGCGACAGGCCGACTTTCTTGATGGTGCCGCCGATGTCGCCGGCCTTGCCGCTGCGCCGGACGACGACCGAGTTGTTGGCGGACATGCCGGGCATGATCTGGCGCGTTACCAGCCTGCCGATGTTCATATCGGTTGCGATGACCGACACGACCTGGTCTTTCGACGCGCCGAGTTCGAAATTGGTGAAGGCGACCGATCCGCCGACCGATTCGGCGATGACCCCTTCGTCAAGCTGGGTGATGGCGCCCCGAATGTAGTAGCTCGGCACGCGGAATTCATCGGTGAAGCCGACGAGCTGCTGCAGGTTGGCGACATCTTCCTGGCGCTGATCGAAATCGACGAATGTGAAGGCCTTGCTCCGTACCGACATCTTGGAGATGGCGGAAATCAGCATGTCCTTGGTACCCGCCGCGACCTTGCCGGTTGCGTCGGGGATACCGTCGCTGGTGATCACGACGTTCGTGACACCGAACCGGGCGAACAGATTGTCCATGCAGCGCAGGGAATCGCTGAAATTAGTGAAAGTGCGCACGACATTCGTTTTCGGCTGACGGACGTCATAGGCGCGTTCGGGGGCGCCCGTTACGCCGCAACCGGCCAACGTCGCCAATCCGGCGACCGCGAGCAAGGATTTCAGTTTGGGGTTCATGGGTCTACCCTCTCTTCACGCCGGTTAGCGCCGGCAGTTCTGGTTGATATTGATGATGTCTTTGGCAACGATGATCGTCTGACGCGGAGGCCGGCCGTTCTTCGAAGGCTGTTGGCCGCCAACCACCTGATTGCCGCAACTTTTGCCCGAGCCTACCTGCCGGAACGAGTCCGCGCCGCGTCCACGTTCGAGCCATGACCGAGCGATCACCCGGTTCACCTTCGCACGCATATCCGGTGCGAGGTGCGGGCGCTTGTTGAGTTGGTCCGCGCTCGCCGGCATCGAGGTCATGACAACGGCGCTCAGCGAAAGACCTATCAGAAGTCGGTTGATGATCATTTTACACCTTTAAGTTTTCCGAATTGCGATGACAAATTCAAATCCGTTGATTGCGTCGTCATCGATTCGCTGGGGTTTCGATGCTGTCGGGTGGGCCGCCAAAGCAATAAAGACGCTTGGACGGCCTCGCCGCTCACTTATAGAAACGGACGAAAATGCGGGTGGGGGTTAACGCGACGCCGAATTTCCTGCGGATGAGGCGGTTCCGGCGGGCCAGACCATTTCCTGTTTAAATTGACTCATCTGAAATGGTCTATCTCTTGGTTTTTACGCAAATACGTCTTCTCGAACCGTTTCAGTTCGCTCGGAATTTGCTCTAGCAGGCTGCTGAAAAACGTCTCGTCCGTAGCCGCACCTTCGACAAGCTCAGGGTGAGGCTGAGTGATTCCAACAGGTTGGCCTCATCCTGAGCTTGACGAAGGATGCGGCCAACCCCGCTAGGCATGTTTTTCAGCAGCCTGCTAGCGCGAATTGATTTCCGACATATCCCAGTTGCCGATCGTCACGGTGCCGACGCCGTTGATCGATGCGTTCGGCGACGCCTCCACGTGTTCTATCCGAATATCCGCAATGCCGTTGATATCGATCTCGGCGGTTCCTGCCTTGCCGCGAATATCGATCTCGGCGGTTCCGTTGGACGCGATACCGAGCGACGGCATCGCGCCGCCACCTACCGAAACGGCGCCGTCGCCATTGATCTCGATCGAGAGCGGTCCGTCGACCCGTTCCGCGGTAATCTTTCCCGACCCCTCGACCTTGAGCGTCGCGGCATGGATTTGGCCCAGCCGGGCGGTTCCGTCGGCCAGGGAAAGAATGATCGGGCCCTGCGCGTCGCCGATCTCCAGCGTGCCCTGAAATTCGTCGATGCCGAGCGGCAGACCCGCCGGAATCGTCAGTTCCAGCCGCAACGCGCTGCGTTCGATGGGCGTGCCGGATTGCTGGCCGCCAATTACCATGTTGCTGTAACCGCCCGGTCCGACGATGACGACGTTGCGGTCCACATGGACACTGTTTTGAATTTGTCGTGCGGGAGGGTTGTGCCGGATGCGCAAGATCTTGTTTTGCAGCCCAATGCGAAGCGACTTCCGCTGTCGCTTGGGTCCGGTCAATTCAAGGCGCGCGGTTTTGGCGGTATCCACCTTGACGATCAGCGTGCCGCTAAAGCCTTCGATTTGAACGGCTCTCGCCGTGTAGGCGGCGCTGAACGGCAGAGTGTCCGCCAGGCCGCCGGCGCTCATGCCACCAAGGCAGGCGACGGTAAGGAATGCGATAAACCCAGCTCTGTTGATCATTTTCTTGTTCCTGATCCTTGATTTGGAAACGCCGCGAGGGCCGCGCGGGGCGGCCCTCGGGTCGTCTGTCATGCTGCAAATGTCGGTGTGATGGGCAGCATGGTTTGGAACTAGCCGCTGATATTCTTGAATTCGACGCGGCGGTTGACTTGCGAGTGCGGATTGCTCGGATCGTAGGGCTCGCTTTCGCCCTTGCCCACAAACTGCAAGCGCGATCCATCGATGTTGTGCCGGGTGACGAGGTATGCCCGCACGGCGTCCGCCCGCCTTTCGGAAAGGCTCTTGTTGTACCGGTCGTCGCCCTTGGCGTCCGCGTGGCCTTCGATCTGGATGACCTTGTCCTTCATCAGATCGTGCTTCAGGACTTCGGCGACGCGATCGACCGTCTTCTGGGCCGCCGGCGTCAGGACCGCGGAGTCGAAGCCGAATTCCGCGCGAAAGGCGATGGAAAGATCGCGGTTCGGGTTGCTCGCGCTGGCGTCCGCGACCCGTGCCGGTTTGGCGTCATCATAGACGACCAATCCACGTGTCCGTCCGAAGCTGCGCAAGGAGCGGAAGCCGGTCTTCTGCTGCTGCATCCGGCATTCGGCGGGAAGGTCCCGGCTGAGGCCCCGGAAGATCTCGCAACGGCTGGCATCCTGTGAAAGGTAGTGCGCATCCTGCGCGTATGACGGGGTTGCAAAGGTCGTCAGAGCGATCACCATGCCGGTGAGGACTCCGGAAAAACTCTTTGTGTATGCGGTCATTTTTTTATCCTCGAACTAAGGGAAGGGGTGCGAAGGATCATCGGTTCCTGATCAGCAATGTTTTGCTTCGCTTGGGTTCGAACGTGTCCGTTCACACCCCTTCCGGATTATCGATTGCTCTGGTCGGGTCGATTAGCAGGCCGGGTTGTCGCCGATGGAGCCGATCGACTGACATGCGGTGGAGCCGGCGCCGACAGACATGTTGATGTTGCGGTCAACCGCCGTTGCATTGGCGACGCTGCCACCGATCCGGAGATCGCCATTGCCGTGGATCGAGCCGATGCTCTGAATGGCGCGGGACTTGAAGCCAAGCGCGATGTTGGCGTTGTCCTTAACCGCGGTCGCGTTGGCAACGCTGCCGCCGATGCGCACGCCGTCCTGTCCGCGGACGATGACCTTCTTCTTCAGAACCTTCTTGCCGTGGCTCCACTTGTAGGTCGGCGAATTCTTCACGGTGGCGGTCGCTTTCACCTTGTAGCCGTCCGTCTTGTAAACTTTCATGCCTTCGGCACTCGCTTGCGCGGCGCCCATAACGGCGAAGGCAGTCAGCAACAGGGCAGTTTTTGTGAACGTTTTCATTTCGAATTCCTCTCGAAGGTGTGTTTTTCGGTTATGCCAGCGCCGTGTCGTTGATCGCCGGCTCACTAGTACAAACGGGCGGGCTCGGCGGGAGGGGTTATCGGGGGTCAAAAAAAATCAAAAATTTTTGAAATAGTTATATATCAAGGTGTTAAGATGTATTGTTTCCGCTGTCCGGCGGGCGGCAGGGTAGCGGCGGGCCCAGGATTCGCCGTCCACAGCCGCTGCGCCGCCGGAAATCCGGGGCCAGACCGCGGAACCGGGCGTCGGTCGAAGCGGTGAAAAATTTTCCTATAAGAAAGAGAGTCAGCTCGCCGAGGGGGAGGGCAGTGGAGCCTTGCCTCGTGGGACCGGGCTGATGGTATTGTAGGCGCGGATAGTAAGCCTTCGGCGCTTGCATCTTTTTTTTCGTCTCGTTTAACCCCTCACCCGTCGGGGCATCGTTTCTATGGATGAAGGCACAGTGAACAGCACCGCCAGTGACGAGGACCTTATGACCCGTTACATGGCGGGCGACGAGCGCGCCTTCGAGATTGTGTACCGTCGCCACCGCGAAGCCGTGCGCCGATTTCTGGCACGGCAAAGCGGTTCGGTGGCGGTCGGTCAGGAACTAGGTCAGGAGGTTTGGTTCAGAGTGATTCGCGCGGTTCAGGATAATCGGTATTCGGCGGACGGGCGCTTCAGGCCCTATCTGTTTCGGATCGCCAGAAACCATCTGATCGACTGGTATCGCAAGACCGGTTCGTATCGGGAGGTGGACATCGACGATACGTCGGATGCCGATCTGGATAGCGGTATCGACGATTCGCAGCCGATCCGAAATCCGGAGCAGATTCTCCAGAGCCAGCAAAAAATGAAAACCGTGCTTGCCGCCATAGAAGAGCTTCCGGAAGCGCAGAAAACCGCGATCCTGATGTCTATGGAATCAGATATGAGCTACGAGGAAATCGCGGAAGCGACGGGAACCAATCGTGAAACGGTCAAGAGCCGATTGCGGTATGCGCGGCAGACCTTGCGACAAAAGGTGTTTACGGAATGACGGGGCGTATCGCGTATAACGCCTCCACCCGAGGGTGACGAGATGAATGACAAAGAACGAGACGATGAAGTGCTGACGCCGGCCGACCAGGCGATCCGCGACCTCTACGAGGCTTCGAAAGAGCCGATCGCTTGGGATGAAAGCGACGACGCCGTGCTGAACTTCGCGCGGGAAGCGGTGGCGGGTCGGACGGAGTCCGGTGCGTCCGATCGCCAGGAAGAGGCGCCGAGCGCGGCGGCGCCTGCCGCCGATGACACCGTCGTCGCATTCGCGCCCCGAAAATCCTTCATTTCGCGGATAATCCATTCGCCGGCGGTCGGATTTTCCATGGCGGCCAGCCTCATGATCGGCGTTTTTGCCGGCCAGGGGCTGACCCCGTACATGGATCTCGGCGTTTCACCCGGATACCAGGAAATCTCCGATGAAAACAAGAAATTGCGAGAAGCGTTGACACGGCAGCCCGCGATGCGGACCCGGTCACTCGATCCGGGCGCCGCCACCGGGGGCCCGGTGTCGGATGTGAGCGCGATCGCCACGGCATTGCGGGGTTTCGATTGCTCCATCCTGACGGCGACCTTGTCGAAGGATTTGCGGATCGTCGTTTCGGGCCATGTGGCGAATGATGCGGATCTCACGCGTTTGCAGGAACAGCTCGCGCCGCTTTCGGGACCGGGAAAGATCGAAAACAAGGCGATGGTGGTTGCCCGCCCGTTCTGCCAGCCCCTGGAAATTCTGAGGACGAAGGCGGTTGCGGGTCTCGATCCGCGGGCGCTGCCGGTGGTTGCTCCCCATAACCATGGCGCCTTCTTTCGGGAAAACGAATCACTGGTCGTCGAAGCCACTGCAACGCATCTGTACGGCGGTTACCTTTATGTCGACATGGTTCAAAAAGACGGCACCGTCGTCCATCTGCGGCCGATCGACGTCGCGCAAAAGACCAAGGTCAAGCCGGGCGAGCGCATTCTGGTAGGCCGCGACGGGCAGAAATTTACCGTCGCACCGCCCTTCGGGACCGACATGCTTGTTGTCGTCTCCGCGCCGGAACCGCTCTTCGAGACATCCCGGCCGCAAGTGGAAAATGCGGCGGATTACTTTGCTGCATTGCGCGATGCAATGGCGAAGGCCGAGTCCCGCAACGGCGGCCAACCGGTGGTCAGCAATCATTTTTTCCTGAAAACCGGCAAGTAGCGTCTCCGCGCATCCAGGACGAAACGCCGGCCGTTTGGCCGGCGTTTCTGTTTTGCCGCCGAATTGCGGGTTTGTCCGAATACCGATTACCCTGATACTGTTTCGGATCGCCAGCGGCTGCATGGTCGATTCGGATCGCGAGGTTTCATCCTGCGCGTTCGGATTTGTCGCGCTTGGCGATCGCAACGTGTTGAAATGTGGTCGTGCAGTGCGCCGCCATCGCGCAAATCTGGAAAGACGCAATTTTATAGGGAGGACTGTGACAATGAGAAAAGTCGGTGTTTTTGTCGCCCTTGCCGGGGCGGCTGCCCTGCTGTCGGTACCGCAGAGCGTCGCCATGGCGGCGGAAATAACACTCAAACTCGGGACCGTGTCCAACGACAAGACGTCGATGGGGCGGGCTATCGCGAACGTCCTGATGCCCAAGATCAAGGAATACTCCAAAGGCCGCATGGAAATCGCATCCCACTGGATGGGGTCGATCTGCGGCGAACAGATTTGCGGCGAACAGGCCAAGCAAGGGCTGATCGATATCGCCACGAGTTCGACGGCGAATTTCGGCAATTTCGGGACGGCCTACGCCATCGCGGACCTTCCCTATATCTTCAAGGATTTGGAAAGCGCCAATAAGCTCGCCGCCGGCTGGTTCGGCAAGGCGCTGCACGCCAACGCGGCGAAAGAAACCGGCTTCAAGGTATACGGCGTCTTTTCTGTCGGCGGTTTTCGTGCACTCGGCAACAACGTCCGGCCGATCAGGGAGCCGAAAGACCTGAAAGGCGTCAAGATCCGCGTCACCAAGAGCCCGGTGGAATTTACCCTGATCAAGTCCTGGGGCGGCGTTCCAATTCCCTATGACTGGGTGCAGCTCTACCAGGGTCTGCAAACCGGCGTGGTCAACGGGCAGTATGTGCAGTTGCCGTGGCAGGAACTCTACAAGATGTACGAAGTTCAGCCCTACTACACCGTGATGGGCGGCGCCTGGGGCGCGAACGTCATCTATATGGACGAAAAACGGGTGAAGAAGCTTCCCGGTTGGGCGCAAGAGGCATTGCAGAAGGCCATGGATGAATTCGTGCCGGCGGCGATGGGCAACGATGCCGCATGGGTCGAGGAAGGTGTCAAAAAGATCAAATCCAAGGTCAAGACCTTCTATATCCCGAACGACAAAGAGCAGGCGAAATGGATTGCCGGCGCGGTGCAGGCCTGGAAAAAGGCCAAGGGCACTTATGACGCCAAGCTTGCGCGTCGTGCGCTGAAGGAGCAGGGCTTGACCGACTTCATCAAGCAGCTGGACAAGGCCGGCGCGCTTTAAGCGGCAGGCGTTCCATTGAAAAACTCGCGTTAAACAAGGGGGGTGGTGCCCCCCTTTTCGTGTGCTTGTGGCAATTCGCGGGCCTACCCCACGCCGCTGCCGCTCGCCAGCGCGAACGTTCCCCGGCGGAATTTGACGACATCCTCGACGAACGCGACCAGGGCGCCCAGAAAGACCAGGCCACCGGTCAGCGGCAGGATCATCATCGGGTAGCTTTTTGGAAGGTACCCCATTTCCCAATATTTGCCGGGATTGGTCGAGGCGACCTCGTAGCCATAGATGCAAATGACCGCGCCGAGGCCGCAGATGATCAGCGTCCACAATTGCTGCACGGCGAACCCGAACCGGAGAGGCAATCGGGAATACAACAGATTGAGCGCAATGTGTTCGCGTTCCCGGACCGTCAGGGCGAGGGCGATGAACACCAGCCAGATATTGCTGAACAGGGTCATCAGGTCGCCCCAGACCGGCGGATCCTCGAAGACGTAGCGCATGAACACGGTGTAGACGGTAAAGATCACCATCAGAAACAGCGCCACCGCGCAGAAGGCCGTCAGGGTTTTCCGAACATACAGGTCGAGCTTGACCAAAAAACGCACCATTCATCGCTCTCCTATTGCACGAAGCCCCAGGCCGTCGGCAGCCACATCGTGAAACCCGGCACGACGACAAGCAGGAACATCAAGCCGAACAACGCCACGAGATAGGGCAGCATCGCCACCGCGACGCTTTCGAGACTGGCCTTGGCGATCGCCGCGGTGGTGAAGTAACCGACCCCCAGCGGCGGTGTTACCGTGCCGATCAGGAAGCCGACGACGACGATCAGCGCCGCTTGTACGTCCGGATACCCGGCGGCCACGCAGACTTTGATGAGGACCGGACCTACGACGATGATGTTTGCGGCCGCATCCATGATCATGCCAAGCACGTAAATGAAACTGACGAGGACAAGCGCGAAGACATAGGGGTTCGCCGAAAAGCTCAGCAGCCAGATCTCCAGCGCATTGATGGCGCCGAGCGTGGTCAGCAGCCAGCTGAAGGGGCCCGCCGCGGCAATGATGATGAACACGGTTGCGCTGGTGCGGAAGGCGCGGATGAACGCGCCGCGGCAATTCTCCCAGGTAATCGCCTTGTACACGAAAATGCCGACGAGGAGCGCGGTCAATGCGGTGATCGCGCCGGCCTCAACCACGCCGGCGACGCCGCCGACGACGGACCCCACCAGCACGATCGGAATGAGGAACGCGAAGGACGCCTTGACCGCCGAATTTCCCAGCGCGGACCAGGTGAACGGCTCCTCGCTGCGTTCAAAATTGTTGCGCACCGCCAGGATATAATTGATCACCATCAGCAGCGCCCCGATCATGATGCCGGGAATGATTCCGCCCGCGAACAACGCGCCCACCGAAATGCCGCCGGCATTGGCCAGGATCACCATGGCGATGCTGGGCGGGATGATGCCGCCGAT
Organism: Alphaproteobacteria bacterium; assembly: GCA_041557595.1. Taxonomy (GTDB): domain Bacteria; phylum Pseudomonadota; class Alphaproteobacteria; order UBA8366; family UBA8366; genus JAOTYV01. Next base: position 16,787 of record JBFFGE010000012.1, read on the forward strand.
GGTGGCGCTCACCGCGGTAATGCCGGCGGAGAAGGCGGCCGGATATCCGGCCCGCTTCATTGCCGGGATCAACAGCGAGCCGACGGTCGCGGTGTCCGCCACGACCGAGCCGTTCATGCCGGCGAAAAACATACTCACCAGCACATTGACCTGCGCCATGCTGCCGCGCATGCGGCCGATGATGCGGCGGCTGAACTCGACCAGCCGATCGGTTATCGTCGCGCTGGTCATCAATTCGCCGGTCAGCATGAAGAAGGGAATGGCGGTGAGCGGCAGGCTGTTGATCGCCTCGAACATCTGGTTGGGAATGAGGTTCAGCGGCACCGAATCGGTGATGAAGATATAGACGGTGGGCAGCAGGATCAGGGTGAAGCCGATCGGCGCGCCCAGCAGAATCAAAACGACCAGAAGCGCCAGCAGAATAATGCTTTCCATTCAAGAACGACCCCCCTTGCGCAGCCTTCTGGAACGGTGCGACGGATTGTTGGGCTGCTTGATAATGCCTTCGTAATCGTGTTCCCGAGCCGGCCTCGATCGCCGCAATCGGCGACTTCGGAACAATCGGCCAGGGGCGTGCGGTTTTCGATCTCCCCGTCGCGAATCGGTTGCTGATGGCGTCAATTGTACAGACAAGCGGCATTTGCGCTACCCTGCCGCCGTTCTGGCCGCAAAAGAGGAATCGCGCGGACATGAAATTCGGCACCTTTCATCTGATGGAACGGCCCTTCGCCAAGGGCGAGGCCCAGGTCATTCACGAACATCTGGAGCAGATAAAATTGGCGGACCGGGTCGGGTTCGACGCGGTTTGGCTGACCGAACATCATTTCTCCTCGGTTCCCTACGTGCCCGACGTAATGGGCGAATACGGTCTCAGCACCTCGCCGTTCGCGCTTGCCTGCGCCGTGTCGCAGGTGACCGAGCGGGTGCGCATCGGCACGGCGGTCAAGGTCTTGCCGCTCGAACATCCCCTGCGCACCGCCGAGGATATCACCTTCGCCGATATCCTGAGCAACGGGCGCATCGATGTCGGTGTCGGAACCGGCTACCGCCAATACGAGTTCCAAGGGCTCGGCGTGGCGGTAGAAGAGAAGGTGGAGCGGTTCAAGGAGGCGCTGGAGATCATGGTCGGCGCCTGGACCACCGAGGAATTCTCCTACGAGGGGAAGTTCTGGCAGGTGCCACGGCTGACCCTGGTGCCGCGGCCGGTCCAGAAACCCCACCCGCCGGTTTGGATCGCGACCCGCCTTGGCACCCGCGAGATCATCGATTTCGCCGTCTCGGGCGGCTACCGGCTGCTGTCCGCCTGGGCGCCGCCCGAGGAACTGCGCGTGGCCTGCGACCTGATGCGCACGGTGCGGGCCGAACAGGGCCAGGGCGGCACCGGCTTCGACTTTCCCTGCATTCGTCACGTCTTCGTGGCGGAAAGCGATGCGGAAGCGAAGCGGCTCGGCACCGAGTATATCGAGTACTACATGAAATCGACCGCCCTGTTCCGCCCGATCGGCGCGCATGAGCGCGATCAGATGGTGTTCGGCGGCGTCGATACGTGCATCGAAAAGCTGCGCCGGCTGCAGGCCGAGGGCGGCGTCAATTACGTGCTCTGCTGGATGAATTTCGGCGGCATGCCGCATGACATGGTGAGCCGGTCGATGCAGCTGTTCGCCGATGCGGTCATGCCCGCCTTGCGCGACGGGGTGGCCAGTACCGCCGCGGAATAGCGCACGATCAATCGACGCGCAATTGATCCATCAGCGTGCGCGTATCCGGCAGCGTCTCGAGCGCGCCGATCATGTCGAGCGCCGCGTCGCGGCGATCCGGCGGCAGCACGCCGTCGGCGCATTCCCGGTATTTGTCGGCGATATCGTCCCAGCCCGCCGGGTCCTCCGACCAGCCGCGCGCGTAGGACCGGGCATTCTTCAGGATGCGGCCGTCCTTGAGATGGAAGGTCACGCGGGTTTCCGCCCAGTTGACTCCGTCGACGCCCCATTGACCCTTGTGGTGGGAAAAATCGTCGGGCACCGACACCTGCACACGGGACATCAGCGGCTGGACGTCGCCCCGGTCGAGCCGTTCCCGGGTGTATTGCGGCAGGCCGGCGCGGCGGTCGATCACGCTGACCGCCACGCTCCAGGGCAGGCAGTATCGCGCCCGGTAGGGATCCTGCGCTTCCGCGTAGCATGCGATGGCATGGGCCTGCGGCGTGACTTCCAAGTCGATCCGGTCGACGTCCTGCGGCTGAACATCGTGCTCGATCACCAGGTCGAGGACGCAATCGATGGCGGCGGCGGGGGCGGTCGAGCCCGGGTGGAAGCAAACGATCGTGGTGTCTTCCGCCAGCTCCCAGCGCTCGCCGAGCCGCTCGGTCATGCGGTCCAGGCTGTAGTTGCCCGCGCCGCAGAATGTCTCCGCGAGGCCAAATTTCTCATGCCCGCCGACGGCCGTCGGCGACGGCTCGATGATGTCCGGATCCATCAGATAGCCGCCTTCGGCCAGCAGCAGGGCAAAGAGGCCGTTGCGCACGCCGTGGCCAACATGAAACGCCTTGCCCATCGAGCCCACATTCTTGCGCAGGCCGCTGGCCTCGGACGCCGCGACCGCCATCGCCATGCGCGTTTGCAGGACGTCGAGCCCCGCGATGCGGGCGCCCGCGGCGGCCACCCCGATCGCGCCGACGATGCCGTTCGGGTGCCAGCCATTGTCGATCAGCGCCGGACGCAGCCCGCGCGAGATCCGCGACTCCACCTCGAACCCGGCAATGAATCCTTCCAGCAGGGCTTGGCCGTTGACGCCGCGCTCCTCGGCCGCGGCCAGCGCACCCGGTACCATGACCACGCTGGCATGGGTCACGCCCTTGGTATAGTCGTCGTATTCCTGCGAATGGGCGCTGGTCGCGTTGACATATCCGGCGAGCGGCGCCGACGTGCGGTCCGGATGGCCGATCACGCTGGCCGCCGGATTGCCGCCCATGTGACGTGCGGTTGCCAGCGCGATCCGCGTCGAATCCTCCCGCGATCCCGCCAGCGCGATCCCCACCATATCGAGGATGCGCATCTTCGCGGACGCATAGGCGGCGGGGGGAATTTCGGCGCCCGGCGTCTCGATCGCCAGCCGCGCCAGAGTTTCGGTCACGCCCAAGTGTAATCTCCCGTGGCGGTTTGGGCCCATCTATCCGGAATCAGCATGACAGCGCGCCCGCCGCGGAACAAGGCGTTGGGGCCGGTTGCTGGCGATAGGGCGACGATTCAGGCCTACCAGCCGAGTAAATGATGGATACCTTGACTCTCCTTGCCGTAAGGATCATAAGCCCTCACCGATTTTCAGAATCCGTCCAGCCAAACGTAGGGCAAAACCGATGACGACGACTCTTCTATCGAAGCATAGGCACGTTACGCAATTTCTCGGCGCGACCGCGCGTCCGGGGCATTGCTGTGATCTGCCGTGCCGAATGGGAGGGTGGCTGGAATTGTTGTAGCAAAATAAATATCCGGCAATTTTTTGACCCTCCCAAGGACGTTACCTCGGGAGGGTTTTTCTTTGCCGCAACGGCCGGATGAAGGAATTGATGGATGGCGGAATCCGGGCGATCGGACAGTCGAGTGAGTAACGGTGGGTTAACCCGCCGCTGGTCTAATAGGCAAATGGAAATGAGCAATTGCGCATGTATTTCAGCAAATATCCGTGCCGAAATAGGTAAATGTTTGCAGGATGTTGAATGCGATCACGGTGTGCGAATCTTATTCGCCATCGAATCGGGCAGCCGTGCCTGGGGCTTTCCGTCCCCCGATAGCGACTATGACGTCCGTTTCGTCTATGTCCATGCGCTCGATTGGTATCTGTCTATCGATTCGCGCCACGATGTCATCGAGTTGCCAATCGCGGACGATCTTGACATCAATGGCTGGGATCTCCGCAAGGCGCTGAATCTCCTCATCAAGCCGAATCCTGTGTTGCTGGAGTGGCTGCGGTCGCCCGTGGTCTACCAGGCGGACCGGCAGGCGATGGAGCGGCTTTGCGCGCTTGGCGAGCAGACCGCGCATATTCGGCCGTCAACACATCATTATCTTCATCTGTGCCGCTCGCAATACCGCCGTTTCATTGACGGCAAGAGTGACGTTGCTGTGAAGAAATATTTCTATGCACTGCGCCCTGCACTGGCGCTGATGTGGCTGCACGCGCGTCCCGATCTTCCGGTGCCGATGGATCTACCTGAATTGCGGGCGGGACTCGAGCTGAGCGGATCGGTTTCGGAATTTCTCGATGAGTTGTTGCGACGGAAAGCGGTGACACGTGAGTTGGGCGTAGCGCCACGCGTGGCCGCACTCGATGCGTTGATCGAGCAGGCCATCGAACGGGCGGAGGCGGAATCAATCTCGGCATCGCCGCCGGCGAAAGACTTGTTGGACGCGGCTAACGCGCTGTTTCGTGGGATCGTGATGGAGGGCGCTGGATGCTGCTGACCATCTCGACGACGCACCAACCGGCGACCGATCTAGGGTACCTATTGCACAAGAATCCCGGTCGGCTCCACGACAAGACGCTGCCCTTTGGCACGGCGCTGATGTGCTATCCGGAAGCGGGCGCGGACCGGTGCACCTTCGCGCTGACGGTCGACGTGGACCCGATCGCACTTGTCCGCGGCAAGGGCGCCGGCGGCGGCATGCTGGACCAATATGTCAATGATCGGCCTTACGCCGCCTCGTCTTTCTTGTCGGTGGCCATGGCGCGCTCGCTCGGCACCGCATTTTCAGGGCGGGCCAAGGAACGGCAGGAATTGGCCGACACGGCGATGCCGCTGGAGGCGACGGTGGTGCCGTTGGCTGCCCGTGGACAGGAAGGCATGACACAGCGGCTGTTCGAACCGCTTGGTTACCGCGTGACGACCGAGACCCATCCTCTAGATTCCGAGAATCCGGGCTGGGGCGACAGTCCCTACCTGACCCTCAATCTGGCGGGAATCGTTCGCTTGCGCGACCTGCTCACGCATCTTTATGTCCTGATGCCGGTGCTCGACAACGCGAAACATTACTATGTCGACACTGACGAGTTGGAAAAGCTGCTCGCCAAAGGGGCTGGCTGGCTCGATGCGCATCCGGAAAAGGAATTTATCGTCAACCGGTATCTCAAGCGCCGGCGGCGTCTGGTGCAGGAAGCGTTGGCGCGATTGACGGAAGCCGAGACCGGCGAGGAAGAGGTCGAAGCGGAGATCCGAGATTCGGATGAAGCGGCGCTGGAAAAACCGATCCGCCTGAACGATCGGCGCATGGCCGCCGTCGCGGAAACGCTCGCCGCGACCGGCACGCGAAGCGTGGTTGATCTCGGCTGCGGCGAAGGCCGGTTGTTGCGTGAACTACTCGCCAAGAAACAGTTCGAAAAAATCATTGGCGTCGATACTGCGTTGCGCAGCCTGGAACGCGCGGAACGGCGATTGCGGTTGGATCAAATGTCCGATAGGCAGCGGGCGCGAATCGATCTGTTGCATGGGGCGCTCACTTATCGCGACCGGCGCCTGGAAGGGTACGACGCGGCAGCGTTGGTCGAGGTGATCGAGCACGTTGACGCCGACCGCCTGTCCGCGCTCGAACGCTCGCTGTTCGAATTCATGGCGCCGCGAACGGTGATCGTCACGACGCCGAACCGCGAATACAACACCCTGTTCGAGGGCATGGCGGACGGCGCGCTGCGTCACCGCGATCACCGCTTCGAATGGACTCGCGCCGAATTCGAAGCCTGGGCGAAGGGTGTCGCGGGACGGTACGGCTATGCGGTCCGCTTTGAGGGCATCGGCGACAGCCACCCGGAGCACGGCGCACCGACCCAGATGGCGGTGTTCGGGAAAGAGAGGCGCGATGCCAATTCGTAACGACGCACCGGACGATTCCGTGGCGCTAATGAATGAGGCGTATGGATTGCTCGACCGCGAGGAAGCCGCACAAGCCCTCAAAATCGGCCGCCGTCTCGAGAAGATGCAATACAGCGGGGGCTTCGAAATTCAGGCGCTTGCCTATCAGGAATTGGAAGAAAACGACAAGGCTATCCGCGTTCTCCAGCGCGGCACGAAACAAGCCCCGGATGTTTGGCTTTTGTGGCAGCTGTTCGGCAACTGCCTGTCCGATGACGAACAGTATGAGGAGGCGTTGACGGCCTACGACAAAGCGGTCGAATTGCCGGATTCGGAAAAGATGTCGGTGCAGTACAACCGGGCCATTCTGCTATGGCGGATGGAACGGCTGGACGATGCCAACGCAGTCGTCGAGGAATTGCTGAACGATCCCGACTTTGCCGAAGCGAGGCCGGAAATACAGATGAACATTCGTGCGTCTCGAATTGGAATCTTGAGCGCCCTGGGGCAGAACGAGGACGCCGTCGCCTTTTTCGATACCCTGCCGGTTACGGATGAATGGTCGGAATGCTTTGCCGAGGTAGCGCGGCTCGACGGCAAATACGCGATCGCGCTTTGGAACGCCGGCCGGCCCGATCAGGCCCGTAAGGCGTTGGCGCGCGCCATCCGGCATGACAAGACGAACTCCGAGGCGCATTGGCTGGTGCGCGCGATGCGCGCGCGCGATTATCCAGGCGGCGGCATTGCGTATGAACTTCTAATCCAGGGCCCGTGGCACGCCACCGCCTTTCCTGGTGTCGATCGGCGCGGCGGGTTCTTCACGAAATATCATGTCGTCGCCGACGACCTTGAGCAGGCGCTGAAATTCATTCGCGAATTCGAGCCGCCTGAAATCCGCGATTCTCTGGAAATTGAAGAAATCGTGGAAAAGGAGCGGTCCGACCAGCCGAAGGGTGTGTACTGGACCTCCGCCTACAATTTCTATCCGGAAGAATGAGATGACTGCGCCAACCGCCATCAATCTCCCCGATTTTTGCATGGTCGTTCTGATCGGCCCGACCGGGTCCGGCAAGTCGACATTTGCATCGCGGCACTTCAAGCCGACCGAGGTGATCTCGTCGGACATTTGCCGCGGCGTCGTAGCCGATGACGAAAACGATCAGACCGCCAGCAAACCGGCCTTCGACCTGGCGCATTTCATTGCGGAGAAGCGGCTCGAAGGACGCCGGCTCACCGTAATCGACGCGACCAATGTGCGGCCGGAGGACCGGCGCGAATATGTGCGGATCGCGCGTAAACACCATGCGCTTCCCGTTGCAATCGTGCTCAATCCCGGTGAAAAAATCTGCCATGCCCGGAACAAGAGCCGGCCGGACCGGCAGTTCGGCCCACATGTGGTGCGCAATCACGTTCGGGCGCTAAAGCGGGGGATTCGGCGGTTGCCGCGCGAAGGATTCCGGCAGGTGTACGAATTCCGCAATGAGGAAGAGATCGATGCGGTCACGATTGGCCATCAGCCGCTCTGGACCGACAAGCGGACGGAAACCGGTCCCTTCGACCTGATCGGCGATATCCACGGATGCTGCGATGAATTGGAAATCCTGCTCGAACGCCTGGGATATCAGGTGCGGTTCGACGGCGCCGGCGAAATGCGCAGTTGCACCGTTACGCCGCCACCGGGCCGCCGCGCCGTCTTCGTCGGCGATCTTGTCGACCGGGGCCCGCGATCGCCCGACGTCTTGCGCCTCGTGATGGCGATGGTCGAGGCCGGTGATGCGCTGTGCGTGATGGGCAATCACGAGAACAAGTTTCTGCGTTGGCTCAACGGCCGCGACGTGAAGATCGGCCACGGTCTTGCCGAAACCATCGAGCAGATGGAGGCGGAGCCCGAAAACTTCGCACGCCAGGTCAAAGTATTTTTGAATGATCTCGTCAGTCACTACTGGCTCGATGGCGGCAAGCTTACGGTCGCCCATGCCGGGTTGAAGGAATCCATGATTGGCCGGGCATCCGGTGCGGTTCGCGGGTTTTGCATGTATGGCGAGACGACCGGTGAAATCGATGAATTCGGCCTGCCGGTGCGCCACAACTGGGCCGCCGATTATCGGGGCGAGTCGATGGTCGTCTATGGTCACACGCCGGTGCCGAACGCCGAGTGGCTCAATCGGACGATCTGTATCGATACCGGTTGTGTCTTTGGCGGCACGCTAACGGCGCTTCGGTATCCGGAAGAGGAATTGCTCTCGGTTCCGGCGGCGCACGTTTATTTCGAGCCCGTCAGACCCATGACACCGGCGGACGCGCCGCGCAGCGCACAGGCCCTGGCTGACGATATGCTCGATCTCGACGATGTGCGCGGCAAGCGGATCATTTCGACGCGACTGAGCCGAACCCTGACGATCCACGAGCCGAACGCAGCAGCCGCGCTGGAAGTCATGAGCCGGTTTGCGATCAATCCGAAGTGGCTGATCTATCTGCCGCCGACCATGTCGCCATCGGAAACCAGCGAGCAGGACGGCATGCTGGAGCATCCGGCCGAAGCGTTCCGGTATTTCGGTGGCCGCGGTATCGGGTCGGTGGTTTGCGAAGAAAAGCATATGGGCTCACGTGCGGTGATCGTGCTGTGTCGGGATGCGGACGTTGCGCGTACGCGGTTCGGCACCGACACGGAAGAGACAGGGGTTATCTACACGCGAACCGGGCGGCCGTTCTTCGACGATATGGAGACGACGGAAGCGGTCCTGGCGCGGTTACGCGGTGCGATGGACGCGGCCGGCCTGTGGCAAGATTTGGAAACCGGCTGGGCCGTTTTGGATGCGGAGATCATGCCGTGGTCCGCCAAGGCGCAAGGATTGATCAAGGGCCAGTACGCGCCCGTGGGGGCGGCCGGCCGGCTGTCGCGCGCGGCGGTCGCAGATGTTTTCTCGGCGGCGGCGGCGCGCGGTGTCGACATGGGCGATTTGGTTGCGGCCACATGCGCGCAGGCCAGGCGGGCGACGCAATACGCTGTCGCCTACCAACGCTATTGCTGGCCGGTAACGAGCCTCGACGATTACCGCGTCGCGCCGTTTCATCTGTTGGCGACGGAAGGCCAGGTCCACATGGACAAGGATCATCGCTGGCATATGGAGACGCTGGGCCGGTTGACCGAGGGGCAGGACCCGATGTTGATGGCCACGCCCTATCGCGTACTGGATCCGACCGATGAGAAAGCCGTTGCCGACGCGATCGCATGGTGGACCGAACGGACCGATGCCGGCGGCGAGGGGATGGTGATCAAGCCGCTCGATTTCATCGCACGGGATACGCGCGGGCTGGTTCAACCGGCGCTGAAGTGTCGCGGCCGGGAATATCTCCGCATTATCTACGGAATGGACTACGACGCGCCGGAAAACCTCAACCGGTTGCGCCGCCGCGGGCTTGGTCGCAAGCGCTCCCTGGCGACGCGCGAATTTTCGCTCGGGTTCGAATCGCTTAGCCGGTTTGTCGAAAGGGAACCGCTGCGTCGGGTCCACGAATGCGTCTTCGCCGTTCTGGCGCTGGAAAGCGAGCCGGTCGATCCGCGACTTTAGGCGCTCGCCAATGGTCCCATTCTATTTCACCCCCGCGGCTTCACCCCCGCCGCTTTCGCCATCAGCTGCACTGCCGCGTCCTGACGGGTGCGGATGGTCAGGCCGGTCAGTTCCGAATCGCGCCACGGCTTGAAGCGTTCCTTGATGCGCGCCGGCGGGCCGATCAGCGTCTTCCTGTCGATCCATTCGTCGGGCACGGCGGCGACCGCCTCGTCCCTGCGCCCGGCGAGGTACAGTTCCTGAATGCGCTCGGCGGCCTCGCCGAAGCCGCGGCGGATCATCATGTTCTTGTGGAAATTCAGGTTCTGGTGGCCCATGCCGCCGATATAGAGCGCCTCGCGCGGCTTGAGCCGGTCGAGCGCCGCCTGCACGTCGTCGTCGATCTCGACCTGCACCAGCCCCTGGATCTCGAAATTCTGGAATCCCTTGCCGTTGCCGGCGCGGGCGAAGCCCTGCTCCAGCCACGGCCGGTATTCCTCGAAGCTGCCCGGCACGAAGCCCAGCGGAAGCCAGCCGTCGGCGACCTCGGCGGTGAGCCGCACCGTCGCCTCGTTGCCGCTGCCGATATAGATCGGAATGTCCGGGTCCATGTGCAGGATCGGCTTCAGGGGCTTGCCGACCCCGAGCGCACCGTCGCCGGTGAACGGCAGTGCGATCTGCTTGCCGTCATGCGCGACCGGGGCTTCGCGCTCGAACACTTGCCGCATGATGGCCACGTAATCCTTCAGCCAGTAATAGGGCCGCCCCCAGGGCCGCCCGAACCAGCCTTCGACGATCTGCGGCCCGGACACGCCGAGCCCGGCGATGAAGCGCCCGCCGCCGGCCATCGCGTCGATGGTCCCGGCGGCCATGGCGGCGCTTGTCGGGGTGCGCGCGGCGACCTGCATGATCGCGGTGCCGAGCTTGACATGCCTGGTGACGGCGGCGAGATAGGCGAGCACGGCCATCGGATCGCTGCCGTAGGTCTCGCCGGTCCATACCGACTCGTAGCCCAGCCGCTCCGCCATCAGCACCTGTTCGACCAGCGGTTCCGGTTCGGTAACGGCGTACCCTACTGCCAGGCCAAGTTTCATCGCGGTGACTCCTGCTGTTTATAGGATGCGGTGGCCGTTCGGCGCCTACCGCGCTTTCGGCCGCGCCCGCAGCTCGGCGGCGAGCTTGGCGCCGCGCGCCGCCTGTTCCAAGGCCATGTGCGACGACATGCCCGTGTAGTCGGTCGGGTCGAGCAGCGCCTCGATCTGCTCGGGCGTCAGGTGTTTTTTCACCATTGCGTTCGCCGCCAGGTGCTCCTTGAAGGATTTGTCGCCGGTCGCCGTGTCTTGCGCCGCGTCGTAGATCACGTCATGGGCTTCCTGCCGGCCGATATGCGCGCCGAGCGACAGCATCAGCGCTTCGGCCATGATCAGCCCGCCGCTGAGATCGAGGTTCCGCCGCATGCGCTCGGGGAAGACCTGCATCCCCTCCATCAGCATGCGAATGCGCTCCAGGATGTCGCCGGTCTCGCCGCAGGCGGTGTGCAGCGCCTGGTTCATCATCAGGTCGCGGCCGCGGTCCGCCTCGTGCTCGGTCTCCATCGCTTCGAGCGCCAGCGGCACCAGCGCGCGGACATGGGCGGCCGACGCCATGATGTCCTGCGACAGTTTCGGATTGCGCTTCTGCGGCATCGTGCTGCTGCCGACGGTGCCGGCGGGCACCGGCTCCTCGACTTCCTTGAACTCCTCCTTCATCAGGGTATAGATCTCGCGCGCGATCTTGCTGCAGGTGCCGGCGATCAGGCCGAGCAGGGTGACGTACTCCGCCAGGTGATCGCCGATCGTGCGCGCGGGCACGGCCATCGGCGTCATGCCGAGATGGGCCGCCATGCGCTTCTGGATTTCCGGACCCTGCCCGTCGAACGACGCCATGGTGCCGGCGCCGCCGCCGAGCATGGCCGCGAACACCCGGCCTTCCGCGCCCTGCAGCCGTTCCACATGGCGCGCGGTCTCGTCGATCCAGACGGCGACCTTGAGACCGAAGGTGGCGGGCACCGCGTGCTGGCCATGGGTGCGGCCGGGCAGCGCCATGTCATGGGTCCGTTCCGCCAGCGCCGCCATCGCCGTCAGGATCGTCGCGAACTGGTCGAGGAAGATCCCGTGCGCCCGGCGCAGTTGCAGCAGGTTGCCCGTCTGCGTGATGTTCTGGGTCGTGGCGCCCCAATGGACGTAGTTGCCGGCGTCGCCGTCGCACACCCGCGCCAGCTCCCAGACCAGCGGCACCAGCGGATGGGCGGTGCGGCGCAGCCCTTCGTCGATGCGTTCGCGGTCGAGCAGTTCCAGCTTCGCCTTGGCGACGATTTCCTCGGCCGCCGACTGCGGCACCACGTCGATCTCCGCTTCCGCCAGCGCCAGCGCCGCCTCGACATCGAGCCAGGCCTGCCATTGCGCGTCCAGCGTGAACAGCGTGCGGATACCGGGGTCCTGCACCCGCATTGACGTGGGATTCTTGTCCATGATCGTTCCCCTGCATATTGACGATTTCTTGCGGCGCGCGGCCGATGGGAAAGACTATCGCGAACGTGCGGGATGGGCCAATGGGGTGGGGGAAGATGAACGTATCGGCCCCCGAACATTGGCGGATCATTCGATGATATCTTCCCCCAATTTGAACTTTGCCCGCCGCGCGCTTACCCTCGGCCGGGGAGACGGCGCATGAGCACTGACGGCACGACACACAAACCGAAATCTGATTTCGAGGCGCGGGCGACGCGGGAGATGGAGGCGCATCTGGCGCGGTCGTCGGAATGGACGGTGCGGCAGAAGCTGGCCCTGACCGCGCGCATGCTGGCGGCCGAGGGGCATGGCTCGGCGCTGGCCGGACAGATCACCGCGCGGGGCGATGCGCCCGGGACTATGTGGACCGCGAAATTCGGCCTCGGCCTGGACGAGATCAACGCCAGCGATTTCATTCTGGTCGATGACGATCTGAACGTGCTCGAGGGCGAGGGCATGCCGAACCCGTCGAACCGGTTCCACCTGTGGATCTACCGCGCCCGCGCCGATGTCGCCTGCGTCGTCCATACCCACCCGCCCTTCGTGTCGGCGCTGTCGATGATCGGCGTGCCGCTGATCGCGTCCCACATGGATACCGCCATGTTCTACGAGGATTGCGCCTGGCTCGCAGAATGGCCGGGACCGCCGATCGGCGACGAGGAAGGCGAGTTGATATCCGGCGCGCTCGGCGACAAACGCTCGATCCTGCTGGCCCATCACGGCCAGCTCTGCGCCGGCGAGACGGTGGAACAGGCCGCCGTCCTCGCCTATCACATCGAACGCGCGGCGAAGATGCAGCTCGACGCCATGGCGGCGGGCGAGATCAAGCCGTTGCCGCCGGAGGCCGGACGCCACGCCCATGACTACCGCCTCAAGGAAGCGGCGCTGAACGCCACCTTCCATTACTACGCCCGCCAGGTGCTGCGAAACGACGGCGCGGGCGTGCTGGACTGACGGGTCCGTAAGGTTCGGCTGGCGGGATGCGAGGCGAGGATCAAAATTCAAGGAATGACGAAGTCACCTTGATTCGCTTTAACATACGCGAACAGTTTTCCAGCGATGTCTTCGGTCAGCGCGAAGTAGGCGTTGTCGCACTCTTCGAGGGCGTCCGATAGCGCATCGTCGCCGTTGGTGACCCGCTCCCCGACCGTCGCCGCGTTGATCTCGCCGAGACCAAGGGCCGCGATTGCCCGGGCGGTCAGCCGGGCGGTTTCCACACATCCGATCATTTCGAGATCGGATACGATGCGGCCGACGTATTCGTTGGAGGAATTGAAGAAGAACTGGTCGTAGCCGCCATTGTTGACCTCCCTCTCCAGCGCCTCGATCGCGACCACCGCGTTCTCCGCATTGCTGAGCGCCGCGTCGCCGAGGCGCGCGGCCTTTTGGTCGAGCGCCATTTCGAGTGCGACGATCAGCGAGTCGATTCGGTACTCGCTTTCCATGCCGATCAGCGTTTCGATCGACTCGCCGGCGTATTCCGACAAGAACGGTTTTTCCGTCATGGGTAGGCTCTCCCGCGTCACGCTTCAGATACAGGCGACCGCATAGACGTCGTGCACGTCTTGCGGCAGGCGGTGGTCTTGCCAGGATGCGCCGGCATCCTCCGTGCCGATGACCTGCCCGCCGCGCGTCACGCACACCACGCTGTCTGCGTCCGCCGGGTGCGCGGCCACCGCCATAACGGTGGAGTCGGGGCTAACACCGTGATCGATGCGGTGCCAGGTTTGCGCGACGTCGTCGCTCCGGTAGAGCGATCCGGCCTTGCTGAACGCGGCCTGGGAAAGGCAGGCGTAAAAGACCCGCGGGTCATGCGGCGACACGATCACGTCGCGGCAGTATTTCAGCGGCGAGAACCGGTCGATGTTGGTGTCGTACCAGGTGGCGCCGTCGTCGTCGCTGCGGAACAGGCCCATGCGGACGGCGAGGAAGGCCGAGCCGGGCGCGGCTGTGCTGATCGCCAGCGCATGGGAATCGAGCATGCCTTCGCAATGCCCGCAATGGCGGCCGCCGACATTGCTCTGGAGGTGCGGCTGCTCTGCGAGTTCGAAGAGCGGCGCGGAGACGTCGCGCCAGGTCTCGCCGGCGTCGGTGCTGAGGATGACGCCGCTGACTTCCAGCGCGACAAAAATATGGTCGGGCCGGGCCGGATCGACGGTGATGCGGATGGTGCGCGTGTCGAAACCCTCGCGCTCGCAATGGGCGGGCGATTGGGCTTGCGGAATCCTGCGCCAGTTGTCGCCGCCGTCCTCGCTGCGGTACAGCGCGACCGGCGCCGCGCCCGCATAAACGATATCGGGCCGGGTCGGATGCACCGCCATGGTCCAGATCACCGTGCCGTCATCCGGAAAACCGAGCCGTTCCCAGCGCTCGCCGCCGTCGGTGCTTCGGTAGGGGCCGTCCTGCGTGCCGACAAAGAGCACGTTCGGATCAGTCGGATGCACGACGATGGTACGCACCTCGACATTCTCCGGCAGGCCGGCGGTGACCGATTGCCACGCGTCTCCGCCGGGGTCGAGGCGGTAGAGCCCGCCGCGATACGCGCCGGCATTCTTGCCCTCACCGTGGCCCGCGCCCGCGAATAGTCGATTCTTGCCGTTGGTTGCCATTGCGTGCCTCCTTTTTCCGCAGCCCTGCATCCCTAAACTGTTTGCCCGGAATCAATCGCGGTCAAGCGCGAACGGGCACTTATTCGCCAGCGGCGCGGCGTCGCGCAAGGAAGCGCTCATGGTGGGCGATCGCGGCGACCGCGTTGGCGGTTGCGGGGATTTCGTCATAGGTCGGGATGCCGGCGGCCAGGGCGTGCGCGCGATAGCGGATCTTCGCTTCTTCGAGGGCGAGCGTGCCGTCGGCGCGCAGCGCCAGCAGGAAATGCGCCTTGTCCGGATGGTCGCGTTTCACCCGTTCGGCCACGTCGAGCAGGTCCTTCAAGGGGTCCTCGTCGCCGCGCGCCAGGCTCATCACCACCGCCAGGTTTACGTGCAGGATCACCACCTGCGGGTCTTCATGGTCGAGGATGACGCGCAGGACGTCTTCGGCGTCCCGTCCTTCGCGCCCGACCAGCACCGGTTGCGGCAGGTCGACCGGGTTGGTGTAGGCGGATCCGGCATCGAGCCCGAGCGCGGTCAGTTTTTCGATCGTCGCCGGCGCGAAGGGCGCGACGTCGACGCCGTGGCGCGCGAAGGCGTCGACGCCCAGCACGCTGGTGCCGCCGCCATTGCCGAGCAGCATGGCGCGCGATGTGGGATTGTCCGCACGCGGCGCGATGCATTGCAGCGCCAGCAGCTTGTCGATGAAATCGTCGAGCGACGCTGCAAGGACGACGCCCGCTTGCTTCGACAGGGCGTCCCAGATCCGATCGTCGCCGGCCAGCGTTCCGGTGTGCGAAACGGCGGCGTCGCGTCCGCGGGCGCTGCGGCCGCCCTTCATGATCACCACCGGTTTCGCGGGATCGCGATGATGCAGCAAGTCGTACATGCGTCGTCCTTCCGGCGCGCCTTCCAGATACAGGCCGACCACGCGGGTCGCCGGATCGACGAGGTAGAATTCCAGCATGTCGGCCACGCCGATATCGGCGCAGTTTCCGACCGTCATCACGCCGCTGAATCGCAAGCCCCGGCTGTTGCCGCGCCGGATCGTGTCGATGCCGAGGCCACCGCTCTGCAGGATGATGCCGACCGATCCTTCGTCGGGAAGCGCGTCGTAGCAGAAGGTCAGCTTGCCGCGCGGCGAGTGGCCGCCGTTGCAGTTGGGGCCGATTACCCGCACGCCGCCCGTGCGGGCGGCCGCCACCAACTCTTCCTGCAGATCGGGCCGCCCGAATTCGGCGAAGCCGCTGGACGTCACATGGGCGAACCGCAAGCGGCCCTTGGCGCCGGCCAGCAATTCGGGAACGCGTGCCGCGGGAATAGCGACATAGGCGTAGTCGACCGGTTCCGGCGTCGCCTGCAGGGACGGATAAGCGGGCATACCGTCGATCTCGGTCGCAGTCGGGTGGATCGGGTACAGCTTTTCGCGGTCGAAACCGTATTGCAGGAACTGATCCATGACCGTGTTCGAGCGGGTTCGCCGCGTCGCCGACGCGCCGATGACCGCGATGTTGCGCGGCGCGAACAGCGGGCGAAACAACGCGCGAACCTCGTCGGCGGTTTGCCGGAGGCGCGTCTCTTCGGCGGAAGGGGCCGGGGTGTCGCGCAACACGATGCGGGCATCCACCGCGACGGCGCCGTTTTCGGATACGATCAGCGGATTGATATCCAGCTCCGCGATCTCGGTCCGATGCCGCCACAGGATCCCGTCCGCCCCGCCGACCCGCAGCATGGCGTCGACGATGGCGTCGCGGGAGGCGACCATGCCGCCGCGCGCGCCGTCGAGCAGCGGGGCTGCCTGCAATTCGTCCAGCATGTCGGTGGCGTCCGCGCGATCGATCGGGCAGATGCGGAACGCCACATCGGCGAAGATTTCCACGAAGACGCCGCCGAGGCCGACCATGATGACCGGGCCGAATTGCGGATTGATGACGCCGCCGATGATGACCTCATGGCCGGGCGCGGCCATTTCCTCGACCAGGAACCCGTCCAGCACGAGTTCGCCGACCGCATCGCGCATCTCGGCGCAGGCGTCGCGCACGTCTTCGGCATCGCGCAGCCCGAGACGCACGGCGCCCGCATCGCTCTTGTGGACGAGCTGCGCGGACACGCCCTTGACCGCCACGGGAAAGGTAAGGGATGCGCAGGCCTTCTCGATATTGTCCGGCAGGGGAACGAAAACGCCATTTGGAACCGCGATGCCGGCCGCCGCCAGAACCGCCTTGCCGTCCGCCTCCGCCAGGGTCGACCGGCCCGCCGCCCGCGCCGCATGTGCGGTGCGCAATAAAACCGAAGAAGCCGTCTGGTCCGTCATCAATTTTCTTCTCGGGCAAGCTGGAGAGTGAGGGGCGGGTCGTCCCGGTCTGCGATTTGGAGAACATACACGCAGCGTTTCCGCCCTGTCTAACCGGCGGCATCGACAAGCGGCCGCGCGCGCTTCCCGGCGGGTCCGCAATCCGTATGATGAGCGGGACAGTTGGAATTTGAAAGGAAGCGCGCGAGATGTCGTGGCAACGGGAAGTCGATGAAATCGAACGGCGCCGCAAATGGGCCGATGAAATGGGCGGGACCGAGCGGGTCGCGCGGCATCGGGAGCGCGGCTACCGCACCGTGCGCGAGCGGATCGAAGGTGTCGTCGATCCCCGCTCGTTTCGCGAAGTCGGCAAACTCGCGGGCAGCGGGACCTATGAAGATGGCGTCGTTTCCGGCGTCAAACCGGCGCCCTATGTCATGGGCCTGGCGAAAATCGACGGCCGGCCGGTGGCGATCGGCGGCGAGGACACCACGGTCGGTGGCGGCACCTATCAGGGCGGCATGCGACGCAAGGGCGGCCAGGGCGGTTTCGTCGACGATCTGGCGCTCGATTACAGGATACCGCTGATCCGGCTGATCGAGGGGTTCGGCGGCAGCGCCGGCACGGCGAAAGCCAAAGGGTATTCGATCCTGCCCGGCCACAGCCTGAACCCGAAACAGATCTTCGTCGAATTGCTGGGCCAGGTGCCGGTTGTCGGCGCCGTCCTCGGCGTCGCCGCCGGCGGTCCGGCGGGGCGCGCGGTGATGTCGCACTTCTCGGTCATGGTGAAGAACCGGAGTCAGATCTTCGCCTCCGGCCCGGCGGTGGTCGAGCGCGGACTGGGCGAAAGCGCCACGAAGGAGGAGCTCGGCGGCTACAAGATCGCGGTCGAGCGCGCGGGCACGGTCCACAATGCGGTGGACAGCGAGGAAGAAGCGTTTGCCACGATCCGCCGGTTTTTGAGCTACATGCCGCAGAACGTCTGGAAGCTGCCGCCGACGGTCGATTGCGGCGATCCCGTCGATCGCTGCGAAGAAGA
Organism: Alphaproteobacteria bacterium; assembly: GCA_041557595.1. GTDB lineage: Bacteria > Pseudomonadota > Alphaproteobacteria > UBA8366 > UBA8366 > JAOTYV01. The sequence continues at coordinate 34,646 of JBFFGE010000012.1, forward strand.
ATTGCTTGAGATCGTGCCGCGCGACCGGCGCAAGCCCTACGATATGCGGAAACTGATTTCGCTTGTGGTCGACCGGGACTCGATGTTCGAAATTCAGCCGAGCTACGGGCGCGCCGCCATCACGGTCCTCGCTCGCCTGAACGGGCGCGTTGTGGGCATCATCGCCAACAATCCGATGCTGGGCGGCGCGGTCGACTCGAAGGCCGCGCGCAAGCAGACCCATTTTGTCGATCTGTGCGACTGCTTTCACATCCCGATCATATTCTTCGCCGACGTGCCCGGTTTCGCGATCGGCACCGCCGCGGAATCCGATGCGGTGCTGGTCGAGGGCATGCGCCTGCAATACGCCCAGATGCAGGCGACGGTGCCGATCACGACGGTGATCATTCGCCGGTGTTTCGGCATGGCCGGCGCGGCCATGACCGATTACAACGGCCTTGACTTCAAGATCGCCTGGCCGTCGGCGGAGTGGGGATCGCTGCCGGTCGAAGGTGGAGTGGCGGCCGCGTTCCGACGCGAGATCGCCGCTGCGCCCGATCCGGCGGCGCGCACGCGCGAACTCGAGGACGAAATGCGCCGCTATTCCTCGCCCTTCCTCACCGCCGAGGCGTTCGGCGTCGAGGACATCATCGATCCCCGCGAAACGCGCCCCTATCTGTGCCAATTCGTCGATGCGATGCAGGAACGTCTCGAACAGGGCCTCGGCCCGAAAATGAAGTCGGGCGTTCGGCCCTAGAGCCGATCAACCTGCCTTTAATTGAGTCCGATTAAAGGCAGGTTGATCGAGCGCTATTGGCTTTCCCGTTCGGCCATTTGCTGGAAGAATGCGGGCACGCCAAAGTCAGACAATGGAGCCACCCGTGACCGAGTTTCAACCGCGCCGCAGCCTGATTTTCGCCCCCGGCAACCAGCCGGAAATGTATCCCAAGGCGCTGACCACCGGCAGCGATATCGTGTGCATCGATCTGGAGGACGCCATCGCGCCGCAGCACAAGCAGGAGGCGCGGGACAAGACGCTGGCGCTGTTCGCCAATCCGCCGCGGCAGGCCGGCGTGGAGAGCATCGTCCGGATCAATTGCCTGCGTACGCCGGAAGGCCAGCGCGACGTGCTGGCGATGTTGGAGACCGACGCCCCGCCACCCGCGATCATGCTGACCAAGGTGAAGACCGCCGACGAGGTTCGTCTGCTGGACGATCTGCTGAGCGGTAGCCACGAAGGCATCCGCTTTCATGTCATCATCGAGACCAATGACGGTCTCGATGCCTGCTATGAGATCGCGCGCGCCTGCGACCGCATCGATTCGCTGCTGTTCGGCGGTGTCGACATGGCGGCGGATCTGCGGGTCGAGCCGAGCTGGACCGGGCTGCTCTATGCGCGTCAGCGCATCGTCCACGCGGCCGCCGGGGCGGAGATCGATGCGATCGACGTGCCTTTCCTGGATTTGAACGATATGGCGGGGCTCGAGACCGCGGCGCGGGCCTCGGCGGAGATCGGTTTCACCGGCAAGGCGTCGATCCATCCCAAGCAGATCCCGGTGATCAACGGAATTTTCAGTCCCCAGCCGGAACAGATCGAGCGCGCGCGCCGCATCGTCGAGGCCTTCGCGAAACATGACAGCGGTCTGCTGCTGGTCGATGGCGAGTTGATCGAGAAGCCGGTGCTGCGGTCGATGCAACGTGTCCTGGCGATCGCCGAGCGCATTGCGTCCTGACGACGCAGGCATGGTACTTCCGGCGCGGCGGGCGGGGCCGAAGGCTTACCCCGAAGCAATTATAAACTCTGCGCGAGCCGTGTCCTTTTACCCCTTTGACCTTGATTCCCCGTTTTAACTAAGTGGTATGATTGCAGGGCCGACCGGTCGGCCGCTGGAATTCGCCGGCTTGGAACGCGGCAAGAGGGTAACGCAGTGCCGGAGGCAAGGACGCACAGAACCCCTGCGATCAGGGGATACGGGGGCGATAGCAGTTTGACGCGCGCGCGGGGGCAGGCGCCAGCGTGTGCGCCTTTGCAGGGATTCAGCCGGCGGGACGCGCTTCGACTCGGTGCGTTGGGGCTGTTGGGTTGTGTCGCGCCGGGCGGGGCGGCAGCGACGACCGCGGATCGCGGCAAGGGCGCGGCGTTGCGGCGTTCGGCCTTCGTGATCGGCAACAGCGAGTATCGCAATGTTCCGAAGCTTCCCAATCCGCGCCGCGACGCCGCCGCGATCTCCGCGAAGCTGAAGGATATCGGTTTCGCCGTCACCACGGTGATCGACGGCGACAAGGCCGCCCTCGATGCGGCGCTGACACGATTCAGCAAACGCAGCCGGGGCAGCGATATCGCCCTGTTCTTTTTCGCCGGCCATGGCATTCAGATAAATGGTGAAAATTACCTGCTGCCCGTCTCGATCAAGGCATCGACGGCCGACGCCGTACTACAGCAGGGGCTCAGCCTGAACGACGTGCGCCGCCGATTTCGCGCCGCCGCCGCCGGGTTGTCGATCTTCGTGCTCGATTCCTGCCGCGACAACCCATTCGGGTCGCTGGCCACCAAGCGCACCGGCGAGACCGGCGCGCCCCTGCTGATCGGACAAGGTCTTGCCCAGATGCAGAGCGCGGCTGGCATGCTGATCGCCTACGCCACGCAGCCGGGCCGGCTGGCCTATGACGGCGACGGCAAGCACAGCCCCTTCACCACGTCGCTGCTGCGTTACATCGGCGAACCGGGGCTGGAAATTCGCCTCATGCTGGGCCGGGTGCGCGAGGATGTGGTGGCGAAGACCCGGGGTGCGCAGGTTCCATGGGTCGAGGAAGCGGTGCTGGGCGAATTCTATTTTTCCGAGAAACGCGGCGATGCGGTGGCTGCGTTGACCGGCGGCAAGGCGGATGACGTGACCTTCTGGCGCAGTATCTGGCGCAGCAGCGACCGGCGCGACTACGAGGCTTATCTCGCCCGGTTCCCGGACGGCGCTTTCGCGGCGTTGGCGGCCAACCGAATCCAGTCGCTTCGAACCGCCGCGCGGCCGGCTGCGGCGCTGTCGCTGCAAGCATCGAGTGCGCTGGACACGGAACAATGGCGATTGGTTCAGAACTCGTTGTATTGGCTCGGCTATTACAATGGCAAGCTGACGGGGACTGCCGACACCGCCGTCGTCAACGCATTGCAGGCGTTTCAGATCGCGGCGCACGAAAAACCGTCCGTGAAGATCGATACGCGGCAAATCCGGCGCCTGCATGACGCGGCGGCGGCGTCGCTCATAGCCCTCGGCGAACGCCTGTCCGACAGGATCGTTTTCGACCGTACGCGGTTGAGGAGTATCGAGCGTGGCATCGATGAAATCGCCTTGCCCGCTTTCGAAGACCTGAAACGGAGGCTGGCGGCGTTACCGGATGGGCGCAATATTCTGGCCGAAGCGAAGCAACAGCTCGATGCCATGCGCCGGCAGCGGGATGCAGTCGAGAAATACTTCGACGGCGCGTCCCGGGACTATCTGACGGTGGTGGCCGCCGCGGGCGCAGGGTACGCGGATCAGGTTCGCCAGGCGCAATTCACCCAGGTTCGGGCAGGCGCTATGAAGGAGTCGAAGGTGAAATTTCTGGCATCGCGCCGTCGCACTTTTCTGAAACATGCATTGGATTATTCAAGAGAGGGTAGGATCAATGAAAAGCAATGGCTTGATGAAATTAAGTGATTTGGTAGCCGGGCGCGAACGGAGTCTTCGCGTTAGCCGCGCGATGCTCTGCCTGTGGGCGGCGGCGATGCTGTCGCTTGGCGCTTGCGCAAGCCTGCCCCCGCTGCCGCCAAGCAAGGCGCAGCTCAGCATGGAGACGAACAGTGCGGAACTGGCGCAGCCACTGGTTTCCGAGACGGAAGAAGAGGGCACGTTGTTGGGCGGTCTGCTCGGCGGCGGCATCGCCTTTGGCGCCGGTGGCGGGAACAACCGGAGAGTCAACATGGCGCTGCCGATCGGCATGTTCGCCGGCAGTGTCGCCGGCCGCTATGTAGCCGCGAAGCAGGCCCAATTCAGCAAAGAGGTCGAGGTGGCCGAAGCGATTACCCGCGATGTCCGGACCAAGAACGCGCAGGCCGGCCGCTTGATTTCGGCAATGGAGACCGTCGTGGCGGAGCATCGCACCCGGCTCGCCGAAATTCGCGCCGCCAAAGCGAAGGGCCGCGATAACGCTGCGCTCCTGGAACAACGCGTGGAAGTGGCCGCCCGCGATCTGGAAAAAATGAAAGAGTCGGCCAGCAAGGCGGAGGAGCATCTTGCCCTGTTCAACGACGCGCGCGGCATCGTTTTGGAAAAGAGCGACTCCAAAGATCTCTCGCAAAAGCCCGTGATGAAATCGATGACGGTGGAAATCCTCACGCTGCGCAACCGGATCAAGTCGATGCATAAATTGATCGGCGATCTGTCGAACGTGAGCTGAAGGAAAGGCAATGCCCGGCCTCCGGAGTCGCGGATTTGCCCTGATCGGCGCGGCGTTCGCCTCGGTGCTGCTGTCCGGCTGCGAAACCGAGCGCGATCCGCGCGCCGGCGGCTTTATCGATGGCGTGACGAACCTGTCCACGGGCGGCTATCGCGGCTATGTGAAGGAGCGGCAGGACGATCTTCGAAAGTCGCAGGACGAGGCAAACACGCTGGAAGCGCGCGCCCGCTCGATCACGGCCGAGCGGAAGGAACTCGAGCGTGAATTGCAGCAGGCCTCCGACGAATTGGCGGGATTGCAGAAGCGGTTGGCGGAGCTGCGGGAAACCCTGGCGGCGAAGCGACAGATGAGCGCGGCGCAGCGGCGAAATCTCGACGAAGCGGACCGGCGGGCGACCGTGGCGCGGACGCGGGTAGGCGCGCTGCGCGCCGGTGCGCCGCAATCCGTCGAAGCGCAGCGCAAGAGCATCGCCGACCTCAAATCGCTGATCGGCAGCGTTGGCGCCATGGTGCGGGACCTGTCGCGCTGAGACGCCGCGGCTAGTAGCCGAGCCTAGTAGCCGAGCCTAGTAGCCGAGCTCCCAGTCGATAACGTTCATCATCGGTTCGCCGTTCAGATAGGCCGTAAGGTTTTTGCAGAACACGTCGATGGCCCGGTGGCGGGGATCGTCCGACCCGCCGGAAACATGCGGCGTAATCAGGACGCGCGGATCCGACCAAAGTTCCTTGCGCGGCGGGCCCTCGAATTCGCCGACATAAACGTCGAGCGCCACACCGCGAAGCTTGTCGTCGGCGAGCGCGCGGACCAGGGCCGGCTCGTTGATAATCTCGCCGCGCGCCACGTTGATCAGGATGCTGCCCGGTTTCATCGCCGCGAAGGCGGCATCGTTGAACAAATCCGTCGTTTCCGGCGTCCATTGGCAACAGATCGCGACGAAATCACTTTTCGCCAGCAGGTCGTGCAGTCGTTCCGGACCGTGCAATTCCGAGAAACCCTCGGGAAGATCGCCTGCCGCCGGCAATGTCCGCCGCGTGCCGACGACACGCATGCCGGCGGCCGCGCAGAGCTTGCCGACATCCAGACCGATGCCGCCGGCGCCGACCACGCACACCGTCTTGCCTTGAACCAGGAGCGGCCGGTAGCTGCGGTGATCGAATTTCTGTTCCGCCCGTTCGACGGCGGCGCGATGCAATCCCATCGCGAAATGAAAAATACAGCCAAGCGTATATTCGGCCATCGGCAGCGTGTTGCCCCAGCCCCGCGACGTGGTGACGACCACATCGCTGCCCCAGAGATCGCCGAGCCGGAGGTTGCTGGCGCCGGCAGGCCGCTGATGGAACCATTTCATCTTCGGCGCGCGCGCGCGCAGGTCGAGCGGGAAGGGCCAGCCGCCCAGGACGATCTCGGCCTTCGTGAGCAGCGCATCCCGTTCTTCCCGCGTGCCGCTGCCATTGGCGTTTGGCGCCAGATATCGGGCCACGCTGAAGGGTGGCCATGTTTCGCGAATCTCGCCGTCGAACCAGCCGCCCGCGTCGGTCAAATGGATCCGGCTATCGACGGCCTCGATCTGGGCGCGTTCCTTGTCGGATACGGGTTGAATGGCGAGAATTTCAACGTTGGGCATTTTCTTCTCGAACCTTTTTCCTGCGGGCGGGGTTGCGGGACCTTATATCACCGGCGTGCCGGCACATGACGGCGAAAAGCTTGCCCTGATGAACCAGGACAAGCTTCGCCGGTGAAACATGCTGCGATTGTTCCGTGGCGGGCCGTTAGATCGGCAGGCCGTAGAACTTCGCCGCGTTCTCGCACGTAATCTTGTGCGTGACGTCGGCCGGAAGATGGCCGAACTGCTCCTTGATATAGCGGTCCGAATCCGGCCAGACACCATCGCCATGCGGGTAGTCGGAGCCCCACATCAGCGATTCGACGCCGATGTCGTCGACCAGCTTGGTGCCGATATTGTCGAACTGGAACGTCGCCTTGCACTGCCGTCGCCAGTAATCGCTGGGCTTCATGGTCAGGCCGAGATCCTTGAAACGGTCCTCCCATTCGAAATCCATCCGGTCGAGGGCGTAAGGAAGCCAGCCGATGCCGCTTTCGCCGAGGGCCACCCGGACGTTCGGGTAGCGTTCCAGCACCGCGCCGCCGATGATCGCGGCGATGATGTTGATCAGGTTCATCTGGAAGCCGGACACGGTGGTGAACATCGCCGCCCGCCGGGTCTTGCCTTCCAGATTCTGCATCCGCTGCGGCGAAACCGCGGGGAATGTATGGAAGTGCAGCGGCAGCTCCACCTCGTTGATCGCCTGCCACAAGGGCTCCCACATGGGATGATACATCGGCTCCATGTCCCAGGAGCAGGACAGTTCGATGCCGCGCAGCCCGAGATCCTTGACCCGGTAAATCTCCTGCACCGCGGCCGGGATATCGCCATAGGGCAGGCAAGCAAGGCCGATCTGCCGGTCCGGGTATTTAGAGCAGAAATCCTTTAGCCAGTCGTTGTAGATACGGTACATCTCGTTCGCCGCATCGTGATCGGCGAGCTTCGACGCGGCGCCGAGAATGCCATACATCACTTCCGCATCGACGTTATCCCGCTCCATGTCCTTGATCCGCAGGTCGGGGTCGGAGACGCGGCGGATGTCCTTCTTGCCGTCCTCATACAACTTGGTCTCGGCCATCAGATCGGCGCGCGCGTGAACTCCGGGCACGTATTTCTGACCCGACGGTCCGACCCCGTTCTTGAGTCCGAAGGAGGTGCCGTTCTTGCAGGTCCAATAGGGTCCGTCCGGCCCGTCGGTGACATAAGGCATGCGGTCCTTCATCGCCGGCGTCGCCTCGGTGACGAAGAGATCGGGTGGCATCCAACAAAGATCGATGTGACAATCGGCGGAAATACGCTTGTATTTCATGGTCGTTCCTCCTGGGGACGGACAGTTTCCCGTGCCGTGGCCGGCTGGTCGCGGCAGTGGCGTGAAAGAAGCGAAGCCCTCTGCGAGATGGATGAGGGGCGGACGGCGTTCATTCTGACCCAATCGACGGCCGGTTGTCGATTCCGGGAAAGCAGATTTTGGGGGATTTGGGCGCACAGGAACGGCCTGTACTTTTTTAATGATCTATCGGCAATCGCGTCGTTAGAATGGCATCGACCGGAGTGTCCGAAGATGCGCGGATAAAATCCAATGTTGTCAATGCCATGCGGGATGTGCCCGTTGGCCACCCGTTTTACCGATCCCTGTGTAAGGAGAACAGACCATGACTGCCATGCGCATCGCCCACATTGCCGTTCGCGTCGACGATATGAAGGAAGCGAGGGCGTTCTACGAGGGCGTCCTTGGATTCACCGAAGTTCGGAGCGGTCACAACCGGGATCATTTTTCCTGCCACCTGACCGACGGCCATATCGACCTGTCCATCCTGCAATACGACAAGGGCACGCAATCGGCCGAATCGCAGGCGGCCGGGGAGAAACCCTGCATTCACCATATGGGCTTCGAGGTCGACGATCTGGAAAAGGGCGTCCAGGAACTCAAAGCCCGCGGCTACGAAATCATCACCGATCCCGGAGTCGTCCCGGTTAAGTTTCGGGCCCCCGGGGGCACGGTTGCGGAAATCGCCCCGACCGGCCCGTTCCTGCAGGATGCCAAGAACGATTAGACGCCGTTTCCGGTCTGCCGATGGTCGAGGACCGGGTCGGCCGGCGCTAGATGTGGAGCCTCAACAGGTTGTCCCGGTTGATCCGGAGTCGACTGATTGGCGTCTTGTCTTTTATTCCGCCATGGGGTCGATGCCAATTATCCATATGCGTCCAAAGCGGCAGGTGGTCCGCGCGTTGATCTGACGTGCGATATGCTCGCGCATAGGCCCATTCCCG
>JBFFGE010000013.1:0-42896 GCA_041557595.1 Alphaproteobacteria bacterium
CCGTAACGGCCCAGTATTACCCGGCGAGCGGGACCTCCATTGGGGAGTGTCTAATTTTCGGCCGGATCGCCGGACAGGCCGCAGCCGCAACCTTGTCCTGAGCATAGGATACTGGGCAATCCGGGCGCGCCCGATCCCTATACGCCGCCGGGAAGTTGACGGTTCGGGGCCGCGAGTGTGAAATTGACATATCAGGATAGTGTCGGCTTTATTGGAATCGAAACAATCAACAAGAAGGTAAGCGAGAGACCGCTGATCGAGCGGGGGCTCCCTTTCGCAACCGTCAAATCCATCCGATAAACAATCGAACGAGTACTCCATTCATGCCGAATCTGCTTCGGGCGATCCGCGCGATCGCTGTGTTCTCCGCTGTCTTGCTGCTGGGCGCTTGCGTCGTCCAGCAACCGCCGCACCGCACGGGGCCGGGTCCCGGCGTCACCCCCACCCCGATGCCGGCACCTGTTCGCGAGCCGCGCTTTACACCCGCCCGGTATGCGGGGCCACACAGTTGCAAGCGCTACGGCAAACGCGCGTTTTTCGATCCGTGCGAGGGCGGACAATGCTGGAAATGCCCGCGTAGCCATCCGCAGCGGACCATTCTGTCCGTCACCGGAAAGCGCGCGTGTCAGGCGCGTGGAACCATCATCGGCGTGGGCGGCGTTCGCGCCAAGTATATGGGGAAACGGTGTCCGGACGGCGCGTTCAAACAGCCTGGTGCGAAGCGGTGCTATCAATGCCCGACCGGCTATCGGCCACACAATATCAAGGTCAACACCGACCTGAGGCAGGTGCGAAACGCCTGCAGGCTGCGCCGTCGCCAATAGCATCCCGATTTAATTCCGGCCGGCGGCTTTCGCATTCGCGCCGAGCGGCTAAACTAAAACCGACTCTTGGGATTTAACCTGCGTTGGGTTGCGTCGATCGGCGCCGCCCGCGCATGTCCATTTCGGACGTGACACTTGGACGGGCGGATCATGACCTATAAACACATTCTCTTCGATATCAGCGATCAAATTGCGACCATCACGCTCAACCGGCCGGAAGCGCGCAACGCGCTCAGCCTCGAGATGCGTGCGGATTTGAGCAAGGCGCTCGAAGCCATCCGCGAAGGTGCGGGCGACAGGGTGAAAGCGGTTATCCTGACCGGTGCGGGCGGTGCGTTCTGCGCCGGCGGCGACGTCAAGCGAATGGGCGGCAAGGCCGAAAACGGGGTCGAGCACCGCAAGGCGATGCGGTCGGCGCACAATCGGATCTACGACATCCTGCATATGGAAGTGCCGGTGATCAGCCTGGTCGACGGTCCCGCCGCCGGCGCGGGCTGCAATCTGGCGCTGCTGGCGGATTTCGTGTTTGCGACGCCGCGCGCCTTTTTCATGCAGGCCTTCGCGCGTATCGGCCTGGTGCCCGATTGGAGCGGTTTCTACATCCTGCCGAGGCTGGTCGGAATCCAGCGGGCGAAGGAGCTGATCTATACCGGCCGCCGGGTCTATGCCGAGGAAGCCAAGGAATTGGGGATGGTCCTGCAGATCGTCGATCAGGAGAATGCCATGGCGGAAGCGCGGGAATTCGCGGGCCGGTTCCGCCACGCATCGACCGACGCCATCGGCGTGTCGAAAAACATCCTGAATCAATCCTACAATCAGGATTTCCGGACTCTGATCGAAATGGAAGCGATGGGTCAGAGCCTGGTCCGCGACACCGACTTCCATCGCGAGGCCGTGCGGCGTTTCAAGGACAAGGATACGCCGTTATACGATTGGGAGGCGCTGTCGAAGGGGTAATCCGGCAGCTTAACAAGGAGGTGGTGTCATGAGCGCGCAAACCGCTGTTGTCGAGACTGCGCACGGCAAGGTGCGGGGCGGTGTCCAAGACGGTGTCGCTCACTTCAAGGGGCTGCCCTATGGCGATACGACGGCGGGCATGAACCGTTTTCTGTTGCCGCGGCCCATGCGCTCCTGGACCGGCATACGGGAGGCCGTCGCATGCGGTTCCCGTGCGCCGCAGAAGGACCGGCCGGTCAAGCCGGCAAATGCCTGGATCCGCAGCGATTCGCCGACGGGGGAGGACTGCCTCGTTCTCAATATCTTTACGCCGTCCGCGACCGAAGGCGGCAATCGCCCGGTGATGGTGTGGCTGCATGGCGGCGGCTACAACGCGGGCTCCGGCGATGCGCCCGGATTGGACGGCACCAACCTCGCAAAGATCGGCGACGTCGTGGCGGTCACGCTGAACCATCGGCTGAACGCCTTCGGCTACAGCACCCTCGCCGGGCTGGACGACGCGCGCTACGCGGATTCCGGCAATGCGGGCATGCTCGATATCGTCGCCGCCCTGGAATGGGTGCGGGACAACATTGCGGCGTTCGGCGGCGATCCGGGGAACGTCACGATCTTCGGTCAATCCGGCGGCGGGTCCAAGGTCGCGGTGCTGATGACGATGGCGGCGGCAAAAGGCCTGTTTCACAAGGCGATCATCCAAAGCGCGTCGTCGCATCTTCGCCTGGCGACCCCGGACCATGCCGCGCGCGCGGGCCGTTGCCTGCTGGATGCGTTGGGGCTCGATGCACGGACGGCGTCGGCCATCCACGACGTGCCGGCGGACCGGCTGCTGGCGGCCTATGACGCCGCCGTGACCGCCCGCAACGGCAATGATAGTTTCCGCCCGGTGGTCGACGTCCGTTCGATCCTGAACGACCCCTTCGATCTGAATGCGCCGGACCTTGCCGCCGACATTCCGCTGTTGATCGGATCGTGCGAGACCGAAAAATCGTTTTACGACATCACCGCCGATCCAAAGACCTTGCCGCTGTCGGAAGATGCACTGCGGATGCACGTCATGCGGTTCATCGGGATCGGCGATGGCGAGGCCGCCGCCTTGATCGCCGGATACCGGGAAAACCGGCCCGATGCCTCGGCGCGCGACATCTACAATGTCATTTCCAGCGATCACATGTACCGCCGCAATGTGATCGAGGCGGCGGAGGTGAAATCCCGCCAGGGCGGCGCGCCGGCCTATCTCTATGAGTTCACCTGGAAGACGCCGGTGCTCGGCGGCATGCTGAAATCGCCGCATACGCTGTGCATTCCCTTCGTCTTCGGGACGGTCGAGGCCGCGTCCGAATTCGTCGGAACCGGGCCCGAACAAACCGCGCTGATGCAGCGGACCATGGGGGCATGGCTGGCCTTCGCGCGGACCGGTGATCCCAACCACGCGGGTCTGCCGGCGTGGCAGCCGTACAACGCGGATACCCGGCCGACGATGATTTTCGATAACGATTGTGTGCTCGCCGAGGACCCGAAACGCGACGACCGGATAAGGATCGGCAACTGTCCGCGCTTCATCTCGGACCAGCAGTTTCCCGAAGCCGCCTGAAGCGGACGAATCCGGTGCGCTAATCCGCCGCGGCGTCCGATTCCCAGGCGGAGATGATCGGTTCGCCCTTGATCAGGGCGCGGTGCAGTACGCGCGGCTGCGTGTGATCGACCTCGGATCGTGCATGCATGGTGCAGCGGTTGTCCCACAGCACCAGATCGCCCGCCGCCCAGTCATGCGTCCATTTCAAATGATCCTGGGTCGCGTGTTCCCAGAGCGCGGCCAGTACTTCTTCGCTCTCCGCGTCATCGAATTCGACGATGAAGCTCGACGGCCATTCGTAGTGGCGGCCGAGATAGAGCGCGCGCTTGCCGGTCAACGGATGAATGCGGACGATCGGATGCGCCGGGCCCTTGATGTCGTCCCGTGACTTCGGCGGCTCGACGGTCGGGCGGAACCGTCCGGCGGTGTTGCGCGTGTTGTCGTGCCGGATGTGCTTGCCTTCGATCCGCGTTTTGAGGTCATCGGGCAGCGTCTCATAGGCGAGATATTGATTGTTGAACGACGTCTGGCCGCCGCCATCGACCGGGACCACGTGGGCGTGCAGCAAACTGCCGGCGGGCGGCGTGTCCACATAGGAATTGTCGGTGTGCCATTTCAGCTCGAGGCTGCCGACCGCCTCGGTGAACTTCACCGGCTTGCCGTCCTTGTCCAGGTTGGAGACGATGCTGATGGCCGCTTGCTTGGCGACCCGGTGCGTTTCCCCCGGCTTGTGGCCCGCCTTCAGGAAAAAACCGCGCGACCCCGCGACCTGTTGCCCGCCGAAGACGTCCGCCGCCGCCAGCAATTGCTCGTCGCTGAGCTTCAGGCCGCGGAACAACAACACCAGGTGATCGCCCCAAATGCGTTTGACCTCGGCGCCGACGTCGTCGGGCACCGCCTGCGCGAAGTCTATGCCGCGGACTTCCGCGCCAAGCGCCTTACCGGAGGGAATGACTTCAATCGCGTCGAGTGTGTTGACGGCAGCCATGGTGTTGTTCTCCTCTGGCAGAGATAAAGCTTCGATAAGGTCCTTAGACTGAAGTCCTGCGAGCCGGTCCCCGGCGGGAGCGGCAAGTTGAAAGCGGCCTTTAACGGGGTCCATTAAAGCAGATATTGTCGTGCATTCCCATGTCGAGCGGAAATATCGAATGGGCGAGCGGCTCGGGCGCGCAGCGGTAAATACACAACGCTTTGAGGAGAGCCTGCTTTATCGCGGCCCGTTCTCGCCGCGCAGGCGTTCGATCTCCGTTTCTCCCAAGGGCTCCTTGCGTTTGATGCGCAGGCTCTCCGCCCACTCGCGGCCGAATTCCCGGTGTAGCGCCTTGCTGATCGATGCGGTGATCGCCATCGCGATGACCGCGCCGATGCTGGCCAGCAGCATATCCTTGTGGGCGTCCCAAACGTCGCCCTGCGTTCCCAGATAGGCTTCGCCGAGTTCGCCGCCGAAAATTTCGGCTGCGGCCCACTCGATCAGTTCGTAGATCATCGAGGTCGACATCGTAAAATCGAGCGGCAGGAAATAGCCCCAAAAGCCGCGCACGTCGGCAATTCGCAGGAAAATTTCGCGCAACGGATAGGCAAGCAGCAGGCCGTAGAGAAAATGGACCAGCCGATCGAAGTGATTGCGCTCCCATCCCATCACCTCGTTCAAGGACGTTCCGAACAGCGCCTTCGTCCACGCATTGTAGGGCACTTCGGAATAGGTGTAGTGCGATCCGACTTCATGCACGCAGAGAAAGATGAATATCAGCGTGTAGGAGAGGCGGGAAAACGGGAAGCGCCGATAGGTTGCGATCAGGATAACGACCAGAAGGACAACCAGGGCGTTTTCCAGGGCCCAATCGTCCCGATGACTGGGAGAAATCGCAAGGGCGGCGAAAACGACTACGAATATTCCCAATAGGATGAGCGCGTAACGCGTGTGCGATTTTTCCATGGTTTGTAACGGCGCCGATTCCTGTTTCCGTCAAACGCGCCGAAAAACTATCATTTCAAGAATCCAACGCCAACCGGCCAAGCGATTTGCGTCGGCGGATGGCGCAACCATGATCGATTCTCTGAAGATAGAGCAGCTTATGTGCGCCGCTGCGCCTGCCTAGGCCGCCAGCCGGAACCCGGAAAACGCCCAACGCTGGTGCGGATAGAAGAAGTTGCGGTAGGTGATGCGCGCGTGGCCCGGCGGGGTGACGCAGCTCGCGCCGCGCAGGACCATCTGGTTGACCATGAACTTGCCGTTGTATTCGCCAATCGCGCCGGGGTCGGCCTTGAACCCGGGGTAGGGGGTATAGGCGCTTTGCGTCCACTCCCAAACGTCGCCGGTCATCTGCAGGAGTTTTCCGTCTTCCGCGTCCCCGGCGGGCATTGGCCGCAGGAAACCGCTGGCCAGGCAATTGGGGCGCCGGTCCTCGCCGTTCGTGGCGATGTTTCGGCGCGCGGCGATTTCCCACTCCGCCTCGGTCGGCAGGCGTTTGCCCGCCCACGCCGCGTAGGCTGCTGGTTCGTAGAAGCTGACATGGCAAACGGGGGCATCGTGATACAGCGGACAGACGCCGGCGAATGTGAATTCGTTCCACGCGCCGTCGTCGCCCGGCCGCCAATAGAGTGGCGCCGTCCAATGTTCGGCGTTGACCATGGCTCAGCCGTCCGCATGCCAGTATTCCGGCTTGTCATAGCCGCCGTCTTCGACAAATGCGAGAAATTCGCCGTTGGTCACGGCGCGCGAACTTATCGCGAAATCTTCGATCAGGACATCGTGCGCGGGGCCTTCATTGTCGAAAGAAAACTCGCGGCTTTCGTGGCCGACGGAATAGCGGCCGCCTGGAATTTCGAGCCATGTGGCGGCATGGGATGTCCGAACCGCCGCGGGCTCCTTTTTCCGGTAGGTCGGGGCAAGCGGATTGCACGACAGGACGTGTTTGATGTCCATCAACAGCAATTCCTGATGCTGCTGCTCGTGATTGAGCCCCAGTTCGAACAGCCATGCGATTTTCGAAAACACGGCGTCGTCTCCGTCGTCAACGAATTTGAGAACGGCGTCGTCGACGTGGGCGCGATAGTCCAACACCTCGTCGAGGCTTGGCCGTGTCAGCAGGCCGCGCTCGGATCGTTCGTGCTGTGGTCCGACCGTATCGTAGTAGGAATTGAACAGCACCTTGAAGGCCGGGTGGAATTCCTCATAGCCGTCGACATGGGGGATCAGGATGAAGGTTTCGAAAAACCAATTGGTATGCGCGAGATGCCATTTCGTCGGACTCACGTCCGGCATCGATTGAACCTGCTGGTCTTCCGGCGACAGCGGTGCGGTCAATCGGGCGCTGGCGTGGCGAACCTCGCCGAACATTTTTGCCAGTGCATCGCGCGACGGTGCTGTCGCCGTACGGCGGTTACCTGTTGGGTTCGGCATCGGTTCATGCCCTGTGTTGAGCGGGAATGACTAGTCAAATACTAACGGCGCCGGCTCAATACAAGTTCCGATTTTACCGAACCGCCACCATGCTGACATTCCGCGGTGAATAACCGTTGGGCGAGAAGAATTCGTTGAGAGCCAGAATATAGCGCGTTTTCAACAATCCCGCCTCGCGATATGATTGACCAGTGTCGGGCATGCGAGTGCCGCCAGTTGGAAGTTAACGTGCCGTGGGACAGGAAAAACCGCAGCGGGATCGCTGCATCGACTACATCGAATTCAATGTCGCGGACATCGGCCGGTCCAAGGCTTTCTACGGCAAGGCGTTCGGCTGGACGTTCACCGACTATGGACCGGGGTATTGCGAATTCTCGGACGGCCATATGAAGGGCGGATTTGACGCGGGCGGGCCGGTGACGCCTGGCGGACCCTTAGTCGTTCTCTATGGCGACGATTTGGCGGACATCCTGAAAAGCGTCGAAGCCGCCGGCGGAAAAATCGTGAAGCCCGTCTTCGAATTCCCGGGCGGCCGCCGTTTCCATTTCACCGATCCCGACGGGTACGAACTCGCCGTATGGACCGAGGGCTGACGGGGCCATGTCGTTTCGCGTCGCCATGCTGAACATGGAACAGGACCACCGGCGCTGGGAACGGCGGTGCGGCCTCATCGCCGAACAATTGGGCAAGCTGGCGCCCGATATTTTTGCGATGAACGAAATTTGCATGCCGAAACAGACCGGCCGCTGGTTGCAGCGGGAAGCAACCACGCGGCTCGGCCAGCGATATGCGCTTGTTCAGCAGACCAAGACGAATTCCGGATCGCGCGTCGAGGGCGAAGGTCTGTTGACACGGTATCCGGTCCTGGAAACCGGCAATCTCGACTATCAAACGCGCGACTATGTGGCGTTGGTCGCGCGATTGGAGGTCGAGGCGCGCGTGCTCGACGTCTATGTGACGCATCTGTTCATGTCGCGGGGCGACGAATCCCTGCGCGAATTTCAGGTCCAGCAATTGCTCGAATGGATCGCCGCGCGGGACGATGCGGACGCGCAAATCGTTTGCGGCGATTTCAACGCGCCGCCGGACGCACCCGCGGCGCGGCGCATGGCGGAGCAATTCACGGCAACGCAAAACGCGCCCACCGCCTTTACCCCGCTCGCCGATGACGCCGGCGCGGTGACGCATCCCTATTGGGAGCGGTTCGACCGGAGCATCGACTATATTTGGGTGCGCGGCCCAATCGCGGTGGGGGAGAGCGGGGTCTGTTTCGACATCCCGGACGCCAAGGATGACACCCTATGGCCGTCCGACCATGCGGGCGTGTGGGCGGATCTGTCCTGGGTTTAGCGGGCTCGCCGGGCCACCGCCGGCGGGTTGCCCTATTGGGACGGCGGAATCTCGATTTTGATCCAATCGGCGAATTGCCTGCGGTCCGCATTCTCGAACTTGACCTCCGTTCGACGGCCGACAAGCAAGGCCGAGGTGTCGCCGACGAGGTTCGTTTTCTTAATCTTCGATTGATCAATCCAAATCAGCGTCCGCTCGGTGATCGAAACGGTTACCGGTTCCGCTTCGCCTTTCAAGGTGACCGTGCGCTGCGCGGGATCGTAAGCCTGGATTGTGCCGATATAGGATAGCGTGCCCGATATCCCGGGCGACCGGCCGACGGGAATGTACCGTTCCGTTGCCTTGTGACCCAGCGTGGACGGCTGCCCGGCCATCATGACGAGGACCGTTGCAACCACGGCAATGGCAATACGGAGCCTGGCAATTCTCATCTGCAAAACTCGACGGATCGCATCGCTGGCCTCCAATCAACTGTCCTGAATTAGGTCGGCGCGCGCCTTCTTTAATTCGACGAGCGCTTCGCGGATAAGGCGCGTTTTCGAGAAAAAACTCCTGCCGGCATCATGGATAAGTCGACGCGCATCGCGCAGGTTGGCAACCGCGCTCGGATGCAGCCCGCCGCCGCTAAGCACCATCGCGGCGTCTTCCGCTTCCGCGGCGGCTTGCCGGAGCGAAGTCTTGGTTCGTTCATTCAACAGTGCGATGCTTTCGCGAATATTCTCCAGGGCGTTGACCACGCGCAGGAACGCGGCGACCGCGACAATTTGCGTTGCGTCCAGGCGTATGCCGACGCCATTCGGATCGAGGCCCGCCAATACCTGCCCGGCGGGTGAGTTGTTGAACGACTCACCATCGTAGAACGCCACGGCGCCTTCGATGGTCTCGACCGAATTGTTGTGGAAGAAGGGACCCGTATCGGCGGCTTCGACGAGCGTCGGCGTGTTGAATGTCCCGTCGCCCGGCGTGCCCAGGCCGTCATCCGGCGGCACTCTCGGGTCGATCAAATCGGCGGACTGGTCGGGCAGGTCTTCGACACCGGTGTTGAAGTTGGCATTCCCGACATCCTGGCCCGCAAGCCGGGCGTTGGCGCCGGCGTTTTGATGGCAGATGTTGCATTTGCCGAGCGTGTCATCGGTAAATATTGCCTGTCCGCGCTGCGCCACCTCGCCTTTGAGCGGCAGGGGCAGGCTCAGCTCGGTCTGTCGTCCGAGCGACAATTGGAACGCTTCCAGCGCATCGAGTTCTTCTTCCGTCGGCAAGCGAAAATCGACGCCCGCCACTCGGCCCAGCGTTTTCGGGAAATGCTGAATGACGGCGCCGATGGCGAAGGATCGAAGCGAGCCGTCTCCGGGCGCGCCGTCACCGGACCATCCGGTGCGGGGGCCCTGTGGGTTGGCGATCGACGTTGGCAACGCAAGCGTGTGGGGTACGCCGCGCATGTTGAAATTGTTTTCGAGGTCGTCGAAGCCGTCTTGATTTTCAAGAATGAGACCGAGCGCGCGCATCAAAACGGGATTTTCAAAGTTCCGTGCAAGGGCGGCGTTGGTTTCCGCCATGAATAGCGGGTCATCGTCGGGCAGTGTCGCGATGAATGCGGGATCTATCGTGAAGTTGTTTTCCGCCGGGTGACATGTGCCGCAGGTGCGGCCGTTGCCATCGAATGTTTCGTTGAAGAAAATCTCCCGGCCTTTTGCGATCAATTCGGCGTTGGGATCCGACGGTCCGCCCGGTTGGTCGTCGCAGGCGGCAAGCAGGAAAAGCGGGAAACAAAGCGTCGCCACGAGCGCCATGGCAGGGGGGTGACGACCGAGTGCATGACGATCGCGCGTCATTGCGATAAATCGCAATATGCGCGGTTTACGGCCAAGTAAATAACGCCAAATTTCAAGAATTCATAACCTGTCATGACATGTTTGATTCCACGCATATACGTGCCAATCGACATTTACGACTAAGTATGAGCCTATATTAAAATTTTTATTTACGGTTTTATTTCGACGACTTTAGGGAAATTCAATGGCAGAAACTGCAATCGCCATGTTTGGGCGCGACCGAGTATCGGTGCAATCGAATGCGCACTGCGCGGTATTTTTGCGCTTGACCCTCCCGTCACGGGAAGCCCTAGGGTCCGCGACGGTTTGGCGCGACATGGTAGCGCCGCCTGAAGTTCGCTTCGGCAACTCATTCATAAAATTGCCATATCCGGCGGGTTATCTTTGTCGGTGGCAGGCATTGTCGGGCAGATCGAAAGGAAACGTCTTATGCGGTCAATGAATTGGGGCACCACGAAGACTTTTTTCACGGCTGGGACGCTGGCCGTTGCGCTCTTGGCGTTTGCGGGCGGAGCGGCCGATCGCGTCAACGCAGCCGGCAAACATGGCGCGGGCGGTCACCATGGCGCTGCGGCGGCAATTGGCAAGCCAGGGAAGGCTTCAAAGGTGACGCGCACGATCGTCGTCACCATGCGGGACAATTTCTATGAGCCCGAATCGATATCCGTGAAGCCCGGCGAGACGATCCGCTTCAAGATCACGAACAAGGGCGAGTTCCTGCACGAGTTCGGGCTCGGCACGGCGGCCATGCACGCCGCTCACCAGAAGGAGATGCTGGTGATGATGGAGCACGGCATGATCGAGGCCGATCGCATCAATCACGAACGCATGAAAATGGATCACGGCGACGGGATGAAAATGTCCCACGACGATCCCAACAGCATTCTTTTGGAGCCGGGCAAGTCCGGCGAGATCATCTGGACGTTCAGCAAGCGCGCCAAGCTGGAGTTCGCCTGCAACATTCCCGGTCACTACGAATCCGGTATGATGGGCGAGATCAAGTTTCGATAAACGATTTATCCGACAGGTGGCACCAATGACCGGAAACCTCAGACAATGTGCTGGCGCTATCGCGATGGGCTTCTGTTTGGCGCTCGGCGTCACGTCGATGGCGACCGCCGGACAATACAATCTGGAGATCGCCAAGACGGCCATCAACGTTGCCGGCGAACGCCAGACGGCAATGACCTTCAACGGCACCGTCCCCGGGCCGGTTCTGCGGTTCAAGGAAGGCGAAGAGATCACCATCAATGTGACCAACCGGCTGGACGAAGATACGTCGATTCATTGGCATGGATTGATACTGCCCTACCAGCAGGATGGCGTGCCGGGGATCAGTTTCCCGGGCATCAAGCCGGGAGCGACCTTTACCTATACCTTTCCGGCGCAGCAGAGCGGCACATACTGGTACCACAGCCATTCCGGTCTGCAGGAACCGGTCGGTATGTATGGCGCGATTATCATCGAACCGAAAAAGCGCGAACCCTTCCGCTACGACAAGGAATACGTCGTCGTCCTGTCCGATTGGCACAAGGATAGCCCGCAAACCATCTTGGCCAACCTGAAGAAGTCGTCCGATTACTACAATTATCAGCGGCGCACGGTCGGCACATTTTTCGAGGATATCGGTAAGATGGGGCTCGGCGCCGCATTGTCCGACCGCATGGACTGGGGCGACATGCGCATGGTGCCCTCCGACATCGCCGATGTCAGCGGCTACACCTTCCTGATGAACGGTCGGAATCCGGATCAGAATTGGACAGGACTTTTCAAGCCGGGGGAGCGCATCCGGCTCCGATTCATCAACGCGTCGGCGATGTCGTATTTCGACGTCCGGATCCCCGGTCTCAGACTAACGATGGTTCAGGCCGACGGGAATAATGTGCGGCCGGTCACGGTCGACGAATTCCGCATTGCGGTGGCCGAAACCTACGATGTCATCGTTCGGCCAAAGGAAGAGAAGGCCTATACGGTCTTTGCCGAGGCGATGGCCCGGACCGGGCATGCGAGGGGCACGCTGGCGCCCCGGCCCGGCATGAAGGGCGCGGTGCCGGGGCCGCGTCCGTCACAGTACCTGACCATGGCCGACATGGCCGGGCACGCGGGGCACGGCGGACACGGTTCGATGGATCATGGCGCGATGAAGCACGGCGCCGACGGCATGCCGGCGGGCACACACAAAATGCCCGACGGCACGGTGATGAAAGGCATGGATCATTCGGCGCATGGCGGCATGGCGGAGGGGAGCCATAAAATGCCCGATGGCACGGTTATGAAAGGCATGGACCATTCTGGGCATGGAATGGGCGCCGCAAAGAAAGCCGACCCGTTCTACGCGGCGGGCAGCGGATTGACGCCGAAGGCGGCAAATGGCGGAAAGTTCCTGTCCTATGCCGACTTGAAGGCGTTCAGGCCGCTCTATCCGCACCGAAAGGCGCGGCGGGAGATCGTCGTCCGCCTGACCGGTAACATGGAGCGCTATGTCTGGACCATCAACGGGGAGAAGTATTCCGACGCCGAGCCGATTTACCTGAAATACGGTGAACGGGTGCGGTTCAAGTTCATCAACACGACGATGATGACCCACCCGATGCATCTGCACGGCATGTGGCAGATTCTGGACAATGGCAGCGGCAAGTACAATCCGGCCAAGCATACGATTTCGATTGCGCCCGGGACCACGGTCGAAGCCGACATCGAGGCGGACGCGATGGGCCAGTGGGCATTTCATTGTCATCTCACCTTTCACATGGCGTCGGGCATGTTTCGTAAGGTCGTGGTCAAACGCGAGTTGGCGGAACGGTCCCGATGAGGATGCCATGTTTGCTGCGCCGCGCCGGAGTCATGGCGGCGGTACTTCTGATCGTGCCGGCGCTGTCCGGGGCCGCCGAACTCGACGACAAGATCTACACATTCTTTCAGGTCGAGCAGCTCGAATACCGGATGGGCGATGGCACCGACGTGGTGGCGTGGGACGTCAACGCCTGGATAGGGAATGACGACCATCGGATCGCCTTCAAATCGGAGGGAGAGAATCCGGTCAACGAGGAATTGGAAGCGGCGGAATTTCAGCTGCTGTATCGTCGTCCTGTCTCCGAATTCTTCGACATAAACGCGGGTGTTCGCCACGATATCCGGCCGGACCCCGACCGGACTTACGGCGTGATCGGCGTGGAAGGCCTGGCGGTGCAGTTCGTTGAGATGGACGCGAACCTGTTCGTGAGCGAGATCGGCGCCGTGTCGCTCCGCTTCGAAGCGGAGAAGGATTTTCTGCTGACGCAGAAACTGATCCTTCAGCCGTTGCTCGAGGTCAATGTGGCGTTCACCAAGGATACCGCAATCGGCTCCGGCGCCGGCGTCAACGATCTTGAACTGGGCCTGCGGCTTCGCTACGAATTCTGGCGTAAACTGGCGCCCTATGTCGGTGTTCACTGGGAAAGAAAATTCGGCGCGACAGCCAGCTTCGCCCGGGATGAGGGCGAAAGCACCGACAATGTGTATTTCGTTTCCGGACTGAAATTCTGGTTCTGAGCGTTCGATGACGATGCGGTTCGGACCAGAGGCGCAGTAATCACGTTTCGTACGGGCTTAGCCGGCAAACGTGTTTAACTCATAGATCGCGGTCGCACCGCGCAAGGAATCGCCGGTTCCGATGGCGGTCCAACCGCGGCCGGCGAGGAGGCGCGCATCCACTTCCTCCCATCCGCCCGGATTCTTGAGGGTTTCGTCGGTGTTGGCGTCGCAATAGAGCGCGGTTTCACCGCGCCGTGCTGCCTCTTTCTCGATCGCCGCAACAAGGAAATCGGCGATGCCGTGACCGGCGCAGTCCGGCCGGACCGCCAGCGCCGCCAGCCATGGTCCGCAATCGGGCAGATCGGCCGTTGAATTGGCCTTTAAGGATGCAGTGCCTATTGCCGCGTCCTTGTCGTCGATGGCGAGCAAACAAACCGGTAGCGCGTCCCGTTGGCAAGCGGCTTGTAAATCGGCCGCGGCGTCGCCCGGGCCGCCGGGTCCGTAATACGGCGCCCATACCTCGGCGAACCAACCGCACAATGTGGGAATGAGGTCCGGCCGATCGGCGAGGAATACGATCTTGGTATTCATGTCTATTGACGACGGGCAGCCGAGCGATCCGTGGCTTGTTTCAAATTCGCGAGCTGGGACGAGTCGCTTTTCCTCATTGCAACGACGATTATCGGATGGAGCAGTTTCCAAAGCCCCGTCGCTTCGCACACGGCATCCAGAACAACTTCCGTTCCGTCGCCGGTGGGCGCGACGGAATATGTGTAGGTGGCCGTTACGCCGCCTTGCGTCGACGTCAGGGCGATCCGTTTGCCGGGTACGAGGGCGGTTACGCGGGTTTCGCGCAGCTTGCCCCGCGCTTCGAAGCCGAACCGCGTTCCGATCTCCAGGGGATTTTGGGTGATTTGGGTAAACGGCCCAATGCCTGCCATCCATTCCGGCGCGTTCTCGAAATTCGTGAGATAGGCCCAGACGACTTCGGGCGCGTATTCCAGCGTTTCGCGCACGGTGAAGCCATTCGCCATTCGACCCACTCCTGCAACCATGTCGGTCCGGTCCGCATGGTAGATGAACGGGATCTGAATCAGAAGCCGCTTTGCGCCGGGTGATTTGCATCGGGCCGCCATGGCTCGATGCAGGATTCCGGAAGCGGCGTCGGCCGCAAGCGCGTGTCCGGTCCTGGCCGGCATCTTGCCAATGCGGCGGAATTGGGCGGATACTTACTTCTGAAGAATGCGTCACCGAAAAATTTTCGAAGAGAGTACTGGCAAGAAACAGCAAATCTTGAGCAATTCGCTCGATACCGCTCAGGACGGGAGGATACCATGCGCCGCAGGATTTTAATTGCCACCGTCGTGGCCGCCGCCGTGTCGTTGTCGGCCTCGATCGTCGCCGCGAAGGAATTGGTGATCGGTCTCGGATCGGTACTGACGGGCGTCGACCCTCACTGGCACAACAACGGTCAGAACAATTCGAACGCCATGCATGTCTTCGAGACGCTGGTTAAGACCGATGTCAAAGGCAAACTCGTTCCCGGTCTCGCGACGTCCTGGAAGGCGCTGAGTCCCACCCAATACGAACTCAAGATTCGTCAGGGGGTGAAGTTTCATGACGGTTCGCCGTTTTCCGCGAAAGATGTGGTGTTTTCCTTCGATCGGGTGATCAAGGGGGTGCCCAACAGTCCTGGCTCCTTCGCCGGTTTCATGAAAGGCGTCACAAAGATCGAAGCCGTGGACGACATGACTGTCCGCTTTACGACGAACAAGCCGATACCGCTGATCTTTAAGAATATCAGCCGCATCTACATCATTTCGGAGAAGAACGGTAAAGGCGCGCAGACCGAGGACTACACCACCGGAAAGGCAACGATCGGAACCGGACCGTACAAATTTTCGCGCTGGGTGCCCGGCGCCAGCGTCGAATATGTCCGCAACGACTAATATTGGGGTGACAAGGAGCCCTGGGAAAAAGTCACTTTCAATATTATGAAAAACGATTCCACGCGCCTTGCCGCGTTGCTGGCCGGCGATGTGGATATCATTTCTTCGGTGCCGACGACGGACATCAAGCGTTTGAAGACGGACAAACGTTTGAAGCTGTGGACCAGCCCGACAACCCGATTCACCATGTTCGTCCCCGGTTTCGTGCAGGAACCGGACCAGACGAAACATTTCTCGGGCAAGGACGGGAAGCCGCTCAAGGAAAATCCGTTCCGCAAGTTGAAGGTGCGTCAGGCGCTCAATTTGGCGATCAACCGGGACGTCATCGTCGAGCGGGTCAACCAAGGGCAGGCGGTGCGCGCCCGCCAATATCTGCCCGAAGGAATGTTTGGCTATATCCCGGGCTATGACATGTCGACCTACGATCCCAAGAAAGCCAAGCGATTGATGACGGAAGCGGGATATCCGGATGGTTTCCGGGTCACGATCCATACGTCCAATGACCGTATCGTCAACGCCGTCAAGACTATCCAGGTTGTGGCGCAGATGTGGACGCGGCACCTCAATATGGACATGAAGGTCGAGACCATGCCCCATTCGGTGTTCTCGAAGCGGCGAGGCAAGCTGGAACTGCCGCTGTATATGAGTAGTTGGGGCAACAGCCTGATGGATCCGATGGGCATCATCAATCCCAATGTCATGACGTACAACAAGAAAAAGCGCACCGGCCGCGCCAATCGCGGACGCTATTCGAATGCCGAAGTCGATCGACTTGGCGAGATGGCGGGGGTCGAGGTGGATCCGGAAAAACGCGAGGACCTGGCCATGAAGGCTTTAAAGATCGCGATGGACGAGGTCGCGATGATGCCGCTCGTTTTCTGGGTCTTTACGTGGGGAACCAAACCGGATTTGGTTTATACGCCGCGGCTCGACCAATACACACTTGCGATGTCGGTACGTGAAAAGAAATAAACCGGTAGCGGTCGGCGGGCGGCCGGCAGTGTCCGGTCCGTCGCCCATGCCGACCGTTATCAGCATACGTGCCGGATAGACGATGTCGGTCTTTCTTATCCGCCGGTTGATGCAAAGCGTCATCGTGTTGATTGTGATGTCGCTGATCGTCTTTACCGGTGTCTTCGCCGTTGGCGATCCGGTGGAACTGTTGATTTCCGAAGACGCAACCGATGAGGACGTCGAACTCGCGCGTCGCCAAATGGGGCTCGACAAGCCCCTGTGGCAGCAGTACGGCATCTTCGTTGGCAATGCGTTCAACGGTGACCTCGGCAAATCCTTCGTATTCAGGGTGCCGGCGGTCGAACTGCTCGCCCAGCGCTTGCCGGCAACTTTCGAACTGACGATCGTCGCTCTGGTACTGTCGCTCGGGATAGGCATTCCGCTCGGACTATTCGCCGGGCTCAATCCGGAGTCGCCGGTATCCAGAACCATCATGGCCGGATCGATTCTCGGCTTCAGCTTGCCGTCGTTTTGGGTCGGGCTGATGCTGATCATGGTATTCGCCGTCATGCTGGGCTGGCTGCCGTCGACCGGCCGCGGGCAGACGGTCGATGTATTCGGCATTCCGATAAGCATTCTGACATGGGACGGGCTCAAGCATATCCTGCTGCCTGCGCTCAATCTGTCGCTGCTCAAGATGGCGCTCGTGATTCGGTTGACGCGCGCCGGCATGCGCGAAGTGATGCTGACCGACTACATCAAGTTTGCCCGCGCCAAGGGTCTCCGAAAGCGGCGTGTTGTCGGGATCCATGCCATGAAGAATATCTTGATCCCGCTGGTCACCGTCGTCGGATTGGAGTTCGGCGATTTGCTGGCGGGCTCGATCGTAACGGAAACCGTTTTCGCCTGGCCCGGCATCGGCCGTCTTGTCGTCAACTCGATCAACCTGCTCGATCGGCCGGTGATCGTCGCCTACATGCTGATTGTCGTGACCCTGTTCATCTTTATCAATCTGGCGGTCGATATCATTTATTCGATGATCGACCCGCGGGTCCGGCTTACGCAGGAGAAGGGATGAGCACGGTCCCCGAGCGCGATCATAGGGATGTCAAAGATCCGGTTGGCGTCCCCGTTCAGTCGCCCTTCATGCGGCTGGTGACCGATTATATGGAAAGCCCGCTGGCGGTGATCGGCTTCGTCGCTGCCGTGATCATCCTTGGTGTGGCGATTTTGGCGCCGATCATATCGCCGCAAAATCCTTATAATCTTGGCGAGATCGACGTGCTCGACGGATTGTTGCCGCCGGGATCGAAAGCCTATACCGGCGGCACATACTGGCTCGGCACCGACGATCAGGGCCGGGACATGTTGAGCGCGATATTTTACGGCTTGCGCTTGAGCATTTTTGTGGGCATTGGCAGCGCCACGCTGGCGGTCATTGCCGGCACGTCGGTCGGTCTGTGTTCGGCCTATTTCGGCGGTCGGATCGATACGCTCATCATGCGGGCGGTCGATGTCCAAATCAGTTTTCCGACGGTGCTGATCGCGCTGATCCTGCTCGCCGTGCTGGGCAAGGGAGTCGATAAGGTCGTCGCGGCACTCGTCATCGTGCAATGGGCGTATTATGCCCGCACGGTTCGCGGCACCGCCTTGGCCGAATTGAACAAGGAATATATGGAAGCGGGACGCAGTCTTGCATTGTCCAGTCTTCGGATGATCTTCCGCCATCTTTTGCCAAATTGCCTGCCGCCCCTCATCGTCATCGCGACGGTCCAGGTCGCGAATGCAATCGCGCTCGAGGCGGCGCTGTCGTTTCTCGGCCTTGGACTGCCGGTGACCGAACCGTCGCTCGGCTTGTTGATCTCCAATGGCTACGATTACCTGTTGGGCGGCAAATACTGGATCAGCGTTTTGCCGGGTGTCGCATTGCTCGTCGCCATTGTCAGCATCAATCTCGTTGGTGACCGGTTGCGCGACGTCCTCAATCCTCGGCTTGAACGATAGCCGGATAAATTACTTTGCATCACGGTGGCGGTGTCCCGATGTATCGCATGTGTTCGGGACCCGCCGCCGCGGCCTTATTTTTCCGGCAGTTTGCGGAAGAACGCATCGGTCAATCCCGGCGGCAGGCTGCCGGTCAACCAGGAGACGAAATAGGTGGGCCAGGGAAAGGCGATCCTGGCTTTGTTTCTGGCCAATCCGCGGCGGATGATGGCCGCGGCCCGGTCCGCATCCATCAACAGCGGCATGCGGAATTTATTTGCCGCGGTAATCCGGCTGCGCACGAATCCCGGGCAGATCACGGAGACGCCGATCCCATCGCGGTCGAGCATGCCGCGCAGCGCCTCGCCATAGATCCGGATCGCGGCTTTGCTCGCGCTGTAGCTGGGCGCGCCCGGGAATCCGCGAAATCCGGCGGCCGAACTCATGACGGCGATCTGGCCGCGGCGGCGCGGGCGCATTACGTCGATAGCCGGGAGTACGGTGTTCAGCGTTCCCGTCAGATTGGTGTCGAAGATCAGGCGCACCTGGCGATCGGCCTCGCCGCCGCCCGAAGTACCGGCCGAGATTCCCGCGTTGGCGATGACCAGATCGAGCGGTCGGGCCCGTTCCGCCGACTGGATCCAGCCCTGCATGGCGTCACGGTCGGTGATGTTGACGCTTTCGCCACTCGTTTCCGCGCCCTGTTGTCGGCACTTGTCGACGACGGCGTTCAGCCGACTGCGATGGCGGCCGCCCAAGGCGAGGGCGAGCGCTTCGCCGATGCCGCTGGAGGCGCCGGTGATCAGGATCGATTGCGGCGGTGCGGCGATGCGAACGGACATGGGCGGAACACCGTGTGATTGTTGTTGCGTCACGGTGAGCAGGATATAGTGCGGCGCGGAAATGTCTCGCCTCAGCTGTACGTTTTCTTGAAGGAGTATCTTTTTGGCCGTTGCCAGTATGACAGGGTTTGCGCGGGCCGGTGGACAGCATGGGTCCTGGCAATGGAGTTGGGAGACAAAGAGCGTCAATGCGCGCTCCCGCGATATCCGCTTCCGCGCGCCGCAGGGCCATGAAAAACTCGATATTATTGTCCGCGACGCGATATCCAAGCGATTTCAGCGCGGCGCTTTTTCCATAATTCTCGGTTTGAGCCGGACCGGCACGGAGCAGTCGGAGGTCCCGATGCGCATCAATCGCTACCTGCTCGACATGCTGGTCGAGGAGGCGCGCCGCTATCAGGGGCGTGTCTCGCCGGATGCGCCCCGTATCGAGGCTTTGCTGGCGGTGCGTGGTGTTGTCGAGGCGGTCGAGACGCCGGAATCGGAAGATGAAATCGCCGCCCGGATGGACGGTATGGGGCGATCGCTGGACGAGGCGCTGGATGCGCTGGCGGATGCGCGTCAGGAAGAAGGCGATCGTTTGGCGGCGGTCCTGTCGGATCAACTTGCATCGCTCGAAGCCTTGGGGGCGGAAGCGGCATCGGTCGAATCGCTTCGCCCGGAAAAAGTCAAGGAACGTTGGACCGCGCAGCTCAAGGAGTTATTGGATGCGGTTCCGACCTTGCCTGAAGAGCGCCTTGCGCAGGAGCTCGCGGTCCTGACCGTGAAAGGCGACATTCGCGAGGAACTCGACCGGCTTGCATCGCATATTGCGTCGGCCGGCGAAATGCTTGGCAAGGGTGGGGCAATTGGCCGTCGGCTGGATTTCCTGTGTCAGGAGATGACCCGGGAAGCAAACACGATTTGCTCGAAGTCGAACGATGTCGATTTGACCCGCGTGGGGCTCGACATGAAGGCGACGGTCGAACAGTTTCGAGAACAGGTTCAAAATCTGGAATGAGTGCGGACAACGATTTTGACACGATTTCCCGGCGCGGATTGATGCTCGTGCTGTCGTCACCGTCCGGTGCGGGGAAATCCACGATTTCCCGGGCAATCCTTGCGCGCGATTCCGGAATTACCATGTCGGTGTCGGTCACCACTCGGCCCAAGCGGCCGGGCGAGGTGGCCGGGCGCGATTACCGGTTCGTCGATGTGGCGGATTTCAATCTGATGGTGAACCGCCGGGAGTTGCTCGAATACGCGAAGGTCTTCGACAATTACTACGGGACGCCGGCGGCGCCCGTGATGGAGGCGCTGGACGGCGGTCAGGACGTGCTTTTCGACATCGACTGGCAGGGCACCCAGCAAATCGCGGAGAAGGCGGGCGAGGATTTGGTCAGCGTCTTCATCCTGCCGCCGTCGACGGCGGATCTGGAGCGCCGGCTGACGAACCGGGCTCAGGACCCGCCGGAAGTCGTGGCGCGGCGCATGGGCAAGGCGTCGGACGAGATGAGCCACTATGCGGAATATGACTACATCATCGTAAACCGCGATATCGAGGAGAGCGTCCGCAACGTGACTGCGATCCTCGCGGCAGAACGGCTGCGCCGTGAGCGGATGATCGGGTTGGGTGAATTCGTCAAAGGGTTGCGGTCCGGTCGCTGAAGGCGCGCGCCAGCGCGGCGAATTGCGCGATCGACAGCGTTTCCGCGCGCGCCGTGGGATCGATCCCTGCCGCCGCCAGCAGCGGCAGCGGATCCATCCTTAGGACTTTCAAGGCGCTGCGTAGCATCTTGCGCCGTTGACCGAATGCCGCGGCCACGACGGTTTCCATGGCGTCCCAGGCGGCGGGTTCGGGATTTGCCCGCGGGGTAAACTGAACGACGCTCGAATCCACCTTGGGCGGCGGGGTGAAGGCGCGGGCGGGCAAATTCAGACAGATGCGCGTCTCGCAGCGCCAGTTCGCCATGACGGACAAGCGGCCGAAAGCGGATGTTCCCGGTTCCGCAATCAGCCGGTTTGCGACTTCTTTCTGGAACATCAATGTCATGCTGTGAAACGCGGCGGCATCGCGCAGCCAGCGAATCAACAACACCGTGGAAATGTTGTACGGCAGGTTGGCGACGATGCGGCGGGGCGGCGTACCGATCTCCGCGCAATCGATCTTGGCGGCGTCGCCCTCCAGGATTTCCAGCCGTTCGCCGGCGGCCTGCGCGAGCGGCGCCAACGCCTCGATGCACCGGGCGTCGCGCTCGATTGCAATCAGCCGGCGGGCGCCTTCGGTCAGGAGGGACCGGGTCAAGCCGCCCGGGCCGGGCCCAACTTCGATGACCGTCCCGGTTGTCAGGTCACCGGCGACCTGCGCGATCCGCCGCGTCAGATTGAGGTCGAGCAGGAAATGCTGCCCGAGCGATTTTCGTGCGCTCAGACCGAGCCGGGCGATGGTGTCGCGCAGCGGCGGCAGCGCGGCAAAGACGTCCTGGTCGGTCCGGTCAGGCAAGGGCCGTTCGCTGAATCCTGCGGCCGCCACCGCGGCACGCGACGATATCGCGCGCCATGGCAATCGCAGCCGCCAGGCTGGTGACGTCGGCGACGCCCATGCCCGCGATTTCAAATGCCGTGCCGTGATCCGGCGACGTCCGGACGAAGGGCAGGCCGAGCGTGATATTGACGCCATTGTGGAAATCGATGGTCTTGAGGGGAATGAGCGCCTGATCGTGATGCATGCAAATGGCGGCGTCATAGGCCTCCCGCGCGCGCGCATGAAACAGCGTGTCGGCGGGCGCCGGGCCGCTGACCGATAATCCGCGCTTCTTCAATTCGTCGATGGCCGGACGGATGATGGATTCTTCCTCGGGGCCGAGGGAGCCGTCCTCGCCGCCATGGGGGTTGAGCGCCGCGACCATGAGGTGAGGCACCTCGATGCCGAAATCCCGTCGCAAGGCGGCGTCCGCGATCATACCTACTTCGACGATTTCGGCGCTGCTGAGTTTTGCAATCGCGTCGACCAGGGAGACGTGTCCGGTGACCGGAATGACCCTCAGCCCGGGGCAGGTCAACATCATGGCCGACCGGACGCCACCGGCCAGCTCCGCCAGGAATTCCGTATGTCCAGGGTGCGGAAAGCCACCATCGTAAAGCGTTTTCTTGTGCACCGGATTTGTGACCAGCGCGCCGGCCTGTCCCGTTGTGACGAGATCGACGGCCCTGCGGATTGCCTCGATCACCGTGGCGGCGTTCTTCGGGTCGGGTTGTCCGGGGACGACCGATCCCGGAATGGGATTGCTGATGACGGGGAGGGCACTGTCGAACCGCTCCGCCGCTCCGCTCGGGTCTGCAATTTCCGCGATCGGAACGTCCCAGCCAAGCCTCCCGGCCAGCGCCGTCAATCGCGCCACGTCGTCGATTGCGAAAAATACCGGCAGGCCCAGCCGCGCCCGGTCGAGCCATGCGCGCAAGGTCAATTCGCCGCCGATCCCGGCGGGCTCGCCCATCGTGAGCGCTATCGGCGGCGGCAATCCGGTCATCCGCGAATATCCACGAAGGCTGCGCGTCGCAAGTCCCGCATATAGCGTTGAATATGGAGGTTGAGCCGTTGGTCGCCGAGACGCCGCTGGATCTGTTCTCTGGTCGGCAAACCGGTCAGATCTTCTTTTCGATCGCACAAGGTCATCACCACAAATCCTTCGGCGACCCTTATGGGTTGGGTCGTACCCCCGATCTGCAGTGATGCAATCGCATCGCGCAATTCCGCGGGCAACGCATCGGTGCTCACATTGGTGAGAGTACCGGATTTAGGCGACGCTATCTTCTTCGCCGCTTCCCGGAGACCGGCGCAATCCTTTGTCGCATCGCGAATTTCCTGCGCCTGGGTACGCATTTTTTGCAGATCGTCTTCCGACGCATCTTTCGCGGCCGGCAATACGATTTGCGCCAGGGTTACCGTGGTCTTTCGTAAGGCGGATTCTTGTGGATTCGCGCGATCGACCAGCATGAGGATGTGAACGCCGGCCAGTGTCCGAACCGGGTCGGCGATTTCGCCCTTCTTCAGCCCGGCGATGCTTTTTTCCAATAGCGGGTCGAGCTGGCCTTTGGACACCCATCCCATGTCGCCGCCGACCGCTGCGCTCGAGCTTTGCGAGAATTCCCGCGCGAGCGCTGTGAATCGCGCGCCGGATCGAATCTGTTTGATGAGACGGTTTGCGAGGTCCATGGCCCGCTGTTCGTTTTCCTCGCTGTCGATGCCAAGGAATATTTCGGCAATCCGTTGCCGGGGCTGGTTTCGCACCGTCTTGAGGCGGTTCAGCTCTTCTTCCACTTCTTCGTTTCCGATGGAAACCTGACGGCGCAGCTGGCTCCGCACCACCTTTGACCAGGCGTTTTCCGCGCGGAGTTTCGCCCGCAGGACATTCGCGTCGATGCCGTTGCGCTTGAGCATGCCCTCGATGGTGCCGGGGTCCATGCGATTTTGCTTGTTCAATTTAACGAGAAGGTCATCGAGCTCCTTGTCGGGCACGTCAATTTTGAGACGCTTCGCCTCCTGCAATTGCAGCCGCTCATCGATGAGGTTCCGTAAGACCTGGGAGGACAGGCGGCGCTGAATCTCGGGCGTGTTGGGCAGCCGGCTGGTGAGCATGACAAGGCGGATGCGGTTCAAGAGGTCATAGGCGGAAATGACGTCTTCGTTAACCACGGCGGCAATTCGGATGATGCCTTGCGCGGCGCCCGGCATCGCCGCCGACGCCACCATCGCACCGCAAATTAGAATTGCGGCGGCGTGCCGCCATATGCGGACAGTCGCAACAGGGGAATGAGCCCTTGTTTGCTTGCTAGCCATCGCTCCCACCAGATTATCCGGTTGTCGTGCCGACTTCACCGAGATGCTTGAATTTAATACGAATCAGTAGGGAGTCGGAAGGGTCAATATCTTCTTCGTCGAAGAAGCTTCGTGTCCCCACCAACTCAAGCCCGAAGCATTCGTCTTCATATCGAAGGATGCCGGAATGCTTCAATGACCGGCCTTGGGCCAAATCGCGATGCGTCGTCGCAATGACGGACCAATGATCCGTGATCTTTGTCGAGAAGCGAAGCTTTATTTCTTCGCGTTCCTGAAAATCGCGCGAGGCGTCAACAAAGGAATAAAATCCTTCAAACTTAAGCGCAGGCGGACCGAGCGAGAAGGAAACTTCGTTTCGTTTCGGGCGCCCGAGATCTTCCGAAGACATCGCGAAGCGGTATAGCACGTCGACATATCGCATCGGCGTGAAATCGATGCGGCCGACAATGTCCGACAGACCGCGCTCGATCAAGCTATCCGCGCTCAGGCTACCGGAGGTGTGCGGCCGGTAGCTCTGGCCAATGAAGGCGGTCATCTGGCGATTGGCATCGCCGTAAACGCCGAGACGCAGCCCATAGACGACGCGTTGTCCGCTCTCCACCCTGTCGATCCCGGGCAGCCGGTCGGAACTCAGGAGGTTCGAGTCATCGGCTTCGAATACGGTGCTGTCTTCATTCGGGATATCTTTGGGGTTTTGGCCGTTCGGTGTCGCCGTGACCATGGCAACCGGTTCGATCAATTTGCGGAAGGCGCCGGATGTATTGACGAAGGGAAATCGCCATTTCAATGTCGCACGCGGCAACAGCCGCCCGCTTATGTTGTCCTGTATGTCGGGTCTGAAACTCGGGCCCGCGGTTTGATTGACGTTATAGAAATTCGCAAGCACCGAGGCTGAAAACGTCGTCACGTAGCCGGCATCGGCGGTGTGCGATATTTCGTAGCCGGGACGCACCGTAACCCGCTGCGTCGTCGGGCCGTCCGTTCGGGTGAGCAGACGAAAATCGGAATCGAGGCTCAGACGGCCGTTGAATCGATCGGCCTCGGCGACGTGATTGAATTGCAGAAGGGGCGCGATGACCGGCTGTTCGGGCCTCGATGACACGGGCCGGAGGTCCTGGAACGCATACGCGTTGACCGCGGCATAGGTTCGCGGCCGGAATCCCTCCAGATAGGCGTTGGACTTCAAGACGTCCTGACCCTTCTCGAAGAAATCGAAACGTTTGAGATAGGTGCGGTCGGTCGAGCGTTGCGCGTCCGCGCCGATTCGCCAAGTCTGGTCGATGTCATACCGGCCATTGAACTCGCCATAGCCGCGCAGCTTGTCCGTTTCGGTGACGCTGACGCCATTGACCGTATCCGTTCGGTCGGCCTCGGTAACGCTGCCGGATATTTTCACCTCGCCCTTGTTGAACCGCTGCCGGTATTCACCGCTGAAGACCAAACCCTCCGCGACGGTATAGATGGGACTGATCGTGAGATCCTTGTTGTCGCCCAGGGTGATGAAATACGGCAGTCGGATAAATCCGTCGAGATTGCCGCCCGCGCCGAAGTCGGGCGCGAGAAACCCGCTCTTTCGTTTCACCGTGGGGTCCGGATGGGTGAAATAGGGGACATAGGCGACCGGCAATCCGAACAGTTCCATGAATGCGTTGTGGTAGCGGATTTCCTGCCGCAATTCGTCATGCTCGATTTTTGACGCCTTGATTTGCCAAATCAGAGGGCGGTCCGGGTTTTTCTTGCAGGATTTGCATGGCGAATAGACGCCGCGCTTCATCACCATGAGATTGCCGTCTTCGCGCCGCCCCTCCTGCGCGGCGAAACGGCTATCATCGTTCAGCAGGACCCGGATCTGTTTGACGATCCCGTTCTTGAATTGATCCCTGAGTTCGACGAATTCCGCAAAGATGACCTCGCCCGACGGTTCCATCAGCCGGACATTGCCGGAAGCGCTCACCGTATCCGACTTTTCATTGTAGCTGACCGAATCCGCCATGAGGATGCGTTCGCCCTGGGTGATCTCCACGTTGCCGCGTGCGATCACGGCGCCCAGTTCGTCGTCGCGGCTCAATTCGTCGGCCGTGATCAAGACCGGCGTATCTTGTTTGCCGAGGTCGCGGGCCTGGCCTGTGGCGGCCTGGGCCAGGAAAAATATCAGCAAAACAACGGTAATGCGGACGGCGCCCATCAGCCGTCCTCCAAATGAAAGAGCATGGCGAGACCGATAAGGGCCGTCACGCCGGCAGGGGTCCAGGCCGCCAACGGAATGGGGATGCTGGCCGAAAGGCCGAGCGCGTGTACCACATCGGTCAAAAAGTAGAGGACGAAGCTGCACATCAAGCCGCCAAGCAATGTCAAGGTGGCGCGCGTTCTGCGATTGATGCGCAGCGTAAATGCCGCCGCGACAAGTATCATCGAACTGAGTAGCAGGGGATAGGCCATCAGGGCATGAAAATGCAGCCGATGGCGATGGGCCGAGAACCCCGCGGCCTCGAGGACGCGAATGAAGGCGGGCAGATCCCAGAAGGACATCGTCTCGGGCGGGGCAAAGCTGTCGAGGATCCGGTTTTGGGTCAGATCCGTCTTGATCCGCAAATTCGTGACGGCGCGCGTTCCCTCCGTCGGGCTAGATCGCCAGCCCGACCGGATGAGCCAATATCCGTCGCGCAGCATCGCCGACCGGGTGTCGATCCGTTCGATGAATTCTTCCTTCTCGGAAAAGCGGAAGACCTTGACGTCCCGGAGATCCATTTTGTCCTGTGCGACGCGCAGGGCGTGGATCACCGAATAGCCCAGGTCGTCGTTCGACTGTCGCAACCACAACCCGTTCTTGGACACGGCGAGCATGCTGGTCCGGCCTTGCAGGTAGTCGGCCTCGAGCTTTTCGAAGTTCGCGAGCATTGCCGCCGCGAAGTGATTGATGACCGTGATTTGCGCAAATCCGACGAACGCCGTAATCAGGAACGCAGGCAGGATGAATTGCCAGGCCGAGATTCCGGCGGCCCGCGATACCACCGCTTCGTTGGCGCGCGCCATGCGCCAAAAGCTGAACATGCCGGCGAACAGGACCATGAACGGCAGTGTCGTTTGCAGTAGGTGCGGCAGTTTGAAGAGACTCATCTGCAGAACGATGCCGACGGTCGCATTTTCCTTGTTCGCCGCGCGGCGCATCATTTCGACAAAGTCGAAAAGCAGCGCGATTGCCATGAAACACAGGAACACGCCGATCAGCCAATATATGTATTGACGTCCGAGATACGCCGACAATGTTGCCGAGAGTTTCACCAGCGCGCTCCGATCCGACCGAGACGATCAGATTTCCACGTTACCGGTTCGAATTGTCTGTCCCGGCGCCGCAAACCGTGGCGTGAAGTGGGTGAGGGATCCCGCGATTTCGGCGGAAGCAACTGGCGGTGTGGCAAAATACTGGTCGATGCTCATCGAAGTGCTGCCCATTCCGTGTCTTTGGTTTTATTGTGCTCGATTAATAGTACGGATCGTAACGGCATTGAAAGGTTCTTTCCGTCACCGAGAATGCATCGATCTTCTTTGCGGCGGCGCGGAAATTCGTTAACAGGCCGTTAGTAACGTTATGGAATAGTCGCCCGCAACACGGTCCCGCACCGGCGGGACGGCCCAGGAGCAGCCGAATGAGTACCCAAGTTCCGCAAGACGACCGGCAAGACGCGGTGCTCGGGGAAAGCCGGCTGCTTGGTATGATCCGACTCATGCGGCCGCGGCAATGGGTGAAAAATACCTTTGTGTTCGCGCCCTTGTTCTTTACGCCAAGCGCGGTTTCGTTAGAGGCGCTGGTCGCGACAGTGTTGTTGTTCCTGAGCTTTTGTCTGGTGTCGAGCGGTGTCTATTGTTTCAACGACCTGCGCGACCGACACGCCGACAAGCGCCATCCGGTAAAATGCCGCCGACCGCTCGCGTCGGGCCTGTTGCGGCCGAGCACCGGATTGGCGATGGCGATCGGATTGGTTTTTCTCGGTTTGGTAATCGCGATGCTAACCAGCCCGGCCGCGGCGACGATCGTTCTCGCCTATGTCGCACTGAATCTTGGATACAGTCTCGGCCTCAAATCGATCTCCATCGTGGACGTTCTGATCATTTCGGCGGGGTTCGTCATGCGCGTCTATGCGGGGGCGGCGGTGATTGCCGTGCAGCCCACCGCCTGGATCCTGATATGCGCCGGTATGCTTGCGCTCTTTATCGCCCTGGCGAAACGACGCGATGATCTCGTGATGGCCTTGGATGCCGAACACCGAACGAGTTTGGGGGGATATACCAAACCTTTCCTCGACGTGTGTGTCATGGTGACATTGGCGGCCCTGCTGGTTTCCTATCTGATTTTTACGGCCGATCAGGATGCGATGGCGCGCCTTGGCAGCGACAACCTCTATTTGACGACACCCTATGTCGTCGCCGGGGTTTTCAGGTATTTACAGCTCACCCTGGTGGAAGAGCGATCGGGTTCACCGACAACTTTGCTGTTCAACGATTCCTTTCTCATGGTAACCGTGGCGGCGTGGCTCGCTACATACATCTACATGATCCATATTTAAGAGCCTGCGTGTACCCGTCATGACCTGGAAAGAACTGCAATTGACCGGCTGGGATCGCACCAGCCGCGCCACGGTTCGGGCCTGCCGTCCGGAACGCTGGTCGTCGGCGGTCCAGGCCGTGACGTCGCGGCCGCGTGGCGGGCTGATTCCGTTCGGCGGCGGCCGCAGTTACGGCGATGCGGCGCTAAACGACGGCGGCCACGCGATGCTGACCGAGCGATTGGATCGCGTCCTGGCCTTCGACGCCGTGAAAGGCGAACTCGTCTGCGAAGCCGGTGCGACGATCGCCGCGCTGCATCACTGGCTCGTGCCGAAGGGGTTCTTGCTGCCATCGATACCGGGTACGGGATTTGCCACGATCGGCGGCGCGGTTGCGAACGACGTGCATGGCAAGAACCACGACCATCACGGCAGCTTTGGCGACAATATCCTGTGGGTCGACCTCCTGCTGGCGGATGGGTCCATCCGCCGCGTCTCGGCGGAGGACGGCGGCGATCTGTTCGCCGCCACGATCGGCGGCCTTGGCCTGACGGGAATGATCCTCGTCGTGTGCGTCCGGCTGTTGCCGGCGGCGAGCAACGCGGTCGATCTGCGCGAAAGCCGAGTCCGGGACCTGGATGAATTCTTCGAGTTGCTGGAGGGTGCCCGCCGAACCGCGACCTATTCCGTCGGATGGATCGATGCGCTGGCGCAGGGGGAAAATCTCGGCCGCGGAATTCTGGAGACGGCGGAAGTGGCGGCCGAAGGGGTGCCGGCGGAGGCTCGCCGCGCCCGCAAGATGCCGTGCGATTTGCCCGGCGCCGCGTTGAATCGCTGGTCGATTACCGCCTTCAACGCGCTGTATTTGCGCCGTGTGGGAATGAAGGGCCGCGCGCGACGGGTCGAGATGTCCAGGTTCTTTCATCCGCTGGACCGCATCCATGAGTGGAACCGAATGTATGGCCGATCCGGGTTTCATCAATTTCAGTGTGTCATCCCCGACGCGGAGGCCCGTTCTGGCATCCGGACGCTTCTTTCGGCCGCCGCCGCGGCGCGCGCGGGATCGTTTCTCGCCGTTCTCAAAACCCTCGGCGCGGCCGGTAAAGGGCACCTTTCCTTTCCGCTGCCCGGCTACACCCTGGCGTTGGATTTTCCGGTGCGGTCAGGGCTTGGCGCGCTGATGACCCGGATGGAGGCGATCACTCTCGACCATGGAGGACGGATCTATCTCGCCAAGGATTCCTGCCTGAGCGCGGAAGGATTTGCGACGATGTATCCGAAACTCAACGCGTTTCGCGCCGTCCTGCAGGATGTGGACCCGGACGGTGCGTTCAATTCCGATTTGGCGCGGCGCTTG
The DNA here is from genome assembly GCA_041557595.1 of Alphaproteobacteria bacterium. Taxonomy (GTDB): domain Bacteria; phylum Pseudomonadota; class Alphaproteobacteria; order UBA8366; family UBA8366; genus JAOTYV01. Next base: position 29,901 of record JBFFGE010000013.1, read on the forward strand.
CGAATTCGCGAGGGTGGCAAATGACCGATATCGACGCCACATGGCTGATCGTTGGGGCGTCGTCCTCGATCGGGCGGGCCTTCGCCCGACATGCCGCCGGCGAGGGCGCGGACCTTATCCTGGCCGGTCGCGACGTCGATGACCTGCAGCTAACCGCCAATGATGCGATGGCGCGCAGCGGTTGCCGCGCGGAAGTCCTGGCGTTTGATGCGGAAGATTTCGACAGCCATCAGGCGTTCGTCGAGGCATGCGTCGGCCGGGCGGAACGACTGAACGTGCTGGTCTTGTTCGGCGCGATGCCGGAACAGGACGACATCGATCAGGATTTCGAATTGGCGCGACGCACCGTCCATGTGAATTATCTCGGCGCCGTTTCGCTGCTGAGCCGGCTTGCGCCGTATTTGGAGAAGCGCGAGGAGGGCAAGGTCGTTGTCGTGTCGTCGGTTGCCGGCGATCGCGGGCGGATCAAGAATTACGTCTACGGTTCGGCGAAAGGCGCCCTAAATCTGTATCTTCAGGGCTTGCGGGCGCGACTTTGCCGTCATGGCGTCTCGGTGACCACGGTCAAGGCCGGCTTCCTCGATACGGATATGACTTTCGGCTTGCCCGGGCTGTTTTTGGTGGCGTCGCCCGAGGCGTGCGCCGCGGCGTGTTGGCGGCTTGCGGAAAAAGGCAAGGAAGTGGCCTATTTCCCGTTCTTCTGGTGGGCAATCATGACCATTATCCGGTCGATTCCTGAACCCATATTCAAACGCCTGAATATCTGATCGCCGGGTTGCGGAGACCGGCCCGACGCTATTGCGGCACGGGCGGATCGGACCGCGGCAATTGCCGGGGAATGGCAAGCGAGATCATCGCAATCAACAGCGGTATTGCCACCGTCGCATACATCACGGCGATGAGCCACGGACGCTGCGTCGCATAATTGCGGAGCAGATGCGTGGCGATGATGATCAAGGCCGCCGTCAACACCGCCATCAGCACGAGTTTGAATTGCCCGCGACGGCTGAAACTGCCCGACAGCAGGATCGCGATGCCCACCGCGGCGCAGGTCAGCGGCAGGAATGGCATGGCGAGCCGATAGTGCAGCTCCGCCCGCATATCGCGGCGAAGCTTTGGATCCACGATTGTCGGGTCCATCAATTCGGTGAACATTCGTTCGCGGGCGCCCAGGTAAAGGCTGCTTTCACCGCCGGTGAAGAAGTCAAATTCGACGTGGCTCGCATCGGTAAACGCGGCGCGTTCGAACGCCGGCGGGCTGCAATCGGTTCGGTCGGGCTTGGTGGCGATGGCGGCGGGCATGCAGAGGGTGGCTTTTTTCGGATTCGCCAGAAATTGCACACTGAAATCCTTCAGCGTCAGAACCCACTGGCCATTATTGCCTTCATGGACCAACCCGCGTTTCGCCATGTAGGTCTCGGGCTTTTCGCTCTTTCGATTGTCGTGCACCAGTACGTTCAGCAGCGCGCCGTCTTCCGCCACATCGCGAAAATACACCGTCACCCCATCGGCGATCGGGCTGAAGACGCCCTTCTGCAGCAGCAGTTTGGGCAGGTCGTTGCGGTATTTCAGCTGCAGTTCCTTGTATTCGCGGAAGGTGAGGGGAACGAAATAGGTGCTCATGAAGATCGAAAGCAGGGACACCAGGAGGCCGATCATGATCGCGGGCTTGGCGAGCGCCAACTGGCTCAGCCCCGCGGATCGCATGACGACGAGTTCGCTGTCGCCGATCATCTTGTTGTAGGTAAACAGCGCCGCGCCGAATACGGCCATCGGCGCAACCAGCAACAGAAAGCGCGGAAACAGGAGCGACGCGAAATACAGAAATCCGGTCAGCGAGATTCCCAGGTTCAGCACCATGTCCACGACTTGGAGCGATCGGAACAGCCAGACCATGAAGCAGAGCACGAGAGCCGCCAGCAGCGTCATGCCTAGGACCTGCTTGCTGATGTACCAGGTGACCGTTTTCATTTCAGAATGCCTGCTGCCGCCCGGGTTCCATCGTCCCGATTAAATATCCCGCGCCGCCGACATTGTACACATCAAAGCCCGGGCCTTCGGCGGGCAAGAAGAAGGCCCGGCCACTTGCGTGGCCGGGCCTCGTCAAACGGTTTCCCGTTCGAGGTTACGCGTCTTTGTATTTCTTGATCTCGCCGCTGTCGATCCGGGCGAGGTAGGATTCGAGCTCCCGCTTGACGATCGGAGCAAGAATGTAGAGACCCAGAATGTTCGGTACGCAGATGAGGAACACCAGCGCGTCCGAGATATCCAGGATCGGTCCCAGCTGAACGACGCAGCCGAGTGCGACAAAGGCGCAGAAGATGAGCTTGTAGATCGTCTGCCCCCGCATGCTCTCGCCGAACATATAGGTCCATCCCTTCAGCCCGTAATACGACCAGGAAATCATGGTCGAGAAGGCAAACAGGACCCCCGCAAAGGCGAGCGGGATCGGGAACCACGAGAATTGCCGCTCGAACGCCGCCGAAGTCATGGCGATGCCCTTGGCCGTCCCCGCAAAGTTGGGATCGGCGACCGCCGACGTGCCGATCACCAGGGCGGTGATCGTGCAAATGACGATCGTGTCGATGAACGGCTCGAGCAAGGATACGATGCCTTCGGTGACCGGTTCCTTGGTGCGGACCGCCGAATGGGCGATGGACGCCGAACCGATTCCCGCTTCGTTCGAGAAGACCGCCCGCTGGAACCCGATAATCAGGGCGCCCAACGCGCCGCCGGCGACGCCTTCGCCGGTTAGCGCGCCGGTGAAGATATTGCCGATGGCTTCCGGCAGGACGGAAGCGTTCAGGAAGATGACGATCAGGGCGAAGAAGCAGTAGAAAATCGCCATGAACGGTACGATCTTTTCCGTCACCCGGGCAATCGACTTGATGCCGCCGACGATGACCATAAACACGATACCGGCCATGATAAGACCGACCAGCCAGCCGAGGCCGTCCAGGCCGCCGCCGGCGACGTGGTTCAGCTGCACATAGGCTTGGTTCGACTGGAACATATTGCCGATGCCGAGGGCGCCGATAAAGATGCCGATGGCGTAGAAGGTTCCCATGAACTTGCCGAAACCTTCCATGCCGCGCTCGGCGAAGCCTTTGCGCAGATAGTACATCGGGCCGCCGGAAACGGAGCCGTCCGGGTTCTCGTTCCGGTATTTGACGCCGAGCGTACATTCGACAAGCTTGGTCGACATGCCGAGAAATCCGGCCATGATCAGCCAGAATGTGGCGCCCGGCCCGCCGACCGTCACCGCAACGGCGACGCCGCCGATGTTGCCGATGCCCACCGTGCCCGAGACAGCGGTGGCGAGAGCCTGAAAGTGCGAGACTTCACCGGCATCCTTGGGATTCGCATAGTCGCCGCGAACCAGCTCGATGGCGAGTTTGAAGCCGCGGATATTGATGAATTTCAGGTAGAAAGTAAAAAATATGGCGCCGGCGACCAGCCACAAAACGACCAGCGGCAGTTCGGCGCCAAAAATCGGAATTTTAAAAAAGACGACCTTGCCGACCCAGGCGGCGATCGGCGCGGTTGCCGTATTGATGGTTTCGTCGATGCCTGCGGCATGCGCCGCGGCGGTGGTCAACAGCAGGACGGCTGTGGCAGCAAGAATACGTTTCATGACACTCCCCCTTTTACTGTGTCCAAGATTGTTAATTTTTCAGGGAACGACCGTAACGGGCACCGGTGATGTTTGGACCAGCGATCCGGCGACGCTGCCGAATAAGAGTGAGGCAACGCGGGATTCGCCCTTGCGGCCGATGAAGATTTGCGTGGCGCCCCGTTCCTTTGCGAGATCGACGAGCGTCTCTGTCGGATGACCGTGATGCACGACCACCTCGACCTTCACACCCTTAGCTTTTACCGATTTGGCAATCGGCTCCAGCACCGTCGATTGGGCGCGCTCGATTTCTTCTTCGCGGCGTTTATGCCGCTCCGCCAACTCGTCGGGTGTATGAAAGCTGTAAGGCGACCATTCAATGACATATGCTAGGATCAGTTCCGATTTGCTGGCGAGTGCGCGCTCGGTTGCGAATTCTGCGGCTCGGATGCTGCCCTTGCTGCCGTCGACGGCCACGAGAAAGGTATTGGACATCGGCTACCCCCTTTCTGATTGGTAGGATGTATTGGTCCGGACCGTGATTCCTCACCCGGTTAGCGCCGGGCGACGCTCATGTTTGCAGTTTGGTGACAGTATTGCCAGTGGAGGGGGACGCCATGCGGCGGTCGTCCGGGGCCGTTCCGGACCGTCTTCGAGCCGTGTTTCAGGATTTCTTGAAATTTTTTTGGAAAGAATAATTTCTGGTGACCAAGGAAAAGGCCCGCAAACGGGCAAAGGCGAAATCGGCCCAGCGAGCCCATAAACAGGGCGGCGATGCCAAGGTGCCGGGGAAGAAGATCCGGCCCGGCCAGTTCGATCCGGGCGCGAATTCGATCAAGGGACCGCGCGCGAACGCGAACACCAAGAGCTTCTCCGGGGCCAAACGAGGGTCGGCCCGCTCGCGATAGGCCTTGCGATTTGACCGTTTCCGATCGTGCCCCGGTCAAGCGGCGCGCCGGTTCACACCGTCTTGCCCGGGTTTGGTCGGACCGTCATACTCGGTGGACCGCGAAAGCCCCGTTGGCGAGAGGGATTGCCATGCTTACTCAAGAAAAAGTGCAGTTTTACAGGGACAATGGCTATGTGTCCGTCTCCGGCGTTTTGCCCGATACCGACATAGACCATCTGCAGCGCGTGACCGACGAATTTCTCGACCGGTCGCGCGGCCTCACCGAAAGCGACGATATTTTCGATCTGGAAGAGGGCCACACCGCGGACCATCCGCGTCTGCGCCGCATCAAGCGGCCGATCAAGCAGCACCCGGCCTATGAGGCGGTGCTGCATCATCCGAAAATCACCGCGCTCTTGCAGCAGGTGCTGGGCCCGGCCGTTCGCCATTACGGGCTGAAGCTCAATCTCAAGCCGGGCGGCGGGGGCGATCCGGTGGAGTGGCATCAGGACTGGGCCTACTATCCGCATACCAACGACGACCTCTGCGTGCTGGGAATCTTTCTCGACGACGTGACGCCCGACAAGGGGCCGCTCCTGGTGGTGCCCGGAAGCCACAAGGGGCCGGTGCTCGACCATCATCAGGACGGCATGTTCGCGGGGGCGGTCACCGATCCGGCGGCCGACGCGATGTATGCGAAGGCGGTTCCGCTCGTCGGCAAGACCGGCGACATCACCATTCACCATACGCGGACGCTGCACGGTTCGGCGGCCAACATGTCTTCCGAATATCGCCGAATTCTGTTCGTGACCGCGCGCGCCGCCGATGCGTGGCCGCTTACGGAAATGCCTGAAAGCCTGGAGGCGTTCAACGCCATGATGATCGCGGGCGACCCGCCATTGTCGCCGCGTCTCGCCGAAGTGCAGGTGCGCCTGCCGCTGCCGCGGCCCGTCGATTGGGAAATCCGGAAGGATTCGATTTTCGATAAACAGCGCGATTTGCGAAACAGCCCGTTCGAGCGGCCGAGGAACCAGCCGGAACCTAAGCGAAGTGCGGCGGGTCGGTCAGGCCGATGAACGCTCGGCCCCGTTGGCCTTATGATCGGCGGCGTTGAAATACGGCAAATTGTCCTGCGGTGAGCAGCCGATCACGGCGAGCCGTTCGGCTATTCTGATCGCTTTCTGGTATTTGCGTTCGCGATCTTCCGGCGTGTGCGTCTTGAAGACCGTTCCGCAAAGGGAAATGCCGTAATGGGCCTGCAAGGTCCGGATCTCCCGGCCGGCGAGCATGCCGTCGGCGAGAAGGGCGAGGTCGAAGTCGCTCTGTTTGACGATCTGCAGCTTGTTGTCCACCAGATAGCCGCGAATCCGTGCCTCCGCCGCCAGGGCGGCGTCCCAATATTCGGATTCGGTTTGCGTCGGCTCGCCCGAGACCTCGAGGAACGCCATGCAGAAGGCGAGAAACACCTGCTCCTTTGCATTCGCCGACTTCCAGGCGGTGCTGCCGAGGCTGTTCCAAACCGATAGGTCCATCTCTTCGAAGACCTTCGGCACCCGCTCGAAAAACAGCCGGTGCAGCCCGTTTTCGTTCAGCGAGCTGCCGAGCTTCTGTTCCTTGTAGATGTCGATCGCCGCATAGGTACCGCAGACGGGGCAGGTGTCGTCCTGATAGGCGTCCTTCTTGTAGATGTGCGAGCACCGCATCTTGTTCGGCAATTCGTTGGTGCACAGCAGGTAGGTTTCGCTGTGGTCTTCATCGTCCTGCTGCAGGCCGATCCAATTGAACCGGTTCATGAATTGCATGTAGGACCGCCGGTGGCTCCAGAGGCTCCATTCCAACTTCTCAACGGGCCCGAAGGTGCTCCAGTTCGAGCTCACATCGATGACGATGCATTTGTCCTTGCCCGGCGCCGACCGCAATCCGCGGCCCACCGACTGGCCCCACAGCACCTTGGACAGGGTCGGCCGGAGATGGACGATGATGTTGCAGTACGGATTGTCCCAGCCTTCGGCCAGGACGCCGACGGATACCATCGCTTCGATGTCGCCGTCCTCGTGACGGCGCAGCAGCCGCATGCGCTCGCCGATCGGTGTCTGGGCGGTCACCATGGCCGCTTCGATGCCGCAATCGCGGATGGTTTGCAGGGTCGCTTCCGCGACGCTTATATCGGCGCAAAACCAGGCCGAGATCGGCCGCGTCGACAGCTTTTCGCGCTCTTCCTTGTAGCTCCAGATCGCATAGTCGATCATCGATGACTTGATGATCGCGGGCGCCAGCTTCGCGACGGGGAAATCGCCCGAGCTGATATCGATGTTCTTGAGTTCCAGATCATGCACGAAATGCGGTCGATAGACCGGCCGCACCAAGACGCCTTCATCGATCAGCGTCTCGATATCGGCGCAATCGATAATCGTCTCGAAGGCGAGGTGGAGTTGGTCGCGCTGGTCGCCCGTGCGGCGCTCGGGTGACGCCGTGAGCCCGATAAACTGCGCTTCCGGTTTTCCGTTCTTGTTGAAATTGTCGATAATGCGTTTGTAGCCCTGGCCGTTTGGCGACACGCGGTGCGCTTCGTCCACGATAATCAGGTCGGCCTTCGGCACCGCATCCGCCAAGACATCTTTCGCCCGCATATTGGTCGACAGCAGGATGTCATACCCGTCGAAGGCGGGACCGGTGTCGGAGACTTCCAGCTTGCGGACGGTGTGCTTCGCGCCGAGCGCCTTTTCGAGCTGTTCCAGCAGCACCAGCCGATGGCACAGAACGATGATTTTCTTGCCCTTGTAGAACCGCTCGACGATCTCGCTCGCGAGAACGCTTTTCCCCGCGCCGGTGGGCGCTTTCAGGATGAACCGGCGGTGTTGTTTCAGGATCGTCGGAAAACTGTCGATGATCTCTTGTTGCCAGTTTCTGAGTTGCATTCGATGCCTATGGTGGAGAAGGGAAATCGCGCAGGAGACAGGGCCGTTTCAGGGACAGGCGAAACCGGCGAAAACCGGCTGTCGATGGGCGCCGCAGCGATGAAGGTGTCGATCCTCAAAATCCGTCAGGGCCGGTGGCGACAAGCATGGCGACGGGAGGGGCCGCATATATGACCTCTACCCAGTCGAATTCCAACCCTCAAAACCATATATAGCCGGTCGAGTGTTAAAAAAATGGACATGGCCTATCGGGGGCTGCTCAAGACAGCCCCCGCATCATAGACCTCGGAGCGTGACCAGCCGCGATTACGGCCATGTCCCCAGTTTCCGCGGAAGGGTTTTACGTTATCGCTAATTTGCCCTTAACCATATACCACAGTGGGAAAACGGCGCATGCTCTGGAATTAATTCATCAAATACATCCACCATTTCTTGCGCACTTCCCTTATCACATAATAATTTATGCCTGTTTAAGGTAGTTGAATATTCTTTTAGTAGTTTTTCTATAGAAATTGAGAGGTCAAATCCATGAAACGCACTCGTTTGCGTTATCGGGTCAACGACATCAAAACCAGCAAAACTCCACCCATTTTGAATGTTAGTTTTAGGCAGTGGCTGGGGGCATGACACATTTCCATTTGAAAGTCGCACAACCAATTCGGTTGGCAGATCAAATGCAATAATTAGCGCTCCTTGAGGAACCCGCAGTGACGGGATGCTCAATGGATCATCAAAAAATAAATTTAACCCAGACTGGTAATCCTGAAACTTCTCATAAATGTCCTCATAGCGCACTTCATTGTCATATGAAGTCATAAATAAGTTGTTCAATGATGAGCTTTTTCGGATGTCAAATCCCACTAAAGTCCGCCCGGCCAAATAATCCTTCATTTTCTCAGCGCCCTCCACGACCAGTAGACCCGTGAAAACTATGGACAGTATATCGTTTTACCCGCTCTCTGCGGTTGATTTCGGTTAGCCTGAGCGGCGCGGCGCCATGCCGTTCATCGCGCGCCAGATCCGTTCGGGCGTCGCGGGGCCGGTAAAATTGCCGGCGTCCGCGTCGCCGTTCAGGGAAGCGATCGCGTCGCCGATGGCGCTGGCGACCGCCGGATAGGCGGCCACCGCGCCGGCTTCGCCGCAGCCTTTCACGCCGAGCGGGTTGGTCGTGCAGGTCGTGCCGTTGAACGTCACGTCGAAGGCGGGCAGGTCGGCGGCGCGCGGCATCGCGTAATCCATGAACGAGGCGGAGAGCAGCTGTCCGGTACTCTCCTCATAGACCGCGTGTTCCATCAGCGCCTGGCCGATCCCCTGGGCGATCGCGCCGTGGACCTGGCCCCGGGCGACCATGGGATTGATGATCTCGCCGTAATCGTCGACGGCCGCATAGCGGACCACCGCGACCGCGCCGGTTTCCGGATCGATCTCCACCTCGGCGATGTGGCAGCCGTTCGGGTAGGTCATCGCTTTGCGGATGAATTCCTGCGCCGTGTCGAGGCCGATGTCGCCGTCCCCGGATTGCAGGCCGCTTTCGCGCGCGATCCGCGCCACCGCGAACAGGTCGAGCGCGCGGTCGGTGCCGCCGACGCGGAACTGGCCGTCGGCGAACTCGATATCCGCGTCCGCCGCTTCCAGGGCCCGGGCGGCGATGCGCCGGCCCTTCTCGATGATCTTCTCCGTTGCCAGATAGATCGCCGTGCCGCCCATATAGGTCGAGCGCGAGCTGCCATGCCCGCCGCCTTTCGAGATGATGGCGGTGTCGCCCTGACGATAGCCAACCCGGTCGAACGGAACGCCGAGCCGGCCGGCGACGATTTGCGGAAACGTGGTCTCGTGTCCCTGGCCGATCGATTGGGTACCGGTGGTCAGGGTGACGGTGTCGTCGTCGTCGAAGCGGATTTCTACTTTTTCCTCGGGGGCTCCGCCGGTTCCCTTAATGTGATAGGCGAAGCCGAGACCGCGACGGAGACCGCGCGCTTCGGAATCGCGCCGCCGGTCCTCGAAGCCCCGGGCGTGCTCCAGCGCCGCGTCCAGGTTAGCGTTGAAATTGCCGCTGTCGATCGTCGTGCCCGACACGTTCTTATAGGGCATGGCGCTGGCGGGGATCAGGTTGCGCCGCCGGATGTCGGCGCGGTCGATCGCCATCTCGCGGGCGGCACGGTCGATCAGGCGCTCGAGGATGTTGACGGATTCGGCGAAGCCGGGTCCCCGTGTGACGCCGATCGGCACCGTGTTGGTCGTGACCGCGCCGATGGTGAGGCGGAGCGCCGGGATCCGGTAGACCGTGTTTGGCAGGGCCATGTATTGGTAGAGCGGGACGCGCGCGCTGGAGCCGCAAAGATAGGCCCCGAGATTGGCCCAACTGCCGATGCGCAAGGCGAGAAAATGACCCTCGGCGTCGAGCGCGAGCGCGGCTTCCGCGTGGTGATCCCTTGCTTGATGATCCGAGACGAAACCGGCGCCGCGGTCGTTGATCCATTTTACCGGCAGCCTGACGGTGCGCGCCGCCCACAGGGTCAGGATTTGCTCCACATAGGAAAAGTTCTTGGTGCCGAAGCCGCCGCCCACATCGGGCGCGACGAACCGCAGGCGTTCCTTGGGGATACCGAGGGCCGCGGCGATATTGTCGCGACCGACGTGGAGGCTTTGGCTCGAAAGATGAAGCGTGTAGTCGCCGGTATCGCCATCGTAGATGCCGATCGCGCCGCGCGTCTCCATCGGATTGGTGACGATGCGGTGGTTGTAGACCGTCAGCCGTGCCACATGCGCCGCGTCGTCGAACGCGCGCCCGGTCGCCGCCGCATCGCCGGTTTGCCATTGATGGACGATGTTGCCCGGGATGTCGTCGCTCAGTTGCGCCGCGCCGTCGGCCAGCGCCGCCGCGGCGGTCGTCACCGCCGGCAGCGGCGCGTAGTCCACGCGAATGCGTTCCGCCGCATCCCATGCTTCGGCGAGGCTGCGCGCGACGACCAGCGCGACCGGCTGTCCCACATGGCGCACCCGGTCGGTTGCGAGCGGCGGATAGGGCGTGTAGGCGAACGGCTCTCCGCTGTGTTCGTTGACCCGTTCCGTGGGCGGCAGCGGAGCGATCCCGGCGGCGTCCTGGTCCTTGCCCGTGAGGACCGTCAATACGCCCGGACTTCGAGCGGCGTCGTCCGTGTCGATGCCGCGCAGTTCGGCATGGGCATGGGGCGATCGCAGGATCGCGGCATACGCCATGCCGTCGAACACGATATCGTCGATATAGTTCCCATGGCCGGTCAGGAACCGTTCGTCTTCGATGCGTTTGCGGGTCAGGCCGATTTCGGAGTGTGCGGTGTGCGTTGCCATGTCGCTGTCGATCGGTGCTTCGATGGGGATGGTCGATGCTACCGCCCGGCGGGCGCGGATGCCAGGAAGGTGAGCGGGAATCGTGGAATTGCCCGCGGCATGGGACTTTCATTTTTGGCCAGCGCCGCTACAGTGCGAGCGATTCCGTCGACCGCCGGTTCCGCTCCGGCAGCGGTCGCGATCCCGTCGTCGCCCTGTTTTCTCACAGATGAGGCTAGCGCATGAAAATCACTTTCGCCGAACCCGGCATTCCCAAAAAAGGCGCCCTGGTCGTCGGCGTCGCCGAGGGCAAGAAACTCGGCCCGGCCGCGAAACAGGCCGACCAGGCGTCCGGCGGTGCGGTCGCCCGCGCGCTCAAATCCAGCACGTTCGAAGGCAAGCCGAAGCAGCTGCTCGATATTGTCGCGCCGGCCGGAATGCCCGTAAGCCGAATCGTGTTGATGGGGCTCGGCAAGACGCTGGATGAGCGGGGCGAGATCGATCTGGGCGGGTGCGTCCAGGCGCATTTGGAAGCGGCGGGGGAAAGCCATGCGACCATCGCCGTGGACCTTGGTGTCGCCGAGCCGGCTGTCGCCGCGGCGCGGATCGGCTATGGCGCGCTGTTGCGCAGCTATCGTTTCGACAAATACCGCACCCAAAAAGACAAGAAGAAAAAGCCGTCGCTTGACGGAGTGACCGTGTCGGTCAAGGGCAGCGCGGCGGCGCGGCGTCACTTCGGGCCGATGAGCAAGATCGCCGACGGCGTGTTCTTCACCCGCGACCTGGTGTCGGAGCCGCCGAACATCCTCTATCCGGCGAGTTTCGCGACCATGGCGCGCGGCCTCACCAAGCTCGGGGTCAAAGTCGAGGTGCTCGGCGAAAAGCAGATGGAAAAGCTCGGCATGGGGTCGCTGCTCGGCGTCGGCCAGGGGTCGCGCCGGGAGAGCAAACTCGTCGTCATGCAATGGAACGGCGCCGCCAAATCTAAGCAGCCCATCGCCTTTGTGGGCAAGGGCGTCACCTTCGACACGGGCGGCATCTCGCTGAAGCCCGGCGCGGGCATGGGCGAGATGAAGTGGGACATGGGCGGCGCGGGCGCCGTCTCCGGCTTGATGAAGGCGCTGGCCGGGCGGAAGGCGAAGGCGAACGTCATCGGCATCCTCGGCCTGGTCGAGAACATGCCCGACGGCAACGCGCAACGGCCGGGCGATGTGGTCAAATCGATGTCGGGTCAGACGATCGAGATCCTCAACACCGACGCCGAAGGCCGATTGGTGCTCGCGGATGCGCTCTGGTATTGCCAGAAGCGGTTCAAGCCCAAATTCATGGTCGATCTCGCGACCCTGACCGGCGCGATTATCGTCAGCCTCGGCCATGAATATGCGGGTCTGTTTTCGAACGACGATAAACTGTCCGAGGCGCTGATCGCGGCCGGCGAGGCGACCGGCGAGAAAGTCTGGCGCATGCCGATCGGCGAGGCGTTCGACAAGATGATCGACAGCGAAATTGCCGATATGAAGAACATCGGCGACCGGGATGCGGGCTCGATCACCGCCGCGCAATTCCTGCAGCGCTTTACCAACAAGGTGCCGTGGGCGCATCTGGATATCGCCGGAATGGCCTGGACAAGCAAACCTGCCGATACGGTGCCGAAGGGCGGGGCGGGGTACGGCGTGCGGCTGCTCGACCGGCTCGTGCGCGATAATTACGAGGGTTGAACCGGGCGGGACGCCGGCAATGGAAATCCGCTTCTACCACTTGCAGCACATGGCGCTCGAGCGTGCGCTGCCGCAGCTGCTCGAAAAATCGCTGGAGCGCGGCTGGCGCGCGGTGGTCATGGCGGGTTCGGAAGAACGGGTGGAGGCGCTGAACGGTCAGCTCTGGACCTATGGCAAGGACAGTTTCCTGCCGCATGGCAGCCAAAAGGACGGAAACCCCGAGATGCAGCCGGTCTGGCTGACCCATCTCGATGAAAATCCGAACGCCGCCACGGTCCTGTTTCTGGTCGATGGCGCGAACAGCGGCAGGATCGGCGCGTACGATCTGTGCTGCGATCTGTTCGACGGCCGCGACGAGGCCGCGGTCGAGGAGGCGCGCGGACGCTGGACCGCGTGCAAGGAGGCGGGTCACAAGCTGACCTACTGGCAGCAAACCGAGGCCGGCGGCTGGGAAATCAAGGCCGAGGAAAACGGTTAAGGTTCGCGTCGGCGCATTTCAGCGCAAGAGTCCGAATTGCGATAAAATTCATGTCACCCCGGACAAGCGGC
>JBFFGE010000014.1:0-42857 GCA_041557595.1 Alphaproteobacteria bacterium
CCATTCGTTCTCGACCGAGCGGCGTCAAACGGGCATTCTTGTGAATGTTCATTCGGCTCTCCCAAAGAGTGCTGAAGCTTGGTAACTCCAGTCTCCCCGGTCAGGGCCGAATGGACAACCTATCGAAAGACCACAGCTAGTTCGCCTGCCGTCGGAGAAATGCCGGAATATCCAGGACTTCCTCTTCACTCGACTTGGGCGCTTCCTTCGGTGCGGCATCCTGCGCCGGGTCGGCCTGGGCCGGCGGATTCTCCGGCTTGGGCGCCGCATCCACACGCAAGGGTTGCGCGGGCGGCTGCGGTTTCGGCTCGGAGAGACGGATTTCCGGCTCCGCCGGCACGTCGATATCGATTCTCGGCGCCGCCGGTTGGATGTCTTCCGGTTCGCGTGTGCGCGCGACGCCGGTCATGCGCTCGAACAGACTGCGCCGTCGAACCGGTTCGCCGCCGGCGGAAGCGGCATCGTAGAGATCGGAAAAATTGCTGCTGCCGGTCGCCGGGCTTTCCTCGCCGCTGATCATTGCCGGTGTAACCGGCTGCCGCGGGATGAAGGGGTTCCGGGAATCGGTGGGCGCGGGGCCGGATTGGACGGGAGGCTGGTCCGAATTTTCCGGCTCGGCAGGGGTGCGCTCGACGACGGTGGCCGCAGGTTCTCCCTGGAGCGCCGCCAGCGAGTGATTCGAAACGATTGGCGCGTTGACGGCTCGATCGTCTTGCGGCGATTTGTCTTCCGGCAGTGCAATCGGCTCCGGCTGCTCCACCGTCACGGTCTCGAATTCGACGGTTTCCGCCTGCACCGGCTCAACGGTTTCTTCGGTTGCCGCCACTGACGCGGTCTCGCGCACCGGGACGGGTGCCGGGCCGGTCAGCCGCGGCGCTACGCGCGATTCGGCGGCGTCGATTCCGGTCGCCACGACCGACACGCGCAAGCGGCCTTCCATGTTTTCGTCGAAAGTCGAGCCGAACAGAATATTCGCATCGGGATCGACCTCTTCGCGGATGCGATTCGCCGCTTCGTCGACTTCGAACAGCGTCATGTCCGGGCCGCCGGTGATATTGATCAGGACGCCGCGGGCGCCTTCCATCGTGATGTCGTCGAGCAGCGGATTGGAAATCGCCGCCTCGGCGGCTTCGATGGCGCGTCGTTCGCTTTCGGCCTCGCCGGTGCCCATCATGGCCTTGCCCATTTCGCTCATCACCGTACGGACATCGGCGAAGTCGAGATTGATAAGGCCCGGCATGACCATCAGATCGGTCACGCCGCGAACGCCGGAGTACAGGACGTTGTCCGCCATGTTGAAGGCGTCGGCGAAGGTGGTCTTCTCATTCGCAACGCGGAACAGGTTCTGGTTGGGAATGATGATCAAGGTGTCGACATACTGTGTCAGTTCGTCGATCCCGGCTTCGGCCAGGCGCATGCGCTGCATGCCTTCGAAATGGAAAGGCTTGGTGACAACGCCGACGGTGAGGATGCCCTGCTCGCGGGCCGCTCGGGCGATGACCGGCGCGGCGCCCGTGCCGGTGCCGCCGCCCATGCCCGCGGTGATGAACACCATGTGGCAACCGGTCAGGTGGTCGAGCACCTCTTCCAGGGCTTCTTCAGCGGCGGCGCGGCCGACCTCGGGCCGAGCGCCGGCGCCAAGACCCTGGGTGATCGTAACGCCGAGCTGAATGCGGCGGTCCGCCTGCGACAGTCCGAGCGCCTGGGCGTCGGTGTTGCAGACCAGGAATTCAACTCCCGCGAGGTTGGATTCGATCATGTTGTTGACCGCGTTTCCACCCGCGCCCCCGACACCAATTACAGTGATGCGAGGTTTAAGTTCCGCCTCGACGTCGGGCATCGACAATTTTATTGTCATTTGCACTTCTCTCCACTTTATACCATTGCCAATATGCAGTATTTCGTCGCAAAAGTCGCCCTGTGGTTTGCCTTTGGGCGAATTTTTGTTGGTAGAACTTTAGTTCTAGTTGGCAAGACCCTAGAAGTTCTCTCGTAGCCATCCTCCCAGACGACCGAAGAGGCCGTCGCTTTGCTCGGATTTCGGAGTCGCCAGACCCCGTGCGTCGCCGCGATCGTCGACCGCGAAGGAAAGTAACCCCGCGCAGGCGGCGAAGGCCGGACCCGAAGTGGCCTCGGCCAGACCCGTAAGGCCGCGCGGCCGGCCGAGCCGAACCTGCTTATTGAGAATTCGGCGCGTCATCTCCACCACGCCGGGAAGTTGACTGGCGCCGCCGGTGAGAACGACGCGGCGACCGGCGAGTTTGTCGAGGCCGCTTGCCTCGAGGCGGGCGCGGACCAGTTCGATGGTTTCCTCGATCCGTGGCGCGACGATACTGACCAGAAACGATTTCGGAATTTGATTGTTCCCGTCCTCGTCCTCCGCGCCCACTTGCGGCGCGGTCACGAACTGTCTTTCGTCGCCATGCGAGGAGAGGCAGCTGCCATATAGCGTCTTGATGCGTTCCGCTTGGCTAAGCGGTGTCGACAGACCGCGGGCGATGTCGTTGGTAACATGGCCGCCGCCAATCGGGATCGTATCCACATAGACCACCGCGCCGTCATAGAAAACGGCGATTGACGTCGCGCCGCCACCCATGTCGATGACCGTGGCGCCCAGGTCGATTTCGTCTTCCACGAGCGCGCCGAGACCGGCGGCGTAGGGGCTGACGACCATGTCGGAAACGTCGAGCAGGCAGCGGGAAACGCAGGTGCCGATGTTGTGGACGGCGCTGGTGGCGGCGGTCACCCGGTGCAGCTTTACCCCCATCGAATTGCCGTGCAGGCCCCGCGGATCCCGGATGCCGTTCGATCCATCGATGACATAGCCGACGGGCACCGCATGAACCAGCGACCGGCCCGACGCGCCGTCATCCGTGGCGCATTCGTTCAGCAGATGCAGCGTATCCATGTCGTCGATTGCGCCACCGCGCAGCGGGTGTTCGTAATAGGTCGTTTCGCTCGTCATGCGGCCGGCATTCACGTTCACCAGCACCGACCGGATGGTCAGGCCGGCCATTTGTTCCGCGGCATGCACGGCAGCCAGCGTCGCTTGCTCGGCGGCGTCCATGTCGACGATCGCTCCGCCCTTGACGCCTCGGCTCGCCTGATGGCCGATGCCGATGACCCGGATATTGCCATGCGAGTCCAACTCGCCAATGAAACAGCAAATCTTGGACGAGCCGACGTCGAGGGCGGAAATGATGCCTTCCTTCGCCAAAAGTACTGTCTCCCCTAGTTACCGTTTCGTGTGTTGCGCCGGTCGGGTTTCATTAGGTTCGCCCGTCGGTCTTGCTGATTTTCGCCTTGCGCGGATTTTTCCGTACCGTCATGCGATCGGGAATGCGAAGGTCGACCGCGATGATGTCGCGTTTCAGCAGGCCGAACTCGCGCTCCATTTCGGTCAGTTTACGCCACGCATTCTCCGGATTTTCCGCCGGCATTCGGATGTCGATGGCATCTTCCATCCGGATGTTCCATCTGCGGCCGCCAACCCATACGGCATGGGTCACGCGTTCCATCATCTTCGGCGCGGCTTCCATCATCGACAACAGGTCCGCGGCATGCGCCGGTGCGCCGTCGCCAACGATAATTTTCAAATCGCCGTAGCGCGACAGGCCTTCCTGTCCGATGACCGCGCCCGACTTGTCGACCAGGACGAATTTCTTTTTGCGCTGCCAAATGGCGATCGGTTTCCGCTCTTTGAGATAGATGTGGATGGCGTCGGGCAGATGCCGTTCGATGCGGGCTTCCGCGACCCAGCCCAGTTTTTCCAATCGGCTTTGCGCCTCCGCCGGATCGAATTCGAAAATAGAGTCGCCGATTGCGAGGTTAAGGGCGCCGATCAGTTGTTCCCGCGACGATTCCTTGCGTCCTTCCACATAGACGGCGCGTACGGAAAATCCGGCCCATTTTGTGGCATCGATGGTCGCCGTTCGGATTGCCGCCGCCATTCGGCTTGGAATGTCTGCCTGATTGAACCAATACATGCCGCCCAGCAGGACGGCCAGCACGGTCAATCCGCCGCTGGCCAATGTCAGCCGCCGGCGCCACACGGAATTCTGTGGCAGCCACTCCCAGAACCGGAGGTCCGGCCAGCGGCGGCGTGCCCGGCGTTTTGCCAGCGGCATCCGTCGGGACTTGCGTTTATTCATGCGTCGCATGTTGCATTCTCCACCATCCAGGCGACCAAATCCTCGAAACTCATTCCGGCATACCGCGCCTGTTCCGGAACCAATGACAGCGGCGTCATGCCCGGCTGCGTATTCAGCTCCAGCATGTAGAGATCACCCGGGTCCCGCTTGCTGTCGTCATAGCGAAAATCGGATCGGCTGACGCCGCGGCAATCCAGCGCCTCATGCGCCGAGACCGCGTACGCCATCGCCTTCTTGGCGATCGCCGCGGGAACCGGCGCGGGGCAAATATGCGTCGTCTTGCCGTCGGTATACTTAGCTTCGTAATCGTAAAATCCCTGGTGTGGCTGCAATTCGGTAACGCCAAGGGCCTTGCCGCCAAGCACGGCGACCGTTAGTTCGCGCCCCGGAATAAACCGTTCCACCAGCACCGTGTCGCCGAACTGCCAGTCGTCTGCCGGCGTATGGTTGTCGCCCGGCATGACGATATGCACGCCTACGCTCGACCCTTCATTGTTGGGTTTGACGACGTAGGGCGGTTTCATGACGTGGCCGGCACGCAGTTCGGCAATGGTGACGATCTTCCCTTCGGGGCACGGAATGCCGGCGGCATCGAAGATCGCTTTCGAGCGCGTCTTGTCCATGGCCGTCGCGGAGGCGAGCAGGCCGGAATGCGTATAGGGTATCTCCAGCAGATTGAGGACGGCCTGAATTGTTCCGTCTTCACCATAGCGACCGTGCAACGCGTTGAAGAGCGCGTCCGGTGGCGGTGTAAGCGCGGCAAGCAGGGCGCCCAGATCCTTTTGAGCATCGATCTCCGTCACGTCATAACCGGCGGTTCGCAACGCATTAGCACATTCCATGCCGCTGCTGAGCGAAACCTCGCGTTCGCTCGACCAACCGCCCATAAGAACCGCAACACGCTTGCTCATGGCTGCGCCTCCGTCATGGCGACGCCGATACGCCGAATTTCCCATTCGAGCGATACGCCGGAGTCGTCCAGGACACGGCGGCGGACTTCCTCGCCCAGCGACTCCAGGTCCTGCGCGGTGGCGTCTCCTTCGTTGATCAGGAAGTTGCAATGCATGTCGGATACCCGGGCGCGCCCGCGCACCAGGCCGCGGCAACCCGCCTGTTCGATCAGCTGCCATGCCTTATGGCCCGGAGGATTCTTGAAAGTCGATCCGCCGGTCCGTTCGCGAATGGGCTGGCTTTCGGCGCGGGCTGTGCCGATCGCTTCCATCCGCTGGGCAATTTCTTCCCGGTCGCCGGTCGGCGCCGCCAACTCGGCGGACACCACGATGCAATCGTCCGGCAGTGCGGATTTGCGGTATTCAAATGCCATATCGGCGCAGTCGAGCGATTGCTTGCCGCCATCGCGCGTCAGAATATTCGCCCGCAGGAAGACGTCGCCGATTTCGCGCTCATAGGCCCCGGCGTTCATCCGCACCGCGCCGCCGAGCGTTCCGGGCACGCCGGACAGGAATTCCAGTCCGGCGCGCGCCTTGTCCCGAGCGAACCGGGCGATATTGATGTCCAGGGCACCGGCGCCGGCCCGGATGCTGCCGGCGGTCGCCGCGATGTCGGTGAAGCCGCGCCGCAGCCTCACGACCACACCGGGAATTCCGCCGTCGCGGATCAGCAGGTTGGAGGCAACGCCGATCACCGTAACCGTAATATCGGCGGGCAGGCGCTGCAGAAATTGCTGCAGATCCGCCGCATCGGCCGGCAGAAACATGACTTCGACCGGACCGCCGACGCGGAACCAAGTGTAGCGGGCGAGCGAGACGTCTTCGCGGTATTCCCCGCGGACGGGGGGCAGGCGGTCGATCAGATGCGCGGTGTGCTTTTCGGCGGCCATCAGCATTTCCCCGCTCCCGCCGCGCCGCGCTGCAGATCGGCCATTTCACCGGGCAGGTCGTTGGCCCAGCCGGTGATGGTTCCGGCGCCGAGGCAGATCACCAGATCGCCCGGATGAGTGATGTCCGTGACCAGACCGGCCAGCGACGATGGATCGAAAAGCGGCAGGACGTGGCGATGGCCGCGGACGCGCAGGCCTTCGACGAAGGAATCGCGGTCGATGCCGTCGATCGGCTGCTCGCCGGCCGCATAGACATCGGCGACGATCACCGTATCGGCATCATTGAAACACGTGCAGAATTCTTCGAACAGGCTGGCCAGGCGCGAATAGCGATGCGGCTGAACCACGGCCACGATACGGCCCCGGGTTGCCGACCGGCCGGCTTTCAGGACGGCGGCGATTTCCACCGGATGGTGGCCGTAATCGTCGATGACCGCCACGCCATTGGCTTCGCCGGTTTTGGTGAAGCGGCGTTTGACGCCGGCGAAACGGCCAAGACCGGCGACGATCTTGTCGTCCTCGATCTCCATCTCGCCGGCCACCGCGATGGCGGCAAGCGCGTTTTGGATGTTGTGTTCACCGAACATGGGCAACCGGACGCCGGCTAATTGTCGCGGGCGATCGTTGCGTCCGCCAAAAGTCACGTCGAAGACCATCCCGCCGGGACCGGCGCGCAGATTGTCGGCGCGCACCTCCGACTGTGGATTGAGGCCGTAGGTGACCAGCCGCCGATCGGAAATCTTTCCGATGAGGCCCTGGACTTCCGGGTGATCGATGCACAGCGCGGCGAAGCCGTAGAAGGGAATGTTCTGAACGAAACTCTGAAAGGCGGCGCGCTCCGCGTCGAATGTTCCCCAGAAATCCAGATGTTCGGGGTCGATATTCGTGACGACGGCGATGGTGGCCGGAAGCTTGACGAAGGTGCCGTCGGATTCGTCGGCCTCCACCACCATCCAGTCGCCGTCGCCGATGCGCGCATTGGTGCCATAGGCGTTGATGATGCCGCCGTTGATCACCGTCGGATCGAATCCGGCGCTGTCCAGGATTGCGGCGATCAACGATGTCGTCGTTGTTTTGCCATGCGTTCCACCGACCGCGATCGACCATTTGAGGCGCATCAGTTCGGCCAGCATCTCCGCCCGCCGGACGACCGGAATGAACGCGGCGCGGGCGGCGATGACTTCCGGATTGTCGGGGTTTACCGCGGTCGATACCACCGTCACCTGGGCGTCGCCCAAATTCGCGGGGTCGTGCCCGATCGCGACTTTGATGCCCAGCGACCGCAGGCGCGCGACGTTGGGATTGTCGGAAAGGTCGCTGCCTTGGACGCGGTAGCCGAGATTGTGCATGACCTCGGCGATGCCCGACATGCCGATGCCGCCAATGCCGACGAAGTGAATGGTTCCGATCGTGAGCGGCATCGATCTCATCGCGCCACCTCCGATGCGGCATTGGCGCTCTCGTTCGGCGACAGCAGCCCGGTCACGACATCGGCAAGCTTTGTCGTGGCGTCGCGAACCCCGATCCGGCCGGCGCACATGGCCGCCGTCCGCAGGGCGCGGGTATCCGCCAGCAGGGTGGTAAGACGCGCGCTCAGGCTCTCGTCGTTGAAGGCCGGTTGCGGGATCAGCCAGCCGCCGCCGGCGTCGCACAGGCCTTCCGCATTGCGGGTCTGGTGATCGTCGGTC
This sequence comes from Alphaproteobacteria bacterium, assembly GCA_041557595.1. GTDB lineage: Bacteria > Pseudomonadota > Alphaproteobacteria > UBA8366 > UBA8366 > JAOTYV01. The sequence goes on from JBFFGE010000014.1 coordinate 7,680, forward strand.
GCGTGCGGGTAGGGCACCAAGATGGCGGGCCGGCCCGCGGCGGTCAGTTCGGCGACGGTCGAGGCGCCGGAACGGCAGATAACCAAATGCGCAGCCGCCAGACGCTCCGGCAGATCGTCGAAGAACGGCGCAATCTCGGCCTTGATACCGCATTCCCTGTAGAGCGCTTGCGCATCGTCCAGGTCGGCCTTGCGGCATTGCTGCACCACGCGAAGGCGATTGCGCAGTGTATCCGGCAGCCCCGCCAGGGATTTCGGCACGACGTCGCTGAACACGGTGGCGCCCAAGCTGCCGCCGAAAACCAGCAGCCGCACTTCGCCGCCTTCCTCGACCACCGGATACGGTTTGGACGCGATCGCGACGATTTCCGGGCGAACCGGATTGCCTGTCCAGACGACCTTGTCGCGATCTTCGTCCTGCATGTTGCCGACGGTCTTGAACGCGGTCGCGATACGGGTCACGCGCGAGGCGAGGAACCGGTTGGCGCGCCCGAGAATGGCATTCTGTTCGTGAATCACCGTGGCATGATGCAGCCGGATAGCCGCCGCCATTGCGGGAACGGATGCGTAGCTGCCGAAGCCGACGACCACTTTCGGGTCGATCGTCCGAATGATGTCGCGGGCCTGGAAGTACCCGATGCCAAGGCGGGCCACCGCGGCAATCTTGCGCAGGATGTTGCGGCCGCTGATGCCGGCGGCGTTGACCCGGTATGCGTCGGCGTGCTGAAGCGGCCCATCCATTGCGGTGGCGCGCCGATCGGTGATCAGCGCGATGCGGTGACCGGCGTCGATCAGCGCGCCGGCCAATGCCTGGGCCGGGAAGACATGGCCGCCGGTGCCGCCGGTGGCGAGCAGGATTGGACGATCCGCCGCGCTCATCCCTGTTCTCCCGGACGGCGGCGGGTGAGCGCCAGCAACATGCCCATGGCAATCGCCATGCCGAACACCGAGGACCCGCCATAGGAGAGGAACGGCAGCGTCATGCCTTTCGGCGGCATCAGATTAACCGCCGAGGCCATGTTGATCAGCGTCTGCAACGCGAACTGGACCAGCAACCCGGTCGACGCGAGCACGATAAAGGTATCGGTGTTTTGAAATATACGCATGAAGCCGCGCAGGACGATCACCAGGAATACCAGAACCACGATGAGGCAGGCGATCAGGCCGAATTCTTCGCCGACCACCGCAAAGACGAAATCCGCATGGGCATCGGGCAAGACCGATTTGACGGTTCCCGTGCCGGGACCGGTGCCAAACAGGCCGCCATTCATGAATGCCTCGGTGGACCGTTTGATCTGATAGCCGCCGGCGCCGCTCGGATCGAAGAAGCCGTCGACCCGGTTCGCCACATGGGGAAAGATAAAATAGGCGGCGACGATGCCGACGATGCCGAGCGCCATGAACAAGGCGACCCAAATCATCGGCAGTCCGACGAGGAACCACTGGCTGAACCAAATCAATGTCACGACCGCGGCCTGGCCGACATCGGGTTGGCCGAGCAGCAGCAACACGACGATTGCGCAGAGTGTCGCGGAAATGGCGTTGCCGTGAAATTTTCCGTCGATTCGCTGCGACGCGAACATCCAGGCGGCGGTCACCGCGAAGGCCGGCTTGACGAATTCCGAGGCTTGCAGGGAAAAGCCGAAAACGCGCAACCAGCGGCGCGCGCCCTTCACTTCGTGGCCGAACGGGATGGTCACAATCAACGCGAGCACCGCCAGCAGGAACCCGATGACCGCAAACCGGCGCACCTGCTGCGGCGACATCATAGAAATCAGCAACATGATCGCCAGGGCGGGCGGCACGAACATCGCTTGGCGCAGGATGAAGTGCAGCGGGTCGCCAAAATGGGTTTCACCGACCGCCGGGCTCGCGGTGCCGGCGAGGATAAGGCCGAACCCCGGCAAGGCGCACAGCATGAAAAGGCTCAGCCGGTCGACGGTCCACCACCATCGTCCGAAAACCGACGTGTCGGTACGGGCAAGCGCGACATTCATGCGGCTACCCCATCGCGGTAAAGCTGGCGGGCGCTGCCGGAGAGGGCGGCGACCGATTTGCAGAACGTATCGCCGCGCACCTCGAAATTCGGGAATTGATCGAAGGAGGCGCAGGCCGGCGACAGCAGCACGACGCGGTCTTCCGCGACATCGCGCTGCGCGCGGCAATGCGCGCTCGTGACCGCGCTGTCGAGATTTCCGCTGATTGTGCAGTCGATTTGGCCGTCGAGAAAATCGGCAATTGCCGTGGCCGCTTCGCCGATCAGATAGGCATGCCGGATGCGCGGCAGCAGCGGACGCAACACCTCCAACCCGCCTTCCTTCGCTTGCCCGCCGGCGATCCAATAAATCGATTGGTAACAGGACAGCGCGCGCGACGCGGCATCCGCGTTGGTCGCCTTGCTGTCATTGACATAGCGCACGCCATCGATGCGGGCGACCAACTCCTGGCGGTGCGCCAGGCCGGGATATGTGGCCATGGCCGCGCAAATATCCGCCGGAGCCAAGCCGGCGGCGCGTCCCGCCGCATAGGCGGCGCAGGCGTTTTGGGCATTGTGCGTGCCGGGAAGGGTGGCGGCCTCGGTCAACGCGAAAATCGGCGCGTTCTTGCCGTCGGTGTCGTCATAGAGATAGTGGTCGATCGCGTAGACGCCGCCTCTCACGCGGGTATGGCCCGAAATGGAAACGACCTTTTGCGGGCCGGCGTCGGAGAGGGCGGCGGCAAGGCGTTCGCAATAGTCATCGTCGGCGCCGACTATCGCGGTCTGATCCGCCCGCTGGCCGTCGAAGATCCGCCGCTTCGCGGCGATATAGCCATCCATGCCGCCGTGGCGGTCGAGATGGTCGGCGCTGACGTTCAACAGGATGGCGATATCGAACGGGACCGGATCGGTCAGTTCGAGCTGATAGGACGACATTTCGATTACATAAGTGCCGTCGCGTCCAAGCGGTTCCAGTTCGAGGGCGGGCGTGCCGAGATTGCCGCCAATCTGGACCGGTGCGCCGGTCTGGCTCAGCAGGTGGCCGATCAGCGTCGTGGTGGTCGATTTTCCGTTCGTACCCGTGATGCCGATGGTGCGCGCTTCCGGCTGCGCCCGCACAAGCAATTCGATATCGCCGATGATCCGGCACTTCGCGGCGCGAGCGCCGGCGGCGACCCGGTGCGGCGCCGGGTGGCTGTGCGGAATGCCGGGGCTGAGCACCAATGCCTCGATCCCGGACCAATCCACGCCACGCAGGTCGACGATGGGAATTCCGTCGCTCTCCGCGTCGGCGCGGCGGGCGGCGGAATCGTCCCAGGCCAGCGCGGTGGCGCCGCCGCGCAAGAGCGCGCGCGCCGTGGCCATGCCGGACCGTCCCAGGCCCATGACCGCCAGTGTTTTGCCGCGATATGCAGAAAGATCGATCACTGCGCGCTATCCCGCCTCATCGCAATTTCAGGGTCGCGAGGCCAATCAGCGCCAGCACCGAGGCGATGATCCAGAACCGAATGACGATGGTCGATTCCGCCCAGCCCTTTTTTTCGAAATGATGGTGCAGCGGCGCCATGGCGAAGACGCGCTTACCGGTAAGCTTGAAGGAGGCCACTTGCACGATCACCGACACGGTTTCGAGCACGAACAGCCCGCCGATGATCGCCAGCACCAATTCATGCTTGGTTACCACGCTGATGGCGCCAAGCGCGCCGCCGACCGACAGGGATCCGGTGTCGCCCATAAACACCATCGCAGGTGGCGCGTTGAACCAGAGGAATCCCAGACTTGCGCCGACAAGGGCGCCGCAGAACACTGCCAGTTCGCCGGTTCCGGCGACGTATTGAATTTGCAGATATTCGGAGAAATTCGCATTGCCGACGACATAGGCGATCAAGCCGAAGCAGGCCGCGGCGATCATCACCGGCACGATCGCCAGTCCGTCCAGTCCGTCGGTCAGATTGACCGCATTGGACGCGCCAATCATCACGAACATCGCGAAGGGGACGAAGAACCAGCCCATGTTGAACAGCACGTTCTTGAAGAACGGCACGACGAGGCCGGACGCAAGGGGCTCGCGCGTCAGCGCCAAGATCCACATGGCGGCGGCAAAGGCGATGGCGAACTGCAACAACAGCTTGAACCGGCCGGGCAGCCCCTTGGAATTGCGACGCGACAGTTTGAGATAATCGTCGGTGAAGCCGACCGCGCCGAAACCCATGGTCACGAGCACGACGATCCAGACATAGCCGTTGCGGAGATCGGCCCAGAGCATGGTGCTCAGGATGATCGCGAGAAGGATCAGAAATCCGCCCATGGTCGGCGTACCCGCCTTGGCCAGATGCCCCTCGGGCACGTCCTCGCGGATATTGGAGGCGCCATTCTGCGTATTGCGCAGCCAGTTGATGACGACCGGTCCGCACATGAAGCTGATGACCAGGGCGGTCATGATCGCGCCGCCGGTCCGGAACGTGATGTAGCGGAACAGATTGAAGGGCAGGAAACTATCCGCGAGAGGGGTCAGCAGGTTGTACAGCATTGTCTGGTCTAGGCCTCCGCTGTCGGGACAGAGGAAGCGCCGCCGGTATGGTCGAGCGCGATCAACGCCTCGGTGATCGGGATCATGCGGCTGCCAAGCGATCCTTTCACCATGACCGCATCGCCGGCATGAACTGCCGTCAGGACCATGGGCAGTATCGCGGCGCTGTCTTGTCCGTGTTTGGTCTTGATTTTTTTGGGGAGCGCCGCCGCCAGATGCGCCATGTTGGGGCCGGCGGCAAACACCATGTCGATTCCGTTCCGCACGATGTCTTCGGCCAGCGCGGCATGCAGTTCGGGTGCGGCCGCGCCGATTTCCAGCATGTCGCCCAGCACCGCGATCCGGCGTCCGCCGGGTCCGCAGGGTGATTGGCCAAGCGCCTCAAGCGCGGCGCGCATGGAGGCGGGGCTGGCGTTGTAACTCTCATCGATCAACAAGATGGAACCGGCTCCGGTTTCGATTTGGCGGCGTTCGCCGCGCCCCTTCATGGCACTGAATTCCGCCAATTTTTGGGCAGCGTCATGAAGATTTCCGTTCAATCGCCGCACTGCTCCCAAGACGGCGAGGCTGTTGATCGCCTGATGGCGACCCGCGGCACCGAGACGGTAGGCGACGCGCTCCCCATCGATAGAGGCCTCCACCAGGCTGCCATTGCCGTCGGGGCGGTCGGGCGTCATGTCGAGCAGCCGGAAATCCGACTTGGGGTCGGCGCCGAAACTGTCGATCCTGCCGATTCCGCTGCGTTTGGCGTGATTCAACAAGCGGGCGAAATGCCGGTTGTCGCGGTTCAGAATAACGCCGCCGGAATCCCGGACGCCGGCAAAGATCTCCGCCTTTGCGTCGGCGATGCCCTCCTCGTTTTCGAAAAATTCGAGGTGCACCGCTTCCACCGTCGTGATGATGGCGAGATCCGGACGCAACAATCGGGACAGCGGTTCGATTTCGCCGGCATGGTTCATGCCCAGTTCGAAGATGCCGTACCGCGTGTCGCGCGGCATCCGCGCGAGGCTCAGCGGCAGGCCCCAATGATTGTTCAAATTGCCGATTGTGGACGCGGTCGGCGCTTGCGCGCCCAACACCAGGGCCAGCATTTCCTTGGTGCCGGTCTTGCCGACGCTGCCGGTGATGCCCGTCACCGAGGCTTGCGACCTGTCGCGGGCCGCGTGGGCGAGGTCGCGCAATCCCTGCGCGGTATCGTCGACCAGCAGCAGCGGCACGCCGCTGGGCGCGTCGTCCCACGATCGGGCGACCATGGCTGCGGCGGCGCCTTTGGCGAGTGCGTCGCGGACATGGTCGTGGCCGTCATGCGTCTCGCCGCAAATGGCCACGAATAGGTCGCCCTTCGCCATGTTTCGGCTATCGATGGACACACCGATTGCGTTCCAGGGCGCGGTTGCCGTGCCCCGGGTGGCGGATGCCGCCTCGTCGTGTGTCCAAAGCGCTGTCATGCGACGCTCCCTACGATATCGCGGATCACCGCGGCGTCCTCGAAGGGCAGCACCGTGTCGCCGACGATCTGACCCTGTTCGTGTCCTTTTCCGGCCACCACGAGAATGTCGCCCTCGGCCATCGAGGTGATTGCGGCGGCAATGGCATCCCGGCGGTCACCGATTTCGCGGGCATCCGGGCAACCTAGCATGATTTCGGCCCGGATGGCGGCGGCGTTCTCGCTGCGGGGATTGTCATCGGTGATAAATGCCAGATCGGCGCATTCGGCCGCGATCTTCCCCATTTGCGAGCGTTTCCCGGCATCCCGGTCGCCGCCGCAGCCGAAGACCACCAGCAAACGGTTTTTCACGTGCGGCCGAACCGCGGCGAGTACGGTGCGCAACGCATCGGGCGTGTGGGCGTAATCCACGAGAATGACGCCGCCGGCGTCCGGTTGGGCGATCCGTTCGAGCCGCCCGGGGGCGCCGTCGAGCCCGGCGACATGGGGTATCAGTGATTCCGCGGCCGACCCGCAGGCGATCGCGAGGCCGAGTGCGCAAAGCATGTTGGCGATCTGGAAGGCGCCCGGAAGAGGAAACCCGGTCTCGAAGGATTCGCCTTGTATACGCAGGATGAGGCGCCATCCATCGTCCGACGGTTGCGCCTCGAGGCAGCAAATATCGCCGCTCTTCATGCCATAGGTCAGAACGCGGTGCTTCCTGGATTTCGCGATTTCCTGCAGGGCGCTGCATTCCGGACTGTCGTTGTTGAGAACCGCGGCGCCGCCTTCAGGTAGCAACTCGCTGAAAAGCCGCTGTTTCGATTGCCGATAGGCGGCTTCGTCGCCGTGGTAGTCGAGATGGTCGCGGGTCAGGTTGGTGAAGGCCGCGGCCGAAAATCGCACCCCGTCGAGACGGTACTGCGCGAGCCCATGGCTCGAGGCTTCGAGAACGAGGTGATCGATACCCCGGCCTTTCAGGTCCGCCAGCGTGTGATGCAGGACGACCGGATCGGGCGTGGTCAGGCTCGGTCCGCCGTCGAATCCTGCGGCGTAGAGGCCAAGCGTGCCCAGGCTGGCGGCCGGTTTGCCGTCGCCGGCCCACATTTGGCGAGTGAAATGCGCGACGGAAGTCTTGCCGTTCGTCCCGGTGACCGCGGCGACGGTATCGGGCTGGGCGCCGTAAAACTGCGCCGCCATGCGTGCGAGACGCTGGCGGGGTTTGGTGTCGGTGATGATCTTGATATCGGGGATAGCGGGCGCGTCCGTATCGTTTTTCAGGTCGGGCGGGCCAAGAATGGCGACCGCGCCCGCCTCGATCGCCCGAGCGATGAAATTTCGCCCGTCATGCTGGCTGCCCGGCAAGGCGGCAAACAGATATCCCGGCCGGACCGTGCGGCTGTCCGCACTCAGTCCGGTAATCTCGATATCCGCGCCGGCTGCGGCGCCCGTCCTGTCGGACTCTTCCAGCAGACTAGTAAGACGCAAGTGTGGGTCCCTCTTTTGTCAGAGCGATGGCCAGGTCGGCGTGAATTTCCGGCGTCTCCTCGTCCACGGGCATGACACCGAGTGTCGTGCCGGCGCGTTCGATGATGCGGCGCACGATCGGTGCGGCGACCCAACCGCCGGTCGCATACCCATGGGTATCCTTCGTCGCCTTGGGCTCGTCGAGCAGCGCCAGGACGACGTAACGCGGCTTGTTCATTGGAAATGCGCCGACAAAGGAAGAAATCAATGACCGGCGATTATAGCCCCGGCCGGATTGTTTTTCGGACGTGCCGGTCTTGCCGCCGACGAGAAACCCCTTGGCGGCCGCCTGGCGCCCCGTGCCCTGGTCGACGACCAGCCGCAGCAGGCGGCGCATCGTGCGCGACGTGGCCTTCGAGATGACCCGGGTGGGCTTCTTTTTGATCGAAGACGTGCGTTTGATCAGCGTGGGCGCGTGATAGAGGCCGTCGTTCAGAATCGCGGCGACTGCTGACGTCAACTGCAGCGGGCTGACCGCGATGCCATGGCCATACGAAATCGTCATGGTGTTGACCGGCCGCCAGACCTTGGGCAACTGCGGCGCGCCGACCTCGGGCAGTTCGATCGGCGACGGCGTCATGAGCCCCAGCCGACGGAGGTAGGTCTGCTGCGTTTCGCCGCCCACGTCGATCGCCATTTTCGCGGCGCCGATGTTGGAGGAATACATGAAGATTTCCGGCACCGACAACCAGCGCCGTTTTGCGTGGTAATCGCGGATCGTGAAGCGGGAGACCTTGATCGGGTTGGTTGCGTCATAGCCGCCGGAAAGCACGACAACGCCGGTATCGAGCGCCATTGCGGTGGTGAAAATCTTGAATGTGGAGCCCAGTTCGTAGGTGCCCAGCGTCGCCCGGTTGCGGATTTGATCCGCGTTGGCGTCGCCCGGGCGGTTGTTGTCGAAATCGGGCATGGAAACGAGCGAAACCACCTCGCCATTGTTGATGTCGAGGACGATGCCCACGCCGCCGATTGCCGAGTGCTTCTGGATCGCCTCATCCAGTGCCTCGTGCACGATATGCTGAATTCGCGTATCCAGGGTGAGCTTCAGCGGCGCTTGGTGTCCCCGCAGGCGCTCGTCGAAGGATCGTTCGATCCCGGCGGTTCCCTGGTTGTCGATATCGGTCATGCCGAGGACGTGCGCCATCAACTCGCCATGCGGATAGACCCGCGCCTCCTCGCGCAGGAAGTCGAGGCCCGGTTGCCCGAGTTGGTTGATCTGCCATTGCTGGTCCGGCGTCAGCTTGCGCCGCAGCCAGACGAAGGTGCCCTTGCGCCGCAGCAGCTTGGCCAGCTTGGCCGGATCTTCGTCCGGCAGGACGGTCGTGATCAGCCGCGCTGTCTCATCCGGGTCCAGGATATGGGACGGATTGGCATAGAGCGACGCGGTGGCAAGCCCGGTCGCAAGAACGACGCCCTCGCGGTCGACGATTTCCGCCCGTTCGGTCTCGATAACGTCCTTGGAGGAGGTCGCGGCGGCGCGCGGCTCCTGTGCCGGGCGCAGCAACGTCAGATCGACCAGCCGGCCGGCGACGCAGCCGAACGCCAGCGTCAACACGGTTCCCATGATCAACAGGCGCGTCCGGCCGATTTCCATGGCCTCCTTCAGGGCGCTGTCGGCCCCGGTGGCGGCGCAGGGCACGCAGGGGCGGCGGCGTCCACCGGGCTGGCTTCGGCGTTGGGGACGGTGACTCTTCGATGCTCTCAGTCGCATTTTTTTGCCTTATTGAGGATAAGCGTGTCAGTCGTCGAATTTCGTCCGCAACGGGAAGGACAGCCGCATCGTGGCGGGGATGACGGAGTCCGCATTTTTCTCGGGCAATTGCTCGACGGTTTGAATCTGCGACACGGCGGGCGGGCGCAGGCTCGGCAACAATTCCTTCGCCAGTTCGGAGATGCGGTCGGGCCGGCTCAGATAGCTCCATTCCGCGCGCAGCACATGGATCGCCTCCTGCTCGTTGAGCGCGGTGCGATTCAGATCGCTCAATTCCTGCTCGAGCTCCTCGACCTGAAAACTAACGTGGAACATGGCGTATCCCGCGGCGGTGATCAGCAGGAGCCAGCACAGCAATGCATAGGATTTCATGCGGCTTCCCTTTCGGATTGCGGCGGCCAGCTCGGCGCCTCGGTTCGTTCGGCGGCCCGGAGCCGCGCCGAGCGCGCCCTCGGATTGCGCCGGGTTTCGGCGCTGTCCGGTGTTAACGCGCGCCGGTGAAGGAGCCGAAAACTGGGGGCGGGCGGGGCGTCTGCGATCGGTGCATGGCGGGATACGCCGGGGCCCGTCCCGCTGCGGCTATGCAGGAATTTTTTGACCTGACGGTCCTCGAGTGAATGAAAAGAGACGACGACGAAACGGCCGCAAGGGGCTAGCAGCCGTTCCGCCGCCGCGAGTCCACGATCCAGTTCACCCAGCTCGTCATTTACATGGAGCCGCAGGGCCATGAAGGTTCGGGTTGCCGCGTCGATCCCATCCTTGGAACGCGGCACCACGCCGCGCACGATATGGGCGAGTTCGCCGGTCCGGGTAATCGGTTTTTGCTGCCGCGCTTCAATGATCGCGCGGGCGACGCGCCGGGCATGGCGTTCCTCGCCCAGCCGGCGGATAATTTGGGCGAGCGCACGCTCTTCCATCGTATTGACCACATCGGCCGCCGTTGGACCGGTACGGTCCATGCGCATGTCGAGCGGTCCGTCGGCGCGAAAGGAGAAGCCGCGATCCGCCTCGTCGAGCTGGGGGGAGGAGACGCCCAGATCGAGCACCACGCCGTCGACCGCTTCGACCCCGGCATTGCCCATCAACTGCACCATCTCGCCGAATCGGCCATGCAGGATGGTCAGCCGGCCCGGATAGGCGGCCGCGAGGGCCTGGCCCCGGGCAATCGCCGCTTCGTCACGATCGATCGCCCAGACCGTGCAGTCCGCGGCCTCAAGGATCGCGCGGCTATACCCGCCGGCGCCGAAAGTGCCATCGAGATAGGCGCCGCCGCTGCGCGGCGCCAGCGCGGCAAGCGCGGCGTCCAACATGACCGGCGTATGGAGCGGCGCCGTCATGCCGGGCGCTCCGATTTGGATTGCTTGCGGTTTTGCCGCCGTTCCCGCCGCCGGTTCTTAAAGGCATCGTGCGCCGTCTCCGACATGATCAGGAAGCGGAACCCGCGGCCGACAAAGACGACCTTGCCGTCAATTCCCGCCTCCTCGGCGAGGTCGGGCGGAATGACGATGCGTCCGGCGGTGTCGATGGTGACGTTCAATGCCTCGGCGAGCACCCACGCGGTGTCGCTGTCTTCGTCATCCTCGTCCGTATAGGGATTCTGCGGCTCGGAATCGCGGAGCTGTTCGATGAACTCGCGGTCGCTGGCTTCCAGGTAGCCCTGGGTCGGCGAGGGGTAAATATAGATTTCGCGATTGTTCTCCGGAGGCAGCTCGCCACGAAACTTCGGCGGCAGGGTCGTGCGCCCTTTGCCGTCGATTTTCGCGTCCGCGTATGTCCCGGTAAAAAGCGCCATTCTGGCCGCATCCCCGATACCGTTACCTCCCACCTGACGTCCGGTGACGCCAGCGCCCGCCGCACCCGGCCGGACACATGGTCAGGCATATTTTTGGATGCTGGGGCAAGATGGGATAACACGGGATTTTTTGGGGAGTCAATGAATTTTAAGTAAAACGGATGATAAACGACGAATTATTTCATGTTCTACTAAGTTAATTTTAGGTGACTATAAATGGTAATTGAAACTGAACATAACACAAGGTTTAGTATATTGCGTTAAGATTCATATTCTCTATGATTAAAATGTTCTTTTTATGTTCTTTGTTCGTTCTTGATTGGCCGCTCTCTCGCGCCTACTGGCTGGTAAAATTGATGCCGGAGCCACACGGCATGGCCGAAAAAGCGATCAAGAAAGAGTGGAAAGCGTCAGACGGTCTGTAAGCCGGGTTCTGTCCGTCCCCTATGCAGGGAACGGGATAGCCATTCATCTGGGACGTTCGTTGCCGAACGCCTCGCGCGACACACCCGGGCGGCGGTGCGAAAACACACAAATACCGCCCCTATTCGGTCTTGCTCCCGGTGGGGTTTGCCCTGCCATCCCCGTCGCCGGGGACGCGGTGCGCTCTTACCGCACCCTTTCACCCTTACCTGGCGGTCACCGAAGTGGCGCCGGGCGGTTTGCTTTCTGTGGCACTTTCCCTAAGGTCGCCCCCGCCGGGCGTTACCCGGCACCGTGTTTCCGTGGAGCCCGGACTTTCCTCCCTTCGGCTGGTTTCCCGTGCCGAAGAGCGGCCATCCGACCGTCTGACACCTCGAATATAGACATTTCCCGGGGGAATTAAATGCCGGTGTTCGATCTCGGCGAGATGACGTTACGCGATCGCCCGCAGCAATCCACCCAGGAGCGCCCGCGTTTCGTCGTCCGTCACGCCGTCCACCTTATGCGGCTGAAAATGCCGTTGAAACGCGGCGACCACGGTCTCCGCCGTTATGTCGTAGCCATACTCGGCGAGCATTGTCATGGCATCCCCGCCGGCGCCGGTTTCCGGCGTGGGCCAGATGCCGATGCCGCAGCCCGCCAATCGGGGCCAGTCGAAGAGCTCGCCCGGATCCTCCTTGCGGTCCGGCGCGACATCGGAATGTCCGACGACGTTGCGCGCCGGGATCGGATGGCGTTCCAGAATGCCCACGGCGAGGCCGATGAGCGCCTGCATCTGCGGCTCCGGAAACGGCCGGTAGCCGAATTCATGCCCCGGATTGACCAGCTCGATGCCGATGGATCGCCCATTGATGCCGGTGTTGCCGCGCCAAAAGCTCACGCCGGCGTGCCAGGCGCGCAATTCTTCCGGGACGAGCCGGTGGACCGCCCCGTCCTCATCGATCAGATAGTGGGCGCTGACTTCGGCGTCCGGGTCGCAGAGCCGCTCCAGCGCGGCGTCCGCCGAGCGCATTCCGGTATAATGCAGCACCAGCATGTCGATCGGCGTTCCATCCTCTCGGGGATCGAAATTCGGCGATGGCGTCGCAATGATGTCGTCGGCGCTCATGTCAGCCCTCGGGCCGCCGCGACCTGGTCGTAGGCGGCATTGATGGCCGCCAGCTTCTTGTTCGCGATGTCGATGAATTCCGCCGGCATGCCCTGTGCGGTCAGCAGGTCCGGATGGTTCTCGCGAACCAGCTTCCGATAGGCGGCCTTCAGGGCGCGGTCATCGATTTGCGGCGGCACGCCGAGGATGCGGTAGGGGTCGGCATTTTTGTCGGCGGTGCGGATGGCGGTTACCCGTTCGAACGCGGCGGCATCCAAACCGAAGATATCGGCGACTTTTCTGAGGTATTCGACCTCGTCCGGATGGAGAACCCCGTCGGCGCGGGCGATGAAGGACAGGCAATACAGAAGCTCTTCCAGCACCGGCGCGTTGCCGTCGAAGGTCTCGCCGATCTGGCGGGCGTAGGGTTCGAATCCGCGGCTGTCCTTGCGCGCCTGATCGAAAACCCGGGCAACATTCGCGACTTCGTGTTCCGGGACCTGGAAGACTTGCTTGAAAGCGTCCACTTCGTCCCGGGTCACGGCGCCGTCGGCCTTGGCAATCTTGGCGCCGAGCACGACCACACCAATGGTGAAGGCGATGGATTTGGTCGCGTCCGCGTCGGCCGGCTGGACGCCGCGAATTCTGTCGACCGCGTGGCCTGCGACCGCGCCGATGATCGCGCCGAGCGGTCCGCCGATCGCGAAGCCGCCGACACCGCCGAGGATTTTTCCCCAAATACTCATGCGGCGCTAACTTATCGATCCATCGGAAGTTGGGCAATCGGGACCGGGAGCCCCGATTATTTCGCCGCGTCGTGGGTTGCGGCGGTGGCCGGCTCCGCGTTGATGCCGCCGATCCTGCCGATGCCGGGCAGTTTCAGTGCCAGGTCCAGCGGGTCGATGCCGATCGTGAGACCGATAACGTTGAGTTCCAGACCCTCCTCCGCCGCGACCATGAGGCCAAACAGGCCGAACAGCGAAAATTGATAGCCGGTACCGCTCGGCACCCGCGCGAACAGATCGCCGCTGGTCGCATCGAGCCAGTCCTTGCCGATCGCCGTCGGCGGTAGATCGAGCTTGAGTTCGGGAACCGCGCGGGCGATCCAGGCGGTAAAGGTGTTGCTGTTGGGCCCGGGCCAAACGGTGTAGGTGTTGCTGTATGGATAGCTGCGCGCCGCGGCGTCGATCCGTTTGATGACGTCGTCCACGCCGTCGCCCCGCAGGTCGGCGATAACCTCAGGCGCATTGCCGTACCAGTACCGGTCGGGCTCCTGTTGGTGGATGACCACCGCAGGCAGGCCGCCGCGAACCCGCCAACCGATCACTTCATAGACGGTGTAATGCCTCGCATTGCCGGGTTTTGCCGCAATCCAGGTATGGACGCCGAAGGCGCCGCGCCAACTGAAGGCGCGCGCCGCATAGACCTGGACGATCGGCCCCGGATGGGCGGCCGGCGGCGGCGCGATGCCGGCCGGTTCGCGCGAGGCATTCCACCACTCCACGCTCTTCACGTTACCGGCCGCGATGAGCGTCAGCGGGCCGATAAGCAGGAGCAAGAGCAAGGCGGAAAATCGGGGACGCCATTTTGAAAACCACTTCATTCAATCAGGGCTCAATCGCGGGCTCATTCACGGGCTTATTCACGGTCCAGGAGCTTACTTGGGAAGCAGGGTGTCCAACTGCAATGAAAATAGCGTTAAAAGGCGTCGCCAGGTTGGACTTTGTCGCAGGTGCATCCAATTATGCCGGGGCGGCGCGGCGGCGGCGCATTCCGATCCGCGATGGTACGACATAGTTGGGGCGATGAGCGATATGAAATCAGGCTGGCAATTCTGGATCGATCGCGGCGGGACCTTCACCGATCTGGTCGCCCGGCGTCCCGACGGTCGGCTTCTGACCCATAAATTGTTGTCGGAGAACGCGGAGCATTACAGCGACGCCGCGGTACAGGGAATTCGCGATCTGCTCGAGCTGGATGGGCAGGCGGAAATACCCGGCGATGCCATCGACTCGGTGAAAATGGGCACGACGGTGGCCACCAACGCCCTGCTCGAACGCAAGGGCGACCGGACGGTGCTGGTCACGACGCGCGGCTTCAGGGATGCGCTGCGAATCGGCTATCAGGCGCGGCCGCGATTGTTCGACCGCCAAATTGAATTGCCGGAACAACTTTACGAGCGCGTCGTCGAAGTGGATGAGCGGATCATGGCGGATGGCACGGTTTTGACGCCGCTGGAGCTGGACTCCGCGCGGGCGCCGTTGCAGGCCGCCTATGACGACGGTATCCGCTCGGTCGCGATTTTGTTCATGCATGGCTATCGCCACACGGATCACGAAGTCCGGGTCGCCGCGCTGGCGCGCGAAATCGGCTTTACCCAAATCTCGGTCAGCCATGAAACCAGCCCGCTGATGAAACTGGTCAGCCGGGGCGACACCACCGTCGTCGACGCCTATCTGTCGCCGATCCTGCGGCGCTATGTGGACGAGGTCGCGGGACAGCTCGGCCGGACGCGGGTGATGTTCATGCAGTCCAATGGCGGGCTCACCGACGCGCAGCTGTTCCAGGGCAAGGACGCCATCCTGTCGGGACCCGCCGGCGGCATCGTCGGCGCGGTGGAGACGGCGCGCGCCGCCGGCTTCGACAAGATCATCAGTTTCGACATGGGCGGCACCTCGACCGATGTCGCGCATTACGACGGGGAGCTCGAGCGCGCCTTCGAGACGCTGGTCGCCGGTGTGCGCATGCGGGCGCCGATGATGCGAATCCACACGGTGGCGGCCGGCGGGGGCTCGGTCTGTGACTTCGATGGCGCGCGCTATCGCGTCGGACCCGATTCGGCCGGCGCCAATCCCGGCCCGGCCTGCTACCGCCGCGGCGGGCCGATCACGGTGACCGATTGCAACGTAATGCTCGGCAAGCTGCAGCCGGACTTCTTCCCCCATGTCTTTGGGCCGGATCGCGACGCGCCGCTCGATGCCGCCATCGTGCGGGATAAATTCGCCGACTTGGCGGCGGAAATCACCCGCGCCACCGGCGACACGCGCACCCCGGTGGAGGTGGCCGAAGGCTTCCTGAAAATCGCGGTCGAAAACATGGCCAACGCGATCAAGAAGATTTCCATTCAGCGCGGCTATGACGTCACCGGATACACCTTGTGCTGCTTCGGCGGCGCGGGCGGCCAGCACGCCTGCCTGGTCGCGGATGCGCTCGGCATGACGCAGGTCTTTATTCACCCCTTCGCCGGCGTCTTGTCGGCCTATGGCATGGGGTTGGCGGATATCCGGGCCTTGCGCGAACGGTCGGTCGAGGCGCGGCTCGACGCGTCGCTGATGGCGAGCCTGGCGGAAACCCTGGATGCGCTGGCCGCGGAAGCCGAGGCGGAGATCGCCGATCAGGCGGTGCCGGCGGAACGGATCGGATCCACCCGCAAACTGCATTTGAAGTATGAGGGCACCGACACCGCCCATGAGGTCGATTTCGGCACGGTGGCCGAGATGGCCGGCGCCTTCGAAGTGGCGCATCACCAGCGATACGGATTCGTCATGGCGGATAAACCGCTGATCGTCGAAGCGGTGGCGGTGGAAGCGGTGGGCCGGGCGGAGAAAGTCGACGCGCCGGATAGCGCTGCCGGCATCGACGCAGGCGAGGCGCCGCCACGGGCGGTCGCGGCCGCGCATATGGACGGCGAACGGCGCGATACGCCGGTCTACGACAGTGCTGATCTGCGGGCCGGGCAGGCGTTGCCGGGGCCCGCGGTGATTTGCGATCCCGTGGCGACCACGGTGGTGGAACCCGGCTGGGCCGCGGAAATGACGGCAGCCGGCCATCTTGTGCTGCGCCGGACGGTGGCGCTCAACCGCCGGGATGCGATCGGCACCCATTGCGATCCGGTAATGTTGGAGGTCTTCAACAATCTCTTCATGTCGATTGCCGAACAGATGGGGGTGACGCTGCAGAACACCGCCTATTCGGTGAATATCAAGGAACGGCTCGATTTTTCGTGCGCCATCTTCGATTCGTTGGGTCAACTCATCGCCAACGCGCCGCATATGCCGGTGCATTTGGGGTCCATGGGCGAAAGCGTGCGGGCAGTGATCCGCAGCAATTCGGGCGAAATTCGCGCCGGCGACGTCTATGTGCTGAACGCGCCGTATAACGGCGGCACGCATCTGCCCGATGTCACGGTTATCACGCCGGTCTTCGATGAGGCGGGGCGCGAGATCCTGTTCTATGTCGGCAGCCGGGGCCATCACGCTGATATCGGCGGCACGACCCCGGGCTCGATGCCGCCCGACAGCAAGACGGTCGAAGAGGAAGGCGTGCTCATCGACAATTTCAAGCTGATCGATGGCGGCCGCTTTCGGGAATCGGAATTTCGAAGGTTGCTGGCGTCCGGTGCCTATCCGGTCCGCAACGCCGATCAGAACGTTGCCGATTTGAAGGCGCAGGTCGCGGCCAATGAGAAAGGGCTGAACGAATTGCGGCGCATGGTCGGTCAATTCGGCCTCGACACGGTGGTCGCCTATATGGGCCACGTCCAGGACAACGCCGAGGAATCGGTGCGGCGCGTCATCGATGCGTTGAAGGCCGGGCGCTTCACCTATCCGATGGACGATGGCGGCGAGATCGGCGTCGAAATCTCGATCGATAGCGCGTCGCGCAGCGCCCGCGTCGATTTCAGCTCGTCGAGCAGTCAGCGCGACAACAATTTCAATGCGCCCTCCGCGGTCTGTCGTGCGGCGGTGCTGTACGTATTTCGCACCCTGGTGAATGACGACATCCCGATGAACGAAGGCTGCCTGAAGCCGATCGACATTGTCATACCCGAAGGCTCCATGCTCCGGCCGCGCTATCCGGCCGCCGTCGTCGCCGGCAATGTCGAGACATCGCAATGCGTTACCGATGCGTTGTATGGCGCCCTCGGCGTCATGGCGGCGGCGCAAGGCACGATGAACAACGTCACCTTCGGCAACGCGCAGTATCAATACTATGAGACCGTCTGCGGCGGCTCGGGCGCCGGGCCGGGTTTCGCCGGAACCTCGGCAGTTCACACGCACATGACCAATTCGCGCCTGACCGATCCGGAAGTCCTGGAATGGCGGTTTCCGGTGTTGCTGGAATGTTTCGAGATTCGGCCGAATTCCGGGGGCGAGGGTGCCTGGCGCGGGGGCGACGGGACGCTGCGCCGGCTTCGCTTTCTCGAGGATATGCAGCTGTCGATCCTGTCCGGCCATCGTGTCGTGCCGCCCTACGGAATGGCGGGCGGCGAGCCGGGCGCTTGCGGGCGCAACTGGATCGAGCGTGCCGATGGCGGGGTGCTCGAGATGGGCGGCACCGATGGCGCCGCCGTCCATCCGGGCGATGTCTTCGCCCTGGAATCGCCCGGCGGCGGCGGTTTCGGCAAGGCATGAGACTCATATATGCAACATTGCCGGTAAAATCGAACCGATTCGGTCACGCCCCCGTGACTCTGTCTTGATTTCGCCTTGAAGAATTGAGAAAAGGTCCGATATCAGCGTTCGTTCGCAACATCTTATATTGTTTCCAAGGAATCGCGGTCGTGGCATTGAGAGTCTTGATTTTCCTGGGTTTGGTGGCGATCGCGCCGGCGACGGCCGTGGCGGCAATACTGCCGCTCGGCATTCCGGAAAACGGCCGTCTCGATTTCACGGTGACCCGTGACGGCGACGCGATCGGCACCCATGTCTTCAAATTCCGGAAACAGGGCCAACAGACCGATGTCGAGATCCGGACGAAGATCGATTACCGGCTGTTGAGCATACCGGTATACCGGTTTCGCCATGAATCGAAGGAAACATGGGTCGGCGGCCGCTTGACGTCGCTGATCTCGGTTACCGACGACAATGGCGATTCGGTGCAGCTTAAGGTCGCTCCGTTGCTGAAGGGCAGCGGCCTACTGGTGCAGAAGCAGGACGGCCACCTCAAAGTGGAGCACGGTATCGTCCCGGCCAGCCTTTGGAATGCCTCTCTGGTAAGCCAGAAGCGCCTGCTCGGGACGGTCGGCGGGGACCTGCTGACCGCAACGGTGACATTTGTCGGCGATGAGACGATTACGGTGCAGGGCAAGAAAATCGCCGCGCGCCATTATCGCCTGAGCGGCGGCCTCAAGCGCGACCTCTGGTACGACCGGTCGAACAGCGTTCTCGTCCAGGTGCGGTTCAAGGCCGAGGACGGCTCGAAGGTCGAATTCGTCCGCCAACATTAGCCATGGCTCCGGCGCCGCATGCGCGCGCCGGTTGAACCGCGTTTCGGTGCACATAAGCTGCTTTATCTTTATAGAATCGATCAACTTTTCTGCCCTTAATTGATTCCAATTAGAGGCAGGTTGATCTAGTCTCCCTTATCCGAACCAAAGCGCCAGGAGAGTCGAGATGTCCGCGCGTGCGGCCAAGGCAGTGGTTTCCGACGCGTTTATCGACGAATTGCGCGCGATGCTCGGCGACCGGCTCTCGACGGCGCAGGCCGTGCGCGACCACCATGGCAATGGCGAGGACTATTTTCCGATATTGCCGCCGGATGCGGTCTGCTTCGCTCATACTACCGAGGAAGTCAGCGCCATCGTCGCGCTGTGCGCCCGCGAGCGGGTGCCGGTAATCCCGTTCGGGACCGGCACATCGCTCGAAGGCCATATTCAGGCCATCCATGGCGGGATCAGCATTGATCTGTCGCAAATGGATGCGGTGCTGGAGGTCAATCCCGAAGACCTCGATTGCCGCGTACAGGCAGGCGTACGGCGCAATCAACTCAATGAGCATTTACGCGACACGGGGCTGTTTTTCCCGATCGATCCGGGGGCCGACGCTTCGCTCGGCGGCATGGCCGCGACACGCGCCAGCGGCACGAATGCCGTGCGTTACGGGACAATGCGGGAGAATGTACTGGGTCTCACGGTCGTGTTGCCCGATGGGCGGATCGTTCACACCGGCGGGCGGGCGCGCAAATCGGCCGCCGGGTACGACCTGACGCGTCTGTACGTGGGCTCCGAAGGTACACTCGGCGTTATTACGGAAGTACAGCTCCGGCTGTACGGTATCCCGGAATCGATCACTTCCGCGGTATGTCAATACCCGTCCCTCGAAGATGCCGTGAACGCGGTGATCCTGATCATTCAGTCCGGCATTCCGATCGCGCGGATCGAATTGCTCGACGAGGTCCAGATGGGCGCCTGCATCGCCTATTCCGGTCTCACCGGATACGAAGCCAAGACGACCCTGTTTTTCGAATTCCACGGCTCCGCAGCATCGGCGGCCGAGCAGGCCGAACAGACGCGCGCGATTTCCGACGATTTCGGCGGCAGCGCGTTTCAATGGGCCGAACGCGCGGAAGAGCGCACCAAGCTTTGGCAGGCCCGGCACGACGCCTATTACGCCGGACTTGCGCTCGTGCCGGGCAAGAAAGGGATCGCCACCGATGCCTGCGTGCCGATATCGCGGCTCGCGGAGTGTCTGTTGGAGACGCGCCGCGATATCGATGAAAGCGGCCTGGTCGCGCCTATCGTCGGCCATGTCGGAGACGGAAATTTTCACCTGATTATCCTGGTCGATCCCGACGATCCGGATGAAATGCGCGACGCCTATGCGTTGAACGACCGGTTGATTAACCGGACCCTGGCGCTCGGCGGCACCTGTACCGGCGAACATGGCATCGGACAGGGTAAGGTGCAGTTTCTGGCCGCCGAACATGGCGAGGCGGTCAGCGTCATGCGCACCCTGAAATCGGCGCTCGATCCCGACAACATTATGAATCCCGGCAAGATCCTGCGGCCGTAATCCCGCGATCCGTGCCAATTCGGCGCTAATCCGCGAGCAGCGCGTCGATCCAATGGACGATGCCGGCGATCGCGGCATCCGCATCGCGAAATCCCATGACCTGCAGTCCGACCGGCAAGCCGCCGGCGCTGAGCCGCGGCAGCGTGAAGCTGGGCGCACCGGTCAGCGTCCAGAAAATCTGAAAGCTGCGATCGCCGGTGTGGTCCAATCCGACCGGCGCCGGTCCGGCAGCGGTCAGGGATACGAACCCGTCGGCCCGATTGCGCATCGACTCGATGTGCCCGCGAATGGCTTCCTGCCGGCGATACGCAGCAAGGAACTCCTCGCGCGAAATTTCGGCGGATTTCTTCGACCGGTCGGCGGCTTCCGGGCTGAGCCGGTCCGGATAGCGGTGCAAATATTCCAGGAACGGCCAGCGCCGCTCGTAAATGGCGATCGTCCGGGCGACCTGGTCCACCCCGATCAGGAGGTCTTCCAGCGCGGCGACGGCGGGATCGTTTTCCGCATCGGCAATTGCCACGCCCGCGTTCCGCAGCGCGCCGACCGCATGTTCGAACGCGTCGGCGGTCGCGGGATCGACGGTCGGCCATGCCTCGGTGCGGAGCAGCGCCAGCGTGTTCGGCTTGTTCGGCGCCGGCAGGGCGCTCGGGCCGTCGAGCCCCGGATGCGGCGGGGTGCCGCCGACCAGTTCGGCGATATGGCGCGCGGCGATCCAGACGTCGCCGAGGCTGACCGCAAGGGTGCCGAGGGTGTCGTGGCTGTTCGACAGGGGATGAATGCCGCCGATGTTCAGCGCCGCGTGGCTCGGTTTGAAGCCGTAAACGCCGCAATAGGCGGCCGGCCGCAGGATCGATCCCGCGGTTTGGGTGCCGAGCGCGACCGGCGCCATGCCAGCGGCGACGGCGGCGGCGGACCCGCTGGACGATCCGCCGGGCGTACGGGTCAGGTCGTTCGGGTTGCGCGTGGGGCCGGCGGCGGCGGTGGCGAATTCCGTGGTTACCGTTTTCCCCAGGACGACGGCGCCGCCCTGGCGCAGCGCATAGACGCAGGCGGCGTCGCGATTGGATTGCCATCCTTCGAAGATCCGGCTGTTCATCTGCGTCGGCAGATCGGCGGTTTCGATGATGTCCTTCACCGCGACCGGGCAGCCATCGATGGGCGACAGGGGCCTGCCCTGCCGGTATCGCTCGGTCGCGCGATCCGCCGCGGCACGCGCGCTTGCTTCATCAAGGCATACGAAGGCGCGAACGTCCGGCTCCCGGGCCGCGATGGTCTCGAGGCAACGGTCGAGATAGGCGCGCGGTGTATCCGCGCCGTCGCGAAATTGCGGCACTGACTCGAAAAAACTGGGCAATGGGTCGGTCATGGCGGTCTCTTGTTTGGGTTGGCGATCAGTCTATGCCGTGACGCGGCGGTGAGGGCAGCGATTTCTTTTACGGGTATGCGCGAATGGTTTAAGAATCGGAACGAATTTCATCGTGCCGAATTGTGCCGCGAAACGGCAATGGCCGCACGTGACCAACACGCCAAGCCCAGACCAATGGAGGATCCGGTGACGGAAAAATATTTGCCCTTATCCCGATTTAAGGTGGTCGACCTGACCGCCCATCGCGCCGGCCCGACGGCGGTGCGCCAACTCGCCGATTGGGGGGCGGAAACGATCAAGATCGAAGCGCCGGCCGCGATCAACAAGGAGAAGAGCGGCCTGCTCGGCGCGCGCCACGGCTTCGATCTGCAGAACTTGCATCGCAACAAGCGGAGCCTGACCCTCGACCTGAAAAGCGATGAAGGGAAGGAAATCTTCTTCAAGCTGGTAAAGGATGCGGATGTCGTGGTCGAGAATTACCGCTCGGCGGTGAAATTCCGGCTCGGCATCGATTACGAGGCGTGCCGCAAGGTCAATCCCCGGATCGTCTATGGCAGCATCTCGGGCTTCGGCCAGACCGGCCCCTATGGCAAGCGCCCGGGCGTCGACCAAATCGCGCAAGGCATGGGCGGCTTGATGTCGGTGACCGGACTGCCGGGCCAGGGCCCGGTGCGGGTCGGTATTCCGATCTGCGACCTGACATCCGGCATGTTCCTGGCGCAGGGGATCTTGATCGCGTTGCTGGAACGCGAGGTTTCGGGCGAAGGACAATGGGTTCATACGTCGCTGTTGCAGGCCCTGATCTCGATGATGGATTTTCAGGCGGCGCGCTATCTGAAAGACGGCGAGGTGCCGAAGCAGGCCGGTAACAACCATCCGACCGGTGTGCCGACGGGCGTTTTCCAGACCGCCGATGGTCACATCAATATCGCCGCCTCCGGAACCGTTCTGTATGAGCGCCTGTGCAACACGCTCGACGCGCCGCACCTCCTGGAAAATCCGGATTACCAGAGCTTCGACGGGCGTTCGGAGAATCGGGATCGACTCAACGAAGAGATCGCCGTCGTGACCCGGACCAAGTCGAGCGAGCATTGGGTCAATGCGTTGAACGAGGCGGGCGTTCCCTGCGGGCCGATCTATGACATGGGTCAGGTGTTCAACGACCCGCAGGTCCAGCATCTGGGCATCGCGACGCCGATGGATAGTCCGGCGCTCGGCACCTTCCCGATCGTGGGCCAACCGATCACGATGGAGCGCACGCCGCAGCCGGCCAAAGTCCGCCTTCCCACGCCGGAGCTGGGCGAGCATTCGGACGAAATTCTCGCCGGCATCGGCTATTCTTCCGACCAGATCGCCGACTTGCGAAAGCGGAACGTCATTTGAGGCGGGCGGTTTCGGGCGGATGGCACAGGGCGTGCGGTTCTCCCGCCGATCGTCGATGCGTCAACCGGGCGGGTAATGCGGCGGTTTGACCGGCAAGGCGCGGTTGCGTTCGTGTTGGGCGTGGCCGCGCTCAACGCGGCGCTGACCTATGAGAACGTCTGGCCCAGCCTGTGGGTGCGCCCGGCCATGGCGGTGTCGGTCGAGATCGCCGTGCTTCTGCTGGTGGCGGTGCTCTATGTCGAATTCCGCGGCCGGATATCGGGCGTCGTGTTGTGGGCGACCGCGGCTCTTCTATGTGCCCTGTCGGTCGGATATTACGGCGCGATCACGACGGACGCGCTGCTCGGCCGCCCGATAAATCTTTATTTCGACCTCGAACATATTCCGCGCGTGTGGGCGATGACCGTCGGCGCTCGGCCGATTTTGGAATTGATCTTATACGGAGGATTGCTCCTTGCGTCGGCGGCGGCCTTGTTGGTGACGCTTCGGCTGGCGCTGGGCGCGATGGCGCGGGGACTCGCAACGCCGGTTTTGCGCCGTATATCCGCCGTGCTGGCCTTCGTCGGCATTGCGTTGTTCGTGACCGGGCAGGCCATCGGCATCGGCGCCGTTCAACGCGGATTCGCCGATCCGGTCCTGCCGATGGCCGCGCGTCAGGCGCTCGCGATTGCTGCGGCGATCGGCGATGACGAGACGGCGGAACGGATCGCGGCGGGACGGCCGGTACCCTCCGATCTGGCGAGATTGAACCGGGCGGATGTCTTTGTATTGTTTTTCGAATCCTATGGTGCCGTGGCGCATGGGGACCCGGCAATCGCGGAGACGGTGGCGCCGCGACTCCGCGCCCTTGAGAAGGACCTCGCAGGGACGGCCTGGCGCACGGCATCCGCCTATGTCACCGCGCCGACTTTCGGCAGCGCATCCTGGTTGTCGCATGCGAGTTTTCTGGCCGGCGTGACGATTTCGAACAGCGGGGATTACCGTCGTCTGTTGCAGTCCAGCCGGCCGACGCTGCTCGACACCTTCAAGGCGGCCGGTTATCGGACCGTGGCGCTGATGCCGGGAATAAAAAGGGCTTGGCCGGAGGGTGGGTTTTACGCGTTCGACCGGATTTACGATGCGGCGGCGCTGGCCTACCAGGGCCCCGACTTCGGTTGGTGGGCGATTCCGGATCAGTTTTCGCTCGGCGTCGTCCTGCGGCAGGAGTTGTCGGTACAAGGGCGGCAACCACTCTTGCTCATCTTCCCGACGGTCATGAGTCACATTCCCTTTGACCCGCTGCCGCCCTATCTGGCCGATTGGGCCGCGGCGACAGCGGGCACGGGCTATGGTCAGGTCTCTCCGCCCGCGGCGGCGAAGACGGCCGGGGATTGGTCCCGGATCAAGAACGCTTACCGTGAGTCCATTCGGTACGATTTCGATGTACTGGCCGGGCTGGTGTCGCAGCGCGCGGCCCAGGGCGCGCTGATGGTCGTGCTGGGGGACCATCAGCCGCCGGCCATCGTCGGCGGCGCCCGGTCGGATTGGCGGGTTCCGGTTCATATATTGGCGCAGGCGCCGGCCGTGCTCGAGCGGATCGTCGCCGCGGGGTTCTCGCCAGGGATGACGCCGGCTGGCGCGCCACTCGGATCGCTGGCCGATCTCCATGGGGTGCTCGCGACCGCGTTTAACGGCGGAAGCATTGCCGACCGAGACCTTCCTGCGAAGTGATACGATCGTGCAGAGTCATAATTGTAACGGGCGACATTCTCTCGCGCTAAAATATCCGCAAGGACAGTGATCGATTTCAATTTGGTGCGTTCCGTACGATAACTTGTTCTTTTATGGACTTTACGGCACGGATACCCATCTATGTCCCGTGTCTCGGAGAAACGTTCGTTGAAAAAGCTTCTCGTTTCCGTTGCTGGCGTATTCGTGCTCCTGTTCGCGGCGCTTTTGGTCGTTCCGAGTTTTATCGACTGGAATGCGCGCAAACAGGAGATTACGGCCGCGGTTCGGGAGGCGACAGGCCGAGATCTGACGATTCTCGGCAATATCGACGTCACCATCCTTCCGAATCCCGCCATCCGTGTCGCCGATGTCCGGTTTGCCAATATCAAAGGGGCCGCCGCGTCGGACATGATCCGGGTGCAGGAAGCGCGCGTGAGCATCGCCATCGGTCCCCTGTTCGAGGGCCGTCTGGCGGCTGTCGTCGGATTGGTCAAACCGATCGTTCATCTCGAAAGGCTCAAGAGCGGAGAGACCAGCTGGGACTTCAAGGCCGCCGGCGCCGATGGGGCGGAAACGCCGGCAGCAATCGGATCTGCCGGGTCTTCCTTTGACTTCAAGCTCGATCGTTTCGAAATCATCGACGGGACGGTCACCTATTACGATGCCGGCGACAGCAGCATCCGCCGGCTGGACAAGCTCAATTCCACGATATCCTTCGAATCGCTTTCGGGGCCCTTCAAGGCCGATGGCGTCGCGTTGATGGGCAACCTGCCGCTGACGCTGCAATTGTCGACCGGACGGTTACGTCCAAAATCGCCATTGCCGCTCTCGATCAGTTTAACCGGTCCGGATGAGAATACGGTGCTGCGGCTCCAAGGCAGCGTTACGGCGCCAATAGGAGAGGGGACGTTTGTCGGTGAGATGCGGCTCGACTCCGAGAATTTTGCGACCTTCCTCCAGTCCCTGAAAGTCGCGACTATTCCGGCCGCACTGTCCCGTCCTTTCGCCGCCAAGACCGAGATTACGGCGTCGCAGAAGGGTATCGGGCTCAATACCATGGAGTTGTCGCTGGGCGACGTGCGGGCGACCGGCACGGTGACGCTGGACCATGGCGAGAAGCCGCGGTTGACCGCCAATTTGCGCAGCACGAATTTGAATCTCGACACGTTGCTGGCCGAGAAGGGCCGGCTCGGCGGCTCATCGG
This sequence comes from Alphaproteobacteria bacterium, assembly GCA_041557595.1. Classification (GTDB taxonomy): domain Bacteria; phylum Pseudomonadota; class Alphaproteobacteria; order UBA8366; family UBA8366; genus JAOTYV01. The sequence goes on from JBFFGE010000014.1 coordinate 33,609, forward strand.
CCGACCGGTCCGGCGGACCGGCGCCAGGGGACAAATCCGCGGACCCATCGGGGGAGCCATCGGCGGAAACCGGGTTTGTGTTGCCCGACGCGTTCGAGGCTGCGGTCCAACTGGCCGCCGATGTCGTGCAATACCGGGGCGGCGTCATTCGGCGGGTGGCGATGCGGGGGCGTCTCAAGGACGGTCGAATATCGATCGATGAAACCGGTGCGATCCTGCCCGGCAACACCTGGGTCGAAGCCAAAGGCGCCGTCACGGCGGCGCAAGGGATCGCGCAGATCGACCTGCGCACGTCGGGGCAATCGGACAATCTGCGCGAGGCGCTGGGCTGGCTCGACATCGACGTTGCGGATGTTCCCGCGGACCGGTTGCGCCGGTTCAAGTTCTCCACTGCCGTTACCGGGACGCCGCGCGAATTGAGCGCCAAGGAGATCGACATAACGCTGGACTCAAGCCGGATTGGCGGCGGCCTGGTGCTGGCCCTCGGTGAGCGGCCGGCATTTGGCCTGCGGCTTGAGGTGGACCGGTTCAATCTGGATGGCTATTCGCCGTCACGGCGGGCGGCGATTCGGCCGCGGTCCGGCGGTCCGGGCAAACAGGAAACCGCCGTGGCGCGGGCTCGACCGCCGGGTCCGGAGGGCGCGGTCGCGGCGCTCCTGCAGCGCCTGAAAGCCTTCGATGCCAATGTCGATGCGACGGTCAAGCGGCTGGTGGTCGCCAAGACCACGGCGGAAGATTTCAAGATCGACGTGAAGATCGCGAATGGCGAGGTCGAACTCCGCAAGGCGTCGGTATCGGACTATGCCGGGTTGCGGGGTTCGGTGTCCGGAAAGCTCGCTGGGAAGTCGGCAAATCCCGAATTTTCGACAGAATTCATGGTAGCGCTTCGGGATCGCGCCCGCTTTGTCCGGTTCCTGGACTCACCGGCGATCTTGCGGGACGGCCGCCTGGACGGATTGTCCGTCAGTGGCAAGATTGGCGGTACGCTCGACCGTCTGAAAGTGGAAACCAGGTTGACGGGTCTGGACGGCCGGATCGACCTGAACGGATCGATCCGCGGCATCCTGATCGATCCGGCGGCAAACCTGGCGGTCGCCATCAAGTTTCCGGAGTTGGCCAACGTTATTCAATTGGCCGCCCGGGATTACACGCCGGCGGCGGGCAAGCTCGGCGCGCTGGACGTATCCTTTCATGCGGAAGGTACGCCGACATATTTCAAGCTCAGCGACATTTCCGGTTCCGGCGGCCCGGTCAGCCTGCGCGGCAATGCGGATATCGAGTTGAGCGGCCCCCGGCCCAAAGTCAGGCTGAGCCTCAGCACGAGCGAAGTGCTGTTCGATCTTTTCCGTCAGCCGGAACGCAAGCGGCGATCGATGGCACCGGCGCGGCATCGCATTATTCCGGCGGCTGCCGTTCGCGGCACTGTCGCGCCGGGCAAGTCCTGGTCGAGGACGCCGTTGGATTTGAGCATATTGCACGCGGTCGACGCGGATATCACGATGGCGATGGCGGCCTTGACGACCGGCCTGTACCGGCTGAAGAACGCGCAAATGCAGGCGCAGATCGAAGCCGGAAAACTGTCGATCGATAAATTCGTCGCCGCCTTTTCGACCGGAACCGTGAGCGCCAGCGGATCGCTGGAGGCAGGCGTCGATCAGACGGCGCTCTCGTTGCAGGCCACCGCGAAGGAGGTCGATATCGCCGACCTCATTCATCACCTGCGCGATGCCAAACTGGCGATCGGTCCGGTGCGGATGGGCGCCCGGATGCAAGGGCCGGTATCGGCGAGCATGACCCTGAGTTCGAGTGGCGCAAGCGAGTACGATCTCGTCTCCGCCTTGCGCGGCGTGGCGAAAATTGTCGGTCAGCCGCAGACGCAATTCAGCGGCGCCGCGAAACGGGCAAGCGCGGTTTCCGGTCTGGCGGAAGCAATCCTCGGCGACCGGCGCAACGGCCTTGGCAAGGCCGGTGACTTGACGAGGGCGACCGGCCTGCTTGTCACGGCGTTCGAGGGGCCATCGACGCTGAACGGCGATATCGACATTCAGGACGGTGTCGTTTCGACCCGCAATTTGGTGCTGGTCGGCCGTGGGGGGCGCGCCCTGACCGCGGGGACCGCCAATCTGCGGAATTGGAATCTGAATTCGTCCACCGACGTCACGCTGGGGCAGGACAAGGAGCCGTTCATCATCGCACAGATGGCCGGACCGTTGGACGATCCCTATGTTCGACGCATTAGTGGCAGCTTGATTTCAGGCGGTGCGGCGCCGCCGCCGCAGCAACCAGCCAGAAAGGCCGCGCCAAGCCCGGGCGGCTCCGCAGCCCCGCCCAAACAGCAACCGCAAGTGCCCGGACAACCCGGCCCCGCGAAAAAGCTCGATCCCGAGGAAGTCTTGTGGCAGTTATTGCAGGGAGTCGGACGGTAGGTCCGGCAAATCACGATCTTCTTGGTGTTTTTCGGCCTGGTCGAATAGCAGCACGTATACCCGAATCGCGCTGGATAAATTGCCTTCGCGATTGCGATCGATGTCGGTCACCAGTTGATTGACGGTCTGCGCCTTGCTGGCGGCAATTTTCTTCAATTCGACCCAAAACGCGTTCTCCAGCGAAACGCTCGTCCTGTGGCCGGCGATGACGACCGACCGTTTCTTCATGGCACCGGGGGCGGTGCTCGTCTCGGAGGTTTTGTCTGAAGTCTCCATTGAATTCCGAAAGTTATGACGCTCCGCAGGTATATCCATCAACTATCCATCCACACAATTCAGTGAGCATCGCGATATCGTTCAACGTGGTCCTAAAACATAACTCTGGCAATATGGACTCACAGATTGTTGAAGCGTTGTTTTCACGAATCTCGCTCAAAATCGTGCAAAAACCGTGAAATGCGCGTGATGGCATCCTGGTAGTTTTGTTCCATCGATCGACCCGATCGGCGGCGCGGTTTCAGGCTATGGTCGCCATCCGGCAGCCAGTGGACCGCAATTCGCTCGGATAGGCTATATTTTGGCACTTCGGTGGCGTTCCCGAAGGGATCCCGTTCGCCCTGGCAGATCAAGGCCGGTTTGCCGAAATCGGCAAGGTGCGCCGTCCGCAGCCTGTCCGGTTTTCCCGGCGGATGAAAGGGGTAGCCGAGGCATACTACGCCGGCCACGGCGGGATGGTCCGCAACCAACGTGGCGATACGCCCGCCGAGCGACTTTCCGCCGATGATCAGGCCGGGACGCTGGAGCGTTTCGATTACGGAAATCCAGTGCGCGCGCAGCACGGGTTCGCGATCCGGCGGGCGGCGACGGCCCGTTGCCTGCATGGTCGTCATATAGGGGAATTCGAATCGCACCACCCGGATGCCAAGGTCGGACAGGCCGCCGGCGAAGGCTGCCATGAACGGCGTGTTCATGCCGGCGCCCGCGCCGTGCGCCAGGACGACCGTTTGCGGGGCGTCGTCGGGGCCGTCGATGAGAAAATCGGCCATGGTGTTGCTTCCCTGTCGCGAATTCACACTTCGGCCGTTGCCTAATGGCCGCAGGGCGGACTGTAAAGGCCTCGTTAACCCTGTAGCCATAAGTTCATCGGGCCGGGTGTTCGAAGGCGCGCCCGGCACCGGATATGGGGATTTGGAATGAGCGAGCTGATCGTCGCGACCGCGACGGCGATGACCGACGGCGATACGGATCAAGTCGTCATGATGCGGGTCGGCACGCAGGATATCGCCTTCGCGATTCAGGACGTCAGAGACGCGGTCGAACCGAAATCCATCACGCCGATTCCGCTGGCGCCGTCGGCGATTGCCGGCGTCATGAATTTGCGCGGAAGGATCGTTACGGCAATCGACCTCGGCTGCATCCTCGGTCGCGGCGGGAGCGGAGACGGCGGTGCAGCGGAGATGCGGGACTATTCCCGCATGATCGGCATCACAATCGATCGTCCGGAGGGTCCGTTTGCGGTGTTGGTCGATTCCATCAGCGAGGTGCGCCGCATCGAGCGGCGCGTGTTGGAGGCCCCGCCCGCCACGTTGGATCCGTCCTTGAAGCGCCTGTGTACCGGGGTGTACCAGCTGCCCGGGCAACTGGTCGTTCTGCTGGACGTGGATCGCATTCTCGAGCCGGAGACGATTCTGGCGACGCCGACGCTTCCGTTCCGGCCGCGCCGGACCGCGCCGGGGTTGGACGGCAGCGACAAGAACCGCACGGCCGCCTTCGCGTCGCCGAACCGAAAGGCCGCGGCGGCATTGGCGCCGTGCGAGGTGCCGGCGGCGCTCACGACCGAAGACGCGCCCGATACGGCGCCGATCGCGCCCGATACCGCGATTGTCGCGGCGGTGGAGACGGCCGTGCTTCTCCCACCGGCCAAATCCGCTATTCCACAGAATCCCGGCCCGCCACCGACGCCTCGCCCGGCGATGCCGATTCTGGACGGCATTGGCGGAGACTCGGCTTTGGCCGACATTGTCGCCGCATTCTATGATTTCGTCCTGGCGGATCCGCTACTCGCCGGATTTTTCGCCGAGACGGATATGGAGGCGCAGCGCGCCCGGATGGTGGCCGCGCTCGGGCCGCTTCTGTCAACCGCCGGATCCACATTCGCGACGGCGGAGATCGGTTTCGATTGGCTGGTTCCGCAAAAAGCGATGGAAGACGATCACTTCAATCAATGTCTTGTACATTTCGAGCAAGCCCTGGGTCGCTCGGGGATTGCCGAACCGCTCGGCGAGCGTTTCCTGTCCGCAATCGAATGGTGCCGCGAAGGCGTCGTCGACTGACATTCGGCCGCGGCGCGAGAGGATTGGGCTATCTGGCCGGCCGCGTCATCGCATCGGCATCGACCCAGGCGTCGAACTGTTCTTCCGTCACCAATCCCAAATCCAGGGCCGCCTGCTTTAGGGTGCTTCCATCGGCATGGGCTTTCTTGGCGATGCGCGCGGCGTTGTCGTAGCCGATATGCGGGTTGAGCGCGGTAACGAGCATCAACGAGTCCCGCACGAAACCGTCCAAGCGGGCTTCGTTCGCCTCGATGCCGGCGACGCAATGCACCGCGAAACTGCTGCAGGCGTCGGCGATCAGCCGGATCGATTGCAGAACGTTCAACACGATCACCGGTTTGAAGACATTGAGCTCGAGATGACCGCTTGCGCCGGCCATCGTGATCGTGACGTGGTTGCCCATCACCTGCGCGCAGACTTGCGTGAGCGCCTCACTCTGCGTCGGGTTGACCTTGCCTGGCATGATCGAGGAACCCGGTTCGTTTTCCGGCAGATGCAATTCGCCCAAGCCGCACCGCGGCCCGGAGCCCAGCAGGCGAATATCGTTGCCGATTTTCATCAGCGATGTGGCCAGGGTGTTGAGCACGCCGGACAGCTCGACCAACGCATCATGGGCCGCAAGCGCCTCGAATTTGTTCTTGGCGGGTGCGAAGCGAAGCCCGGTGAGGGTCGCTATCTCGTGGGAAAAGGCGGCATCGAAACCGCGCGGCGCGTTGAGCCCGGTGCCGACCGCGGTGCCGCCCTGGGCGAGTTGATAGAGGTTGGGCAACACGGTCCGGATCCTTTCGAGGCCCTTGGCGATCTGCGCGCCATAGCCGGAAAACTCCTGTCCGAGGGTGAGCGGCGTGGCGTCCTGGAGATGCGTCCGGCCGATCTTGACGATTCCCGCAAAGGCCGCCGATTTATCTTCCAGGGCGCCGTGCAACTGCGTCAAGGCGGGGAACAGGCGGTCGCGGATTTCCAGCGCGGCGGCAATGTGCATCGCGGTGGGGAAACTGTCGTTGGAAGACTGGCTGCGATTGACGTGATCGTTCGGGTGGACCGGGTCCTTCGATCCCAACACGCCGCCCAGCATCTCGATTGCCCGATTGGCGATCACCTCATTGAGGTTCATGTTGGTTTGCGTACCGGAGCCGGTCTGCCACACCACGAGCGGAAAATGGTCGGCCAATGCGCCGTCGATGATTTCGTCGCAGACCGCAACAATCGCCTGCGCGATGTCCGCGTCCAGCGTACCCAGCGCCCGGTTGGCCAGGGCGGCGGCTTTTTTCTGGTACCCGAAGGCGCGGATCAGGGGTTCCGGCATGCGTTCGGTGCCGATCCGGAACAGCGCGATGCTGCGCTGCGTCTGGGCGCCCCAGTACCGGTCGGCGGGCACGTCGATCGGACCCATGCTGTCGGTTTCGACGCGAACTGCCGGCGTCTTGCTCATTCCTTGCCTTTGCTCCGTTTGCGCTTCGGCGGCGCGGCGGCTTTCGCGGCATGGGCCACGGCAAACGCCTTCCCGGCCCAATCGCATAGCAGGTCCGGGTCCTCCAGCACGTCGGCGGGCACTTGATGATAAGACATGCTGACCGGCTTGGATTTACCGGTATAGGTGAACGGCTCCATGCCGGCGGCCTCGTACTCGGCCCGATTGGCGTCCCCGGTCTTGAGGTAGAGCGTATCGTCCGCGATCAGCCCGAACATGACGCCGTCGCGAAACAGGCCGGCGCCACCGAACATGCGCCGGATCGCCATCGGACCGAACGACGCCAACTGATCGTTCAGGTAGTCGGCGAATTCGGGGTTGATGCTCATGGCGAATTTTCAATGCCTGTGCTGTTCGGGGGCGGTGGTTCCGTGCGGTTCACGTGCGATTCAGGAGAGCCACTGGCCGAGGCCGGTCACAAGTCGCGGAAGAAGTCGTTTCCCTTGTCGTCGGTGACTATGAAGGCGGGGAAGTTCTCCACCTCGATACGCCAGATCGCTTCCATGCCGAGGTCCTCGAATTCGATACACTCCACCTTCTTGATGCAGTCGAGCGCGAGACGGGCGGCGGGCCCGCCGATCGACCCCAGATAGAAGCCGCCGTGCTTTTGACAGGATTGGCGAACCTGATCGGACCGGTTTCCCTTGGCCAGCATGATCATCGAACCGCCGGCGGCCTGAAATCGATCTACGAAACCATCCATCCGCCCCGCCGTGGTCGGGCCGAACGAGCCCGACGCATATCCTTTGGGAGTCTTCGCAGGGCCGGCATAGTAAATCGGATGGTCCTTGAAATATTGCGGCAGCTCCTTGCCGGCATCGAGCTGCGTCTCCAGGCGGGCATGCGCGGAATCGCGCGCGACGATGATCGGTCCGGTCAGCGAGAGTCGGGTCTTGACCGGATATTTCGTCAACGTGCCGAGGATTTCCGACATCGGCCGGGTGAGGTCGATATCCACCACCTCGCCCTTGAGGTCTTCATCCGTAATCGGCGGCAGGTATTTTGCCGGATCGGTTTCGAGCTGTTCCAGGAAGACGCCGTCCTTGGTGATCTTGCCCTTGATCTGGCGGTCGGCGGAGCAGGAGACGCCGAGGCCGATCGGCAGACTGGCGCCGTGCCGGGGCAGCCGGACGACGCGCACGTCGTGACAGAAATATTTGCCGCCGAACTGTGCGCCGATCCCCATGTTCTGGGTCAGCTTGTGGATTTCCTGTTCCATCTCCACGTCGCGGAACGCCTGCCCATACGCGCCGCCCTCGGTCGGCAGCGTGTCGTAGTACCGGCAGCTGGCGAGCTTGACCGTTTTGAGATTCATCTCCGCCGAGGTACCGCCGATCACGATTGCCAGGTGATAGGGCGGGCAGGCGGCCGTGCCGAGGGTGCGGATCTTTTCGTCGAGGAAGGCGATTAACCGTTCCGGCGTCAGCGTCGACGGCGTCGCCTGGAACAGGAAGCTCTTATTGGCGGAACCGCCGCCCTTGGCGATGAACAGAAACTTATAGGCGTCGCCCTCATCGGCGTAGATATCGATCTGCGCCGGCAGGTTGTTGCGGGTGTTGGTTTCCTCATACATGGACACGGCCGAAACCTGGCTGTAGCGCAGGTTGCTTTCCGTATAGGTCCGGAGCACGGCGTCCGAGAGGACAGCCTCGTCGCCGCCGCCGGTCCAGACCATTTGGCCTTTCTTGCCCATGATGATCGCCGTGCCCGTGTCCTGGCACATCGGCAGGATGCCGCCGGCTGCGATATTGGCGTTTTTGAGCAGGTCGTAGGCCACGAAGCGGTCATTGTCGGAGGCTTCGGGGTCGTCGAAGATGTTGGCGAGTTGCTGCAAGTGGCCCGGCCGCAGCAGATGGCTGACGTCGCGATAGGCTTCGGCGGCGAGCAGGCGGAGCGCATCCGGCTCGATCTTCAGGATGTCGCGGCCTTCGAACTTGGCGACGCTGACATGCTTGTCGGTCAATTGCCGGTAGGGCGTATCGTCCGCACCGAGCGGAAACATCGGATGAAATTCTGCGTTCTGCTCGCTCATACTGCCGTTCCCTTGGAGACTGCGTTGCGTCGTTAGAAACGATAGAATACCGGAGCCGTCAAGCGTCATCCCCCAGGGCCCCCGGCACGGCCTAAGGCTTGCCGCCGCCGACCCGGATGTTTGCCGCCGACGTATAGGAAGATTTGTCCGACAACAGCCACAGCACCGCTTCGGCGATTTCCTCGGCCCGGCCGGCGCGCGCCATCGGCACCGACTGTACCGCGCGGTCGACCGTTTCCGGCGGCGGCATGCCGGGCACGGTAATCCCCGGACTGACCGCGTTGACGCGGATGCCCTCGCCGCCCACTTCCTGCGCCAATCCCGTGGTCAGGCTGTTTACCGCCCCTTTGGACGCGCCGTACAGAATACCTTCGTGCGGGCTGCCCGAGGTCGCGGAGCCGGAGGAAATGTTGACGATGGAGCCGCCGATACCGCCATGGTTGGTCGACATCCGCTTGACCGCTTCGCGGGCGCACAGGAAATATCCCATCACGTTGATTTTGAGGACGTCTTCGATGGCGGCGCCGGTCAGCGCTTCCAGCCTGCCGCGCGGGCCGTGGATGCCGGCATTGTTGACCAGTCCGGTGAGCCGCCCAAATTCGCGGTCGACGGTCTCGAAGAGATGCACGACGTCGCTCTCGATGGCCGTATCCGCCTGGACGGCGATCGCCGATCCGCCCTCCTGCATGATCGCTTTAACGACGTCCTGTGCCGCCTCCGCGCCGCCGCGATAGACGACGCAGACCTTATGACCGCTTATGCCGCAAAGCCGTGCGGTCGCCGCGCCGATGCTGCGGCTGCCGCCGGTGACGATGGTAACGTGTTCCATGATTTTCCGTGCTCCTGTCCCGCATCCCCATAGCACAAATGCCGGCGCGGGTTCGCCGGATTTCGGGCCTGCCGACGCGGGGTTCTAGACCATTTCTTGTTTAAATTGACTCATATGAAATGGTCTATCTCTTGGTTTTTACGCAAATACGTCGTCGC
>JBFFGE010000015.1:0-42827 GCA_041557595.1 Alphaproteobacteria bacterium
AAAATAAATAAAAATAAAAAACTATATTATGCTGTAATTATTTATTCACGATGTAAATAAGAATAAGTAAAAAGTTTTTATGTGCTCTTGTAATTACTTTCGAAAGCTCCATGTCTATAGGATAATTAAACTTCGATAAGGGAAGGAATACCCTATGCAAACTCCCTCATTTTTGAACGGAGATGCGCCAAAACGCCTGTTTCAGGGCTTGGCGTTGGGTGTGATTGGTACTGTGGTCATTGGCTTTGCTTGGGGCGGATGGCATCTCGGCAGCACTGTCGAGGAAATGGTGGATACCGCGAGCAAAACGGCCACGGTCGCGGTTCTGGCGCCCATCTGCGCCGACAAGTTCGTGAAAGCGGCCAGCACCGACAACAATCTAATCGTCAACCTCAAGGCGGTTAGCGATTGGGAACGGGATACGCATCTGATGAATGCTGGATGGGCGACTTTCCCGGGCGGCGCGGAGCCAGTAAGCAAGGTGGCGGAGGCATGCGCCAACATGCTCTTTAAAAGCCTCAAGCTCGAGTAGGCCGCCCACGACGGCCCAAGACAAGAAATCTCACGCCGAAACACGCCAGTTGCATGCCGCCGATCCGCGGCGGCGCGTAGTTGGAGTTCCAGGCGCTGGCCTTCAAGGCGACCCTGGGTATCGACAAGGTGCGTCTGTACGACATCGATTCCGCCGCCATGGAAATGTGCTCGCCGATCCGGAGGATCCGCGTGATCTCTACGGCATGATCCTGCGCGCCGCCAAGGCGAACGGGTAGCATCCTGCTCGAGGCTTCGGCGAGGTCACCGCGATTCCGCTGCGTCCCATCGCCTCATGCAATCCGGAGGGAAAGGGGCAAGCGCATGGCACTCGGTCCCGGTTCCGCAAACGCGACGTCGGTCGTCGCCTATACCACGCCGTCCGATTTCAGCCGGGCGTATTCCTCCGGCGCCACGCCGCAAAGTTCGCGCAGAACTTCCTCGGTATGTTCGCCGAGTTTCGGCGGACGGGTGATGTCGGCCGGCGAGTCCGACATTTTGATAGGGCAGCCCACGGTCTTGTAGGGGCCGTAGTCGGGATACTCGACATCGACAATCATATCGCGGGCATGCAGATGCGGGTCGGCCAGAATTTCGCTCGTGTCCTGGCAGGCGCCGCAGGGCACACCCGACGCGCCGAGCAGATCCATGACCTCGTGCTTGGTGCGCGTGCGGGTCCAGCCTTCGACTTCGGCATTCAGCGCCTCGCGGTTCTCCCAGCGCGCCTCCGGGCTTGCGAACCGCGCATCCTCGCCAAGATGCGCCATTTCGGTCGCTTCCAGAAAGGACGACCACATTTGCGGCTGCACGAAGATATAGACATAGTCGTTGGGACCGCCCGGTTTGCAGGGAAAGGTAGTGCCGGGCACCACCTTGCCGAGCTGGTTGCCCTGCCGCGGCATGGTTCCGCCGCGCCGTTGATGATCGCGCAGGCTGACGCGCAGGATGTTGACCACGGATTCCTGCATCGAGACCTCGACCTGCTGGCCGCGGCCCGTGGCGTTGCGCTGTTGCAGCGCCGCCAGGATGCCGATCACCATATGCATGCCAGTGCCGGAATCGCCGATTGCCGGATAGTGATAGGTCGGCGGTCCGTCCGGTTGGCCGGTGACGCTCATCGCGCCGCCCATCGCCTGGGCGATCGGCTCGAAGCTCTTGAAATCGCTATAGGGACCGTAGGTGCCGAAGCCCTTGATCGTGGCATAGATCAGGCGCGGATTGATCTTCTGCAGCGCCTCGAAACCGAAACCCATGCGGTCCAGCGCGCCGGGCGAGAAATTTTCCAGCAGGATGTCGGACTGGCCGAGCAGCTTGCGGAACATATCCTTGCCCTCGTCGCTCTTGAGGTTGAGCGTAAGGCTGCGCTTGTTGGCGTTGAACATCAGGAAGAACAGCTCGTCGCCCGCCTGCGACCGCGCGACATCGCCCTTGTCCGGCGTCTCCAGCTTGATCACGTCGGCCCCGAGCCAGGCCAGGATCTGTGCGCAGGCCGGTCCGGCCTGATTATGCGTCATGTCGATAACGCGGATGCCCGTAAGCGCCTTCGTCATATCAATCCTCCTGGCCCCAGTTCCCTTGATCGCAACGCAAGCCGATAGCTTCGCACGTCTCCGAAGTATGCGACAGGGGACGCGCCGCGCCAAAGTTTCGATGCGGCGGCAAGCGATTTAACCCCGACCGACCGAATCCCTCGTTTGCAATCTTAGGAAGCATTCACGATTTGGGAAAGATTTGCAGCACGGAGCGATACGTCATGCGGAAGGCCACGGAAACGCCAATGACTTTCGAAGAGACCTATCCCCGGTATCCGTATTCCGACCTTGTCAGGCTCGGCATCGCCGTCGCCCGGTTGATCGTCCGAAGAAAACGGCGGCACGAAAGGTTGGCCGCAGAGAAAGGTTCCGGCGCCCGGTCCGAAGCCGATGCCACATTCCCGTCGGCATGAGCAGACGGGACGCATCGGCGCTTGACGTCATCTGTCGCTGCGCTTTTCCATCGTGGCACATCACGCCGATTATGCCGGAGGCGAGATAGACAATTGCATTGCCGGCCGCCAAGACACCGGAGTTTGGGGTCTGCATTAACATCCCGGCCTTGCCCCGCATTGGAGGGGCAGGCGCTTCGCCTACGGATTGGCAGCCAGCAGCTCCGTAAGCATGTCGTCGAGTATCTCGTATCCGCTGCCCCAACCCTTATCCATGCCGCTCATTGCCGCGGCAAAACAGGCGATCTCGGCGTCGGTGGCGTCCATCGGGATCTGCGACAGGCACACCTTTGTCTTGTCGCCCAACTGCTCGAACAGCACCGTCGTCAAAAGAAGCCGGGGCCAGTCCGGCATCTTCGGGTTGGGGGTGCTGTTCCAATCGGCATCGGTTGACGAAAAATGGTGCCAAATAATTTTGGACGGTGGTGCAACCTCCTGGAAGACCATCTTGCTGTAAAGGGAATTATCGCCCCATTTCATTTCGTTGAGCCATGACCCGTCCGGAGTCAGGTCGAATTCGTGGATGATCGTTTCCACGCCGGGACCGTACCAGCGCTGCAGCAAGTCCGGATCGGTCCAGGCGCGCCAGACCATTTCGCGCGGCGCCTCGAATACGCGTTCCAATTTGTATTCCGGCAATTCACTCATGGCCCGCTTCCTTCGCTTTTGAATTTTTGATGTCGATGAGGACGGTATCGAGTTGGTCGAATCGGGTCCCCCAAAACGCCTTGAAATCATTCAGCCAGTCGACCGCGGCGGCCATGGATCGGGCGTTCAGGCGGGCGGGGCGGCGCTGCCGGTCGATATCCCGTTCGATCAAACCGGCGCGTTCGAGCACTTTCAGGTGCCGCGAGACCGCCGGTTGGCTCATTGCGAAGGGGGCGGCGATCTCGTTGACCGAAGCCTCGCCATCCGCAAGCCGCGCGAGGATTGCCCGGCGCGTCGGATCGGCAAGCGCCGCGAAGACGGCGTCGAGATCCGGCTGCGTCTGTGTATAACGAATTTCTTCCATAACAATATTGCTATATAAAAACTGGGCCGCGTCAACACATCGATTACAGAATCGGAGGCGCCGCCGTCGGGCAAGGCTCTCGCTTGCCATTTTGGGGGCGTTTCCCTGTACCGGATGGGTTTGACCGCGGCCAGGCAATTCCGCCGCATCACAGGCGGACGCTGGCGAGACCTTTGCCCAAATTCAGGTGTGTATTCCGATGGAGGGGTCGACCGGGCGCGGCTCAAACCGTTCCATTCCGCATCGTTTCCCACCCTAGTCGGTCGGCAGGTCGCATGAATGCATCGGTCCGCCGGGATGACAAACGCCGTATTCCGCAGGGCAAGAATCGTGCAGCGACGGGGTGTCGGCGTTGACGCGCACTCCGTATACTCGACAGTGGATGGAATAAATTGAGGTGAGCCGAATGCCCGATACGATCGAGACCCGTTATTCCCCGCTCGCGCCGCAGGACATGCTGGACGAGCTTTTCTGGAAGGATGGCCGCGAGCCGGAGGATGAGCGGATCTGGGTGCCGAATGGACCCGGCCGTTGGTCCCGGCCGCTCTGTTTGAACGTCAGCCAGGGCTATTGGGTACATCTGACCAAGGTAACCCAGCCCGGTATCATCTCGCGCCATCGCCATCCGGCGCCGGTGCATGGCTTCGTCCTGGAAGGCCGCTGGCGCTATCTCGAGCGCGACTGGGTCGCCACCGCCGGCAGCTACCTGTTCGAGCCGCCAGGCGACGTGCACACCCTGGTGGTGGACGAAGGCGACACCATGCTCACCCTGTTCCACAATTCCGGCGCGCTGTTGTATTGCGACGAGGAGGGCAAGACCATCGGCTCGACCGACGTGTTCACACGCGTGGAAGCGGCGCGGAACCACTATGAAGAGGTCGGCCTCGGCGCGGATTACGTGAAACGCTTTATCCGTTAAGGGTCGATCCGCGCCGGCGGCCCGCCGACGTTGCCGGCAACGCTTTTCGCAACTCGGGGTGACGGACCATGAACGCGCAAGACATCGAACGCCTGTTTCGCGGCAGCGGCACCCCGCCGAGCCGTGTGCTGCCGGGCGAACCGCCTTTCACCACGCGTCCGGAACTCTGCGGCACGTTCGGCATGGTGGCGTCCACGCACTGGTTCGGGACCGCGGCCGGCATGACGATCCTGGAGAAAGGCGGCAACGCTTTCGACGCCGCCATTGCCGTCGGCTTTACGCTGCAAGTCGTCGAGCCGACCATGGCGGGGCCGGCAGGCGACGCGCCGATCATTTTGTATGACGCCAGGACGGAGCAGGTGTCGGCGATCTGCGGCCAGGGCGTCGCGCCGGCAACGGCGACGGTCGGCGCGTTTCGCGATCTCGGGCTCGACATCGTGCCCGGTGCGGGGCTGCTGCCGCTCGTCGTGCCCGGCGCGTTCAATGCGTTCATGCTCCTGCTGCGGGATTGGGGAACGCTGCGGGTCCGGGACGTGCTCGAACCCGCCATCGGTCACGCGCGCAACGGCTATCCCATCACCGCCCGGGTGGTGGCGACGATCGACGCGCTGAAGGAATTGTTCGTCGACCACTGGCCGAGTTCGGCCGCAGTCTATTGCCCCGGCGGCAAAGTCCCCGAACCGAACCAGCTGTTCTCGAACCCGGTCCTGGCGGATACCTTCGAGCGGATTCTGGATGAGGCGGAAGCGGCGGGCGGGGGACGCGAGGAACAGATCGAAGCCGCGCGCCACGCGTTTTATCGGGGCTTCGTCGCCGAGGCGGTCGACCGCTTTTGCCGCGACAACGAATTTCTCGACACGTCGGGCGAACGGCATTGCGGCTTCCTGTCCGGCGACGATCTGGCCCGTTGGACGGCAAGCGTCGAGACACCGCTGTCGCTCGATTACGGCGACTACACGGTTTTCAAATGCGGGCCGTGGAGCCAGGGGCCGGCGTTCCTGCAGCAGCTCGCACTGCTGCGCGGCTTCGATCTGGACGCGATGGATCCGAACGGCGCGGAATTCGTGCACACTGTCGCCGAATGCACCATGCTCGCCTTCGCCGACCGCGAGAAATTCTATGGCGACCCGGATTTCGTCGAGGTGCCGATCGATGTGCTTCTGTCAGAAGACTACAATGCGGCCCGTCGCGCGCTGATCGGCGACACCGCCTCGGATGCCATTCGCCCCGGCGCGATTCCCGGCTATGGCGGGCCGGTGGTCTACGGGCTTGCGGACGGACAACGCATTTCCCTCGCGGACGATGGCACACCGATGCCGTTGGCCGCACCGGAGGCGGCCGTGTCCATCGCCTCCGGCGACACGGTGCATCTCGATGTCGCCGACCGGTTCGGCAATATGGTGTCGATCACGCCGAGCGGCGGCTGGTTGCGCAGTTCGCCGACGATCCCCGATCTCGGCTTCGCGCTGTCCAACCGCGGACAGATCTTCACGTTGGAAGAAGGCACGCCCGGCGGGATCGCGCCCGGCAAGCGGCCGCGCACGACGCTGAGCCCCGGCTTCGCGACGCGCAACGGCAAACCCTATATGGCGTTCGGTACGCCTGGTGCGGACCGGCAGGATCAGTGGGCGCTGCAATTCTTCCTGCGCCATGTGCATCACGGCCAGAACCTGCAACAGGCGGTCGACGCGCCGACCTTCAACACCTCGCATTTTCCGGGCTCGTTCTATCCGAAGCGCGCCGAACTGCGCTCGCTAACGGTGGAGGGGCGGTTCGCGGATGCGACTGTCGAGGATCTCCGCAAGCGGGGACACGATGTCGCCGTCGGCGACGACTGGTCGCAGGGCCGCATGTGCGCCGTGGCGCGCGACGGCGATCTGCTCAAGGCCGCGGCCACTGCCCGCTTTACGCAGGGCTATGCTTTCGGACGCTGACGCGTATTAAGGCGGGTGTACGCCGCTGCTGAAATTCGCGGATATCCGCCAAAGGAAGGGACCGTCCCGTGAAGATGCATATTCTTTCCGGTGGCCGTGTGCAGATGAGAAAGCACGTCTATGTGCCCGACACGCCGCGCGAGGAAGTCATCGACCTTCCGGTCTCCTGTTTCCTGTTTCGCCACCCGCACGGCAATGTCCTGTTCGATACCGGGTGTCACCCGAGCGTCGCCGAAAATCCGAAGGAACGATGGGGAAAGATGGCGCGGGCCGTGGTTCCGACCATGGGCGGCGATGACAACGTCGTTCGGGAGCTTCGCCGGGTAAACCTGACGCCCGCCGACATCGATATCGTGGTGAACTCCCATTTGCATTGCGACCACTGCGGCTGCAATGAATTTTTTTCCAGGGCGACGATCTACGTTCATGCGGATGAACTGGCAGTCGCGCGGGATCCGGACCGCGAGGGAAAGGGATATTTTCAGGCCGACTGGAAGCAACCGATGCCGATCGTCGAAATCGAAGATGAGGTCGATATCTTCGATGACGGACGCCTCGTGCTATTGCCGCTCCCCGGTCATACGCCGGGCCTCACCGGCCTGCTTGCCGGCTTGCCCAACAGCGGGTCGTACCTGCTGGCATCCGACGCGGTAGCGATCAGGGAAAACCTGGATTTGGGGATGATTCCGAAAAACACCTGGAACCGGGACCTGCATACGAATTCGATCGCCAAGATCAGAGGGATCGAGAAATCCGGGACAACGGTCGTGTGCGGCCATGATCTTGCGCAGTGGTCGGCGTTTAAGACGGCGGAAGAATTTTACGATTAGGGCGCTGAGTGGTCCCAAATTTCGTCACGCAGCCTCATAGCCAAACCGTATCGCCGGGTGTTGAATAAGCCTCCGGCAATCGGCGCGATCCCGCGACGGTCCAATCTGCAGTCCAAGGGAGGATATCGACTTGGCTATCGATTACGAAAAGCGTGACGGCGTCGCCTACATCACGTTCAACAATCCCGACAAGGCGAATATCCTCGACAAGGCGACTTCGGACGAGATTTCCGAAGCCTGGATCGACATGTGGGAGGATCGCGATATTCGCTGCGGCATCGTCACCGGCGTGGGCGATCGGCATTTCTGCGGCGGCCACAATCTCGCGCCGCGTCCCGACCTTACCGCGGAGGACCGCGAATATCTCCGCACCCAAAAGATATACTGGCCGCTCGCGGGCACGGTGCATGGCCAGAAGACGGGCGTCGACGGCCGGATGGGCGATCACTATCCGCGCGTCTGGAAGCCGGTTATCGCGGCGGTGAACGGCTGGGCCGCCGGGGCGGGGCTCTACATGCTGCTCGCCTCCACCGACATCCGCATCGCCAGCGCCGAGCATGCGCGCTTCAAATTCGCGCTGCTCACCCAGGGCTGGCTCGGCAACGGGCCGGGCGCGAGCCTCCTGATCCACCAGTTGCGCTATATCGATGCGATGAAGATCCTGCTGACCGACGAGCCCTTCGGTGCGGAAGAAGCCCTGCATATCGGGTTGATCAACGAGGTGGTGCCCCATGCGGAGCTGATGGAGAGGGCGGAAAAGATGGCGCGGCACATCGTCACGCTGCCGCCGGTCGCCGTTCGCATGATGAAGGAGTTCGTGGTCCGGTTCGGCGACCTGCCGACGGATCAGGCCTGGCATGTCCAGAACCTGATCAACTCGCTGCTGATCCAGACGACCACCGACGGCGAAGAAGGCCGCCAGGCGTTCAACGAAAAGCGGCCGCCTAAATTCACCGGCACCCTGCGGCGGCGCGGCGAGGGATGGGAGGCGTTGACGGAGGAAGAGGCGCGGCGTCTCGACGAAGCCTATCGCAGCGGCGATTACTGACGGGACGCGCTCGTTCCGGCTATCCCAGCGCGCCGGATTTGCGCAATCCGGCAATGTGCTCGCCGGTTAAGCCGAGCACCTCCCGGAGTACCGCCTCGGTTTCCGCGCCCAATGCCGGTGCCGGTCCCGTTTGTCGGCCGAAACTTGCGCGCCAGGGCAAGCCGGGCAAGACGTGCGAACCATGTGCGTCCCAGAAATCGCGCGCTTGCAAATGAGGGTCCTGGACAAGGTCGGTCGAGGCGGCGACCGCCGCCGACGGAATGCCGGCCTTCAGCAAAGCCGCTTCGGCGCTTGGCGCCTGTATCCCGTTTGCCCAGTCCGTCAGGTTACTGTCGATCTCGTCGCGCAGCCCGGACCGTTCTTGGGCGCCGAGCGCCGCAAGCGCAGACAATGCGGGGACGATCGCGCAGAGGCTTTGCCATTCGGATTCGTTCGTGACCGCGATGCCGATCCAATTATCTTCGCCCTCACACCGATACACGCCATGCGGGGTAAATTCGTCGGACGCGTTACCGACCGGCTTCGGCGGCACGTCCAGTTGGGCCGCCAGAAGCGGTTTCGCGAGCGTCCAGAGCAGCGCTTCGATCATCGACAAGTCGACACGGACGCCTTCGCCGCCGGGTTTTCGTTGCCGCCAGATTGCGGCGGCCGCGACGAAGGGCAGCATCAGGCCGCACATCGGGTCGAGCCAGGCGAAACCAACCCTTGGCGGCCTGTCCGGGTGGCGGTTGAGACCCGCAAACCCGGCATAGCTCTGCAACAATGTCCCATAGGCGACCGCTTTTGCCTCGGGTCCCGTCCTGCCAAGCCCGGAGGCCGAGAGATAGATCAAACTCGGGTTCACGGGCATCAAATCATCTGCGCCAAGGCCCAGCCGTTCCATGGCACCCGTGGCGAAATTTTCGATCAGAATATCGGATTTGGCGGCGAGCGCCCGCGCAATGTCGGCCGCGTCCTTGTTCTTCAGGTCGAGCACGATGGCTTTCTTGGCCTGGCCGAGGACGGTGTGCAGGTCCGATGCGCGCCCGGGATCGCCGCGGCCCGGCGCTTCGACCTTGATGACCTCGGCCCCCATCGCGGCGAGATACCGGGTCGCGGTCGGCCCGGCGATCACCCAGCTGAAATCTAGAACCCGGATGCCCGAAAGCGGCAGCGGGCCCGCCCGGCCAACAGACTTGTGCCAGTCGCTCGGCGTCGATTCGCCATCGCTATAAGTCAATCCGAACGGAGGGCCGGGCGCTTTGATTTTTCGCCCACCGATGTCGAGCGACTGATAGAAGCCGCGGTGCTCGAGTTGCGGCGAGGTGAGGTGTTCCGCCAACTCGCGTAGCGGGAAGCCCGGCACATGGGCGGCTTGCGCGAGATCGGCGATCTGCTGCTTGGTGTGGCGGCGGCTCCAGTCGGACATCAGCGCATGGAGGGCGTCCCAATTCTCCACCCGGTCCGGTTTGCGGGCGAAGCGTGGATCGGTCCCCCAATCCGGCGATCCCGTGGCTTCCAGCCAGGCGGTCCACTGGCGCTCCTCGCGCGGCGAAATTGCGACGTAACCGTCCGAGGCGGGGAGGATCGTGACCGTCGCACCATTGCCGTCGGAGAGACGCTTGCGCGACCAGCTCTTTCCCGTGAGGCCGCACCGCGTCAATTCGCCGACGGCCAGAGTCGCAATCGCCTCCTGAATCGACAGATCGATGACTGCGCCGCCCTGCGGCGAGAGCGCCGCGTGCATGCCGGCACAGGCCGCGGCGATCCCGCCGATAAAGGCCGATTGTTCGCCGACCGGACGGATCGGCGGCTCCGCGAGGTCGTCCACCTGTCCGGTCAGCAAACGCGCGAGGCCGCTGGCGCAAAACAGCGTCAGATCGGTCGCGGGGTCGTCGGCCTTGGGGCCGGTCTGCCCGAAATTAGAGATGCAGACGATTGCCGCGGTCTTGTTCCGGCGGCGAAGACGATCGGCATCCTGCTGCCGGGCCTGGAGTTCGGCGGGCGATCCCTGAACGACGATCAGGTCAGCGTCGGTGAGCGCCGCCTGTGTTTCCGAGGCGTCGGCAATCATTGTCTTGCCGTTGTTGAGATACCTCTCCAGGGGCGTCGATACGCGTGCGCCGATCGCCGCGACCATGGCGCCGGTGTCGGCGAAGAGACGTCCACAGACGGCCGCCGCTGTGCCGGGGCCGAGTTGCACCACGCGGAATCCCGCCAGCAATGACACGCTCAATACCTCTCCGGCAGGTTGTGGAAGGAATGTCGAGTGGCACCACGATCCGGAAGTTCTCCGAACCTGGTCGATGATGGCATCGGCTCCGGTAACGCGCAACCGACCCCGAATGATCGGGGGTCAGCACAATCCGCAACCTCGCGACAGATGCGTTGAATTAGACAGCGGCACAATGAATTCGATACGCTAGCGGACCGGCGCGGCCGAAAGACGTCCCCGTCCTGACGATCCAAGAAGGAGAAAGTGTGTGAGTAGCGATACCGCATTGTTCGAACTTGTCGACCGCGTAGCCGTCATCACGCTGAACCGGCCGGCGCAGCGCAACGCCATCAATCAAGAGATGGGCCGTACGCTGATGGAGTACCTGCAGCGGGTTCGCGACGATGGCGAGATTCGCGCCGCGGTTCTGACGGGCGCCGGGGGAACCTTCAGCGCGGGCGCCGACCTCAAGGAGCGTGCGTCGGGCGGGGGCGCGCGGAACCTGGACAATGCGCCGTCGGCGGTGATCGAGGCGGATATCGCCGCCCGATGGTCGACCATGAAGTTCGAGAAGCCGCTCATCGCGGCGATCGACGGATACTGTCTGGCGGGCGGTATGGAACTGGCATTGGTCGCCGATATCCGGGTGTGCTCGACCGGTGCGCAGTTCGGCCTTCCGGAAATCACCCGCGGGTTTTTCCCGGGCGGCGGCGGCCCGCAGCGCCTGGCCCGGAGCATTCCGCAATCGATCGCAATGGAACTCATCCTCACCGGCGACCGGATCGATGCGGAGACGGCGTTGCGCGCCGGGATCGTCAGCCGGGTGGTAATGGCCGAAGAACTGATGCCGACGGCCATGCAGATTGCGACGCGCATCGCCGGTCATGCGCCGCTTGCGGTCCGGGCCGCAAAAGAAGTGGCGCTGGCGGCGATGGACGAAACCTTCGATCAGTCGATGCGGCTGGGCGGCGCGCTCCGTTGGGTGGTCGGGCAGACCGACGATGCGAAAGAGGGACCGCGCGCCTTCGTCGAAAAACGCGAGCCCAAATTTCAGGGACGATAACGCCGCCGGGAATCGATGGGTGCGGCCGGTTCGTCCGTGTTATTCAAACATGCTGATCGACCAGGATGGGGTTTCCATCCGGGTCGATGAGGACGAAACTGGCCGGGCCGATGCTGTCTTCATCGGCTTCGCTGGCGAAATCGATGCCCTCCGATTTCAGCAGCGCTTGCAGTTCGCGAACGTCCTGAAACGCCTTCAGCGGATTGGCCTGCTGGTCCCAACCGGGGTTGAAGGTCAGGGTGTTTTTCTCGATCATCCCCTTGAACAGGCCGAGCGTACACGCATCGTTGCGCAGGATCAGCCAACCCTGTGCCGCGTCGCCGCCGACGGTTTCGAATCCCAGCTTGCCGTAGAAGGCCTGCGACGCCGCAATGTCCTGAACGTTGAGGCTGAGTGAGAACGCACCGAGTTTCATGTCCGGTCTCCCGTGATCTCGCTTTAGGGGTGGTAGAAACCTCCTGCGGCTTCAATCCTGCTCCGCGGATTTCGGCACGGAGGCGAGGTCGTTCACCCAGGGCATCGCCGAATTGCACCAGATTTGACGTTTGGGCGGAAGCTGCGCGCGCTGATTGGCGGTGCCGAGCCGAAGGCTGATGAGCTTAGGACCGTCGCCGGCCATCGTTCCGTACATCTGGGTTCCGCAATTCGGGCAGAACACCAGCATGCGCTCATTGCCGCTGGCCGCGATTTTCATGTAACTCTTGGTTTCACCGGTCATTTCGAGGTCGGTGTCGGGCACCCGAAGCGTGGTGCGAAAGGCGCTGCCGGAGATCGCCTGGCAATCCGTACAGTGGCACACGCTGGCGTTATCTGGGTCGACCGTGGCGGAATAGCGGACGCGGCCGCAGTGACATTGACCGTCGATTTTCATCCGAATACTCCAGTGTTTGGGTGCAGGCTGCGCAATTCCGTCACGGTTACGCGGGCACAGGGTGGAGAAAGTCTATGGACGGGCGAGGGCGGTGTCCAACGCAGCCTGCATACCCGTCCTGACCGGTCGGTTGCCTATGGTCAGGCCGGCAATTCCAACAAATCGAAGGCGACGGAGAGGTCGTTCGTATCGATGCGACTCCAGGCCTGCGCCGCTTCGGCGGCGCGCTCGACTCCGAGCGCCGGTTCCGCGAGGAGGCGGAATTTTTCCGCCACTTCGCCGTCATCCATCGGGTTTTGCGTCGTGCCCCGAGGGTTCTTGATTTCAATAACCGTCTGCTCGCCGTTTTGACCGGTGACCGTCGCGCGCAAGAAATACGTGAAGGGGTAGGTCGCCTTGTAGATCGCTTCGACTTCCGCGGAATTACGTACCTTGATCTTTTGCATCAGCGGCCGCAGTACCGGGTCGGCGATGGGCTCGGGATCGAAGGAATTCACCGTAATGGTTCCGTCCACGAAGGTTCGCGCGAAGATGTAGGGCATGCTGTGGTCGGCGGTTTCCCGGTTCTTCGGATCCCATTTTTCCGGTTCGCTCGCCGTTTCGTGCCACGCGGACCAATAGGTATCGATATCGATGGCGGCGATATCGTCGAGCTTCATCTTTTCGCGCAACTCCAAGGCGGCCCAAACGGCGGTCAGCGTGTTGCCTTCGACCGGCCAGTATTTGAGCTTGCTGGCCGGCAAGACGTAACCGCCGCCCTCGGTCGGGAACGGTGTCAGTTCGAAGGAACCGGTAATCTGTTCCCACAACCCGTGCCGCCCCTCGAACGGTTTGTCCGGCCCGGTCATGCCTTCGGCCGCCAGTAGCGTGGCGAAGACCGCATTGCGGCAGGCAAAGGCCGTGGCGGCCCCTTTCCAGTGCGACAGTTTCCCGGCGCGTGTGGCCCGCATCGGAACGTTGGCCACCGCAGTGATGGCGACCGCATGGGCAATCCGATCGGCGGGAATGCCGAGCAGGTGGCCGACCGCGGCTGCCGTTCCCACGCCGATCGCAAATCCCTGATCCCAACCTTTCTCGCGCATCTCTGTCGTCCGCACCATCCGCAATCCGACCTCATAGGCGACGACGATGCTGCTGAGCAGCCGCGCGCCGTCGGCGCCGGCCGCCTCGGCGAGAGCCAGCAGCGCGCCGATCATGTCGCTGGGATGGCCCGCATGGTGGCCGTCGTTGAAGTCGAGATATCGGATCATCGTCGTGTTGACGAAGGTGGCGGCTTCACCGGATGCCCTGATTTTCGAGCCGAGGACACGGCCCGCATAAACGTCGGGAGCGCCGCCGATCGTCAGTCCGCGGGCGATGGCCACCGGTTCCGAAGCGCTGCCGCCAAGGGCGCATCCTATCGAATCGAGCAATCGCTGGCGGGCGCCGGAGATGATTTCCTCGGGAAAGGAATCGAAGGTTGCGTCGTGAGCATACGCCGCAATTTGTTCGGTCAGGCCATCCATGTGATCATCCTCGCCGCGACGCAGTTGTCTTCGACCATGGTGACCTGCCGCCGCGGTTCTTTGTGCGCGGTAGTTTAGACCGGTTTTGCCGTTTGACGAGTGCCTCGAGGCAAGATATCCGATCCGTGGCGGCCACCGAAGACAACCGCCTACACACTATAGCGCTTTCTTCTGCTGGTGGGTCTCGACGAGGCGCGACCGTTAGCTCGCACCGCTGGAGCAGCGTGCGCCCATTTGGACGCACATAAGCTGCTCTTGCGTTATGGAATCGATCAACCTGCCTTTAATTGAGTCCAATGATAGGCAGATTGATTTAGTCGGAGTTGCGCCAGGTAAGGACACCGCTCTTCGGGTAGGGGCCGAACCCTGTGCTGATGCCGGCATGGTCATTACGATCGTCACCCAAGACCGTTATGAACACCCAAGCTTCGCAAGACTCTTTCAGTCGGCTGCGGTCAACTCTGATCCATTGGCTCACAAGCGCATTTTCAAGTATGCCATCGATAAAGTCGGCGTCGTCTTCATCGAGGCCCGAGTTCGCACCCGTACCTTCGTATTTCGGGCCTTCGAAATAATCCGATAGGTCGTTTTCGGGACTGAGAAATCCAGAGTCCTCCTCCCGCACGTCGTTGCCGAACGGGACGAACGCGCCTTCGATCGATGGATGAAGACATGAGGTCCCACCGGCTTGGTTGGAATATGTCACGCCGGTCGGGTGTTCGATGATCACGCCGGTTCCGACACTCTCGTAGAGGCTTACGCAAGGAGACTTCACGTCGCCGACATCCCCGGAGCTTCGTTTCTACCCGCTGCAGCATAAGAGCGTTACATCCTGATTTTGCCTCAGGACAAACGTCACTATACGCTTTGGATCCAATACAGGCCGATGATTAATTGAATCGGCGTTTCCGATCCGAAATAGGATCGTCCTGGCTGCGGGAACACGAACCGTCCGGCGAAACCAAGTTGGCCGATTGCAATTTTCCCGGCGAAGGGGGCAGAACCATGGCATTCGTCAAACCGATCTTCATCGTCAGCGCACCCCGCTCCGGGTCGACATTGCTGCGGCTGATCCTGGATGCGCATCCCAACATCGCGATTCCTTCACCGGCGTGGCTCTACGAATACATCCGGCCGTATCTGTACAGCTTCGGCGACCTGGGACGGGAGTCGAATTTCCGCGAGCTGGTGCGCGATATGATCGAGATGCCGACCATCGGGCGGTGGCCTGTCGAGTTTGCGGTGGACGAGGTCGTCGCGGCGTGCCCCGCGCGCTCCTTCAAGGCGGTGTATGAATATCTTCATGTCAGGGACGCGTCGGCCAAGGGCAAATCCCGGTGGGGCGAAAAATCGCCCCGCAACAGTTATTGGATCGACGAAATCAAAGCCGATTTTCCCGACGCGCAGTTCATCCACATTGTCCGCGACGGCCGCGATATGGCGATTGACATCAGCCAGTCGGTGTCGATGCGGCCTTGTTCGGTCCTGATGGGGGCGCAGTATTGGCAGCATTACGTGACCGCGATTCGCGACAGTTTCACCCGTCTGGACCCGGCCGACCGATATGAGATCAAATACGAAGCGCTCTGCGCCGATCCCAAGGCCGAATTGAGCGCGCTCTGCGAATTCCTCGGCGAGGAATTCGACTCCGCAATGCTGCGCCACCACGAAAGCAACAGCACCAAGGCCTGGGCCGCCAATGCGCAACACGGCAGCACCGGCCGGCCGATAACGACGGAATACTGCGAGCTCTATAAGCGGCGCCTGCCCGAACGCGACGTCCGTGTTCTGGAGGGCGCTATCGCAGAGCTGCTTCGTGAATACGGATATCCGCTATGCGGCAAGCCGCAAGCCCTGCCGCGGCGCGAGGCGTGGCAGATCCTCGAAAGCGATATGATCTCTTCCCGTTCCAACGATCCGTACCGCAGCGAGCTGGAGCAGCGGCGTCTGCAGCGCAAGGCGCGTGACGTCTACGCCGACGCCGACCGAGCGTCGCTGCTGCGGTCGCTCTTCTGAACGGAAGCGTCGGTCGGTATGTTTATTTGGACGCGGCCGCGGAACCGGCGCATGAACGGATTGCTAAACTCGAGATGGTCAAGACCATGTTGGAGTGCGCCCGGTGACCGGACCCTATGATTGGAATCCCATGCCCCATCGCGTTGATGTCAGGTGTCCGGGTTGCGATGCGCGTGCCGCCTTTGAGTTCGCCGAGGTCGTTAGGATCCGACTGGCAAAAGACGTGGCGTATTTCCAGAGAAGCGAAGCCTTCGAGTATCGTCTATTCCAAGACAGCGCCGGCAGCCGCTGGCACGGCGCCATCTTCTATCATGGGCTGAGCGGACATACTTCAGGAACCATCAGGGATTTGCCCGACGGTTACCGCCCGGAAGACTGGGATCATGGCGAGTATTTGTACCGCAGCCATGATTTGGATATCGGGGCGGTCGCGTGCGGCGCATGCGGCTATCGAAAAAGGCATACTCTTCGATGGCCGGAGGAAGCGTATTTCCAGGTCGAGTACAGGGGGAAGATACTTTGGGCATTCAATGGAGAAAGCGCCGCCGAGCTATTGAACTATGTCCGTTCGGAGCACCGAAAGAGAGAAGGTTATAAATGGGAGGCGTTCCTGCGGCATGTCCCTAGTAATTTCCTGAGGAAAGGTGCGCGGGAAACCGTCTCGAAGAAACTGCAAAGATTGCTGCCGAACGCGGATGGATCGCGCCACTGACGGTTCCCGGGCGGGCTCGGCGTCCTACAGTGTTTCCATTTGCAGGCGGATTGCAGCCGAGCGTCAAAAGCCGTCACTGTTCCTGCTCCTTATAGTCGTAGCCCAGCTCCCACATTTCGGAGAGCCATTGTTCGTCCACATAAACGAGGTCGTGGCCCGCATGCAGGTCGAGAAATCTGCGAATCCGCGGCAGCAGATCGCTCAGATATGTTGATTGCTCGTCAGCCGATGGCTGCCAATAGGACGTGGCGGACAGCACCGCCGCCAAGTCGACCCGCGTGCTCATGGTAACGAGGCCGGTATGTTCCAACTGCCAGTAGGCCCAACGGTAGCCTGCGTCGATATAGACGCCGTGATCACGACACAGGAAGTAGGGGCTGTTCATGCAATGTCCTGGCGGTTCATAACGTCGCTCGGCATTCCCCGATGCGGTCGCGCTTCGCTCGGCAGATCTCGGCCGTCGACCGCAATGGCCGGATCATCGGTGCGCCCTACAGTGTTTCCTTTTGCAGCCGGGTTTCGACCAGGCGCGACCAGTAGCTCGCGCCGAGGGTGAGGATGTCGTCGTTGAAGTCGTAGCCGGGATTGTGCACCTGGCAGGCGTCCGCGCCGTCGCCGTTGCCGATATTGATATAGGCGCCGGGGCAGGCGTCGAGCATGTAGCTGAAATCCTCCGACGCCATGATCAGCGAACGATTGCGGTTGACGTTCTCGTCGCCGACGACACTGGCGGCGATATCGGCGGCGAATTCCGTCTCGTCCGCGGCGTTGACCAGCGGCAGGAAGACCTCGCGGAAATCGACGTCGACGGTCGCGCCGAATCCTTCGGCAATGCCGGCGGTCAGCGCGCGCATACGGTCCTCGACCAGCTGCATGGTCTCGCGCCGGAAAACCCGGACGGTGCCGCTGAGGCTTGCGGTGTGCGGGATCACGTTATAGGCGTCGCCGCCGTGGATCTGAGTGATGCTGAGGACGACCGTGTCGATCGGGTTGGCGTTGCGGGAAACGATGGTTTGCAACGCCATGGTCATTTGCGCTGCGATGACGACCGGGTCGGTGCCCGATTCCGGCCGTGCCGCATGGGCGCCGTTGCCGGTGATGCGAATATCGAAAAACGCGCCGCCCGCCATCATCGGGCCGGGACGGATCGCGAAGCTGCCGACCGGGCGGCCGGGACTGTTGTGCATGCCGAACACCGCTTCCATCGGAAACTGCTCGAACAGCCCTTCCTCGACCATCGCCTTGGCGCCGCCGAGCCCTTCTTCGGCGGGCTGGAAGATGAAGTGAACACAGCCGTTGAAATTTCGCGTCTCCGACAAATAGCGCGCAGCCCCCAATAGCATGGTGGTATGACCGTCATGGCCGCACGCATGCATCTTGCCGTCATGCCGGGACTTGTAGTCGAAGGTATTGCCCTCGACGATCGGCAACGCGTCCATGTCGGCGCGCAGCCCGATGGTCTTCGGGCCGTTGCCGACGCGGAGCGAGCCGACGACGCCGGTGGTGGCGAGGCCGCGATGAACCTCCAGTCCGAACTCCTCCAGCTTGCCGGCGACGATATCGGCGGTGCGGTTCTCCTCGAAACCCAGTTCCGGATGAGCGTGAATGTCGCGCCGCCACGCGGTCATGTCGTCCTGAAAGGCGGCAATTTCATCGATTATCGGCATCGGATTTCGACACTCCTCTTCCGGGCGGAATTTTGCCCATATCTTGGGGTTAACGGGATCATGCCGGGTTTGCCGACACGCCTCAACCGCCTATTGTCGGGTCGAACCACCCCGGCACGAAAGGACCGCAGCGGGAATGATTGAATGGACGGAAAGCGAACACGGCGGCGACGGCGTTCTCGAACGCGGGTTTACCGTCGAGCGGGGCGCGGAAGCGATCCCCGGGGTCTTTTGGCGGCCGGAGGCAGCCCAGGGATCGGTGCCGCTGGTCCTGCTCGGTCATGGCGGCAGCGGCCACAAGCGCAACGACCGCATGACCATGTTGGGGCGGTTGTTTAGCGGCACCTATGGCTGGTGCGCGGCGTCGATCGACGGGCCGGTGCACGGCGACCGTGGTCCTGTCACGAACAGCAATGATCCCGAGTACCGCGCGTTATGGGCGCGGGAGAACCCGGTTCAGGACATGATCGACGATTGGCAGGCGGTGCTCGACGCCCTGATCGCGCTCGATCCCGTCGATCCCGCGCGCATCGGCTATTGGGGCCAGTCTATGGGCACGATGTTCGGGATTCCCGTCGTTGCCAGCGAGGCGCGCATCCGGGTGGCCGTTCTCGGCAAGGCGGGGATGACGGGTATGAGCCCGAGCCGCAGCGGGATCGCGCCCTATTTTGAACAGTATGCGCCGATGGTGACGCAACCGATCCTGTTCAACCTGCAATGGGACGACGAGCGGTTCGACCGCGACGGCCAATTCGATCTGTACGACCGGCTGGGATCGACGGATAAGCGGCTGCATGCCTATCCCGGCATGCACTCGGATAACGGTCCGGAGGCGTTCGAGACGCAGGCGGAATTCCTGAAACACTACCTTTAACGGCGGCGATGTCCGCCTACCATCCGAGCGCATAGGCCGGCCGACGGGGATCCGCGCCGGCATGGAGCACCTTCTTTTCCTCGTCGACGCAAATGGCGCAGACGGCGGCGGCCCGCCAGATCATATCCGGCCACCAGTCGACCTTGTGGCCGAGAGCGGCCAGCGCGTCGCCGGTTTCCCGGGCGATTCGCCCTTCCAGATTGAGACGGCCCGGGAAGTAGCTGTGCGGCTCGAACGAAGACGGGAAGCTGAAAGTCGCGAAGCGGGGCGCCTCGATGGCGGCCTGAATGTCCATGTCGAACACTGTCAGATTGAGCAGTACCTGCAGCATCGCCTGCGATTGAACGTCGCCGCCGGGCGTACCGAACATGAGGTAGGGCTTGCCGTTCTTCAGCGCCATGGCCGGATTCGGGGTGAGGCGCGGCCGCTTTCCCGCTTTTGCGGAAGAGGGGTGCGCCGGGTCGCCCCAGGATTGCGATCCGCGCGACGACGGGCAAAGCCCGGTTCCCGGAATGACCGGCGTCGAACGCGACACGTCGCTCGGTGTCGCGGACAGGGCGTTGCCCTGCGAATCAACGGCGCAGACATAGGACGTATCCAGCGTGGCGGGTTCGCGGATGTCCGTCGGTAGCGTCGCGGGCGGGGGGATCGCGGGACCCGGCATTGCCGTGGCGTCGCCCGTTCTCGGGTCGCCCGGCGGCGGCAATTTCGGCCAGGCTTCGCCGTCGCGAATGAGCGCGCGCCGCAGTTCCGTGTAGTTGTCCGACAGCAACGCCGTCATCGGGACATCCACGAAATTCGGATCGCCGTAGTAGCGTTCCCGGTCGGCGCAGGAGAGTTTCAGCGCTTCGGTCAGCAGGTGAATATAGGCCGGACTGTTCTGGCCGAGCGATGCCAGGTCGTGGTTCTCGAGAAGGCGGAGCGTTTGCGACAGCAGCGGGCCTTGCGACCAGGGACCGCAGCAATGCAGTTCGATATCGCCGAAACGGGTCGCCACGGTCGGCTCGACCTTCACCTCATAGCGCGCCAGGTCCTCATAGGTGACGAAGCCGCCATTGTCCGCATGGTATTGCGCGATGTGCCGGGCGATATCGCCCGTGTAGAAGGCGTCGCGCGCCACCCGGATACCGTCTTCGCGGCTGCCGGCTGCGCGGCTTTCTTCGTCGGCCATATACTGCAACGATTTTGCGAGTTCCACTTGCACGAACACGTCGCCCACCTCCGGGACCCGGCCGCCGGGAAGATAAACCTCGGCGCTGGACGGCCAGCGGCGATATTTTTCTTCGTCGATGGCGATGTTTTCCTGTAACAGCGGATACATCGGAAAACCGTCCCGTGCGAAGCGGATCGCATAGCGCGCCACCTCCGCAAAACTCATCGTGCCGTAACGTTCGAGCGCCCAGAGCCACGCCGCAGGCGCCGCCGGCATCACGGTGCGGAGAATGCCTTCGGGAATGGCGCCGCCATGGGTGCGCTGAAAGTAATCCGGGGGCAAGGCGCTCGGCCATGTGCCGAGGCCGTCGATGTTGATGACTCGTTGCTCTTCGGCGATCCACAGAAGGATCGGCGCCACGCCCGCCACATTGACGATGTCGCTTTGCACGACGCCGATCGCCAGCCCGGCCGCCACGCCCGCGTCGATGGCGTTGCCGCCGGAATTGAGCACGTCGAACCCGGCTTCCGCGGCCAGGTAGTGACCCGCGGCAACCGCATGGCGCGTTCCCATGATGACCGGGCGGTAGGCGCTCATCGCAATGGTTCCTCTCAAGTGTTGCCGATGCGCGGCGGGAGGCCTACCGTCTGGCGATAATCCAGACCGCGTGTACGATTCCCGGGATATAGCCGAGGATCGTGAGCAGGATATTGAGCCAAAAATGCGGCTTGATGCCGACTTGCAGGAAAACCCCGACCGGAGGTAGCAGGATGGCAAATATCAAGCGAACGATATCCATGAATTCGGTCCTCTTTCTTGCGATTGCATGTGTGCTGCCGACGAACGCCGGTAGACGTTGGCAATTCCAGTATTTTCGTTTGCGACTGCGCAAGCCGATGCTTGTGAAGATTAGATCCGATGGCACCCCGGCATGGTTCCATCCCGGAGGGAGCGAAACAAACAAAAAATTACTATCCCGTGCCGGTCGTCGGCCGGCCGTAGAATTTTCTCGTAGTCTGCGGCCGCACGGAGTTCCTGGGCTTCCGCTTGTGCCGCAAACGCCGCGCGGTTGATAATGATGTGACGCATCCCGACACAACGTTTCCGGAGACCACACCATGATCCCGACGGAATTCGATATCACGAACACGGTCGTTTTCGTCACGGGGGCCGGCCGCGGAATCGGCAAGGGAATTGCCCAGGTCTTGGCGGAAGCCGGCGCCGACGTGGCAATCAACGCCCTGACGGCGACCTATGTGAACGGGGTGGCCGAAGACATTGCATCGGCGACCGGGCGGCGCGTCGTGCCTGTCACCGCCGACATGACGAAGGCGGATTCCGTGCAGGGAGCCGTCGACCGGGTTCTCGAGACGTTCGGGCGCATCGATGTGCTGGTCAATGCGCTGGGCGATTCCATCCGTCAGCCGCTCGTCGGACTGCCCGGCGCCGATGACGCGGGCACGCCCATTTCCGAGGACGATCTTCGCTTCATCATGGACATCAACCTGACCGAAGCGCTTCTGAGCACGCGCGCGGTCGGTCCGCATATGCTGGCGCGGGGTTCGGGCAAGGTAATCAATGTTTCCTCTTGGACGGCGCATCAGGGCGGTCGCGACATGGTGCTGTACACCACCGCCAAGACCGCGCTGTCCGGGTTCACGCGGGCGCAGGCGCTCGAATGGGCGGCCCATGGCGTACAGGTGAATTGCATCGCACCGGGCCTGTTTCCCGACGTGGTCACCGGGGGCGAGGCGCGGGTGCGGCGGAGCGAGGAGCGGGCGAAAGCCGACGTGCCGCTCGGCCGCGTCGGGCAGCTTCGTGAGGCCGGATTGCTGGCGCTCTATCTCGCGTCCAGCGCATCGGATTACATGACGGGACAGACGCTTTTGCTCGATGGCGGTCTTGGATTGTAGCATTGCGGCCGGCCGGACCGCGGGCCTCGTGAATTCGCGTAACGAAAGGACACTGTCATCACCGTAGCCCAAACATTGGCGCGTTTCGTTGCCGAAACGGATGTCGCCGAGCTGCCGGCGCAGACGATGGATCACGCGGCGATGGTGATCGCCTCCACGCTGGCGAGCGCGGCCTGCGGCCGGGACATCTCGTCGGCCGTGGTTATCCGGAACCTCGCCCGGGAGCGAGGCGGTCGGGAAGATGCCAGCATCTGGTTCGATGGCGGCGCGAAATTACCCGCCGTCAGCGCGGCACGCGCGAATGCGGTGGCGAGCGATGCCGCCGCATCGGACGACAGCGACCTGCGCAACATCACCCATGCGGGGACGCCGCTGACGGCCAGCACGCTTGCCATGGCGGAAAAGACGGGCGCCGGCGGCCGCGACGTGTTGGCGGCGATCGTGCTCGGCTATGAAGCGGCGGGACGGATCGGCGCGTCCATCACGCCGGGATTTCGTCAGCGGGGCTTTCACGCCTGCCTCATCGCTATCTTCAGCGGCGCGGCGGCGACGGGACGGCTGCTCGGCCTCGACAAGGATCGGATGACCCACGTCCTTGCGCTCGCATCGACCTCGATCGGCGGGCTGGTAGCGGCCGGCAACGAGACGGTGGCCCGCGAATACCACGGCGGCCTTGCGACCCTGCTCGGGATGGAGGCCGCGATGGCCGCGGCGCAGGGCTTCACCGCGGAAGACCGAATTTTCGAAATGCCGGGCGGATTCTGCGAAACCTACGGTGCGCCCGGCAGCGATAGAAGCGCCGAGATCGTCGCGGATCTCGGCGCGGAATGGGATATCGTCACCGACATGGCGATCAAGCTGGTGCCGGGCAGCCACTTCAACCATGCAACCGCCGAGGCGGCGGCAAACGCCGCCCGCAAGGGCGATGTCGCGCCCGAAGACGTCGCCGCGATCCGCTTGTCGCGGCCCGGCCTGACCAAGCTCGCGGGCCCGCGCCATCCGGGCAACCTGATCGATATGGCGCACAGCACGGCCTATTTCCTCGCCGCCAGTGTCGCCGATCGGGATTTTAGCTGGGTGCACGCGACGCAGGCGAAGATCGACGATCCGGTCATTCATCGCTTGATCGACAAGACCGGGGTCGGTCCGCCGCCGACCGAAAACATAGAGGCTTTCCGCCAGGGAGCGACGGTCACCATCGAAACCACCGATGGCCGGACCTTCGAGGACACCGTGCTGGTGCCGAAGGGCGCCGGATGCCGCGGCATCGACTGGGCCGACATCGACGCCAAATACCGTGCCCTGACACCGGCGGCGTTGACGGCCGCGCGGATAGAGGACAGCCTCGGGATAATTCACGACTTCGGCGAGCTTCCCACTGTAACCGCTCTGACCGATCTGCTTCGGTAACCGTATCGGCAGGGTGTCAGCGATGAGAAAGGAAATATTCCATGCCGGTGTATGAAAATGGTCCCGTCCGCATCCATTACGAGGAAACCGGCGCAGGTTTTCCGCTGCTCGTCATCCCCGGCGGCGGATTGGACGCGACCATGGGGAACCTCACCGGCGGCGCGCCGTTCAATTCGATGGATGAGTTCAAGGACGAATACCGCTGCATCACGATGGATTTGCGCAATGCCGTTGGCGGCCTGTCCGCCGGTCCGCTCGAGGTCGACCGGCCGTGGGATGCGTATACCGACGATCACATCGCACTGATGGATCACCTGGGCATCGACAAGTTCCTGGTGCAGGGTTTCTGTATCGGCGGTCCCTTCATCTGGAACCTGCTGCGGCGCGCGCCGGACCGGGTTGTCGCGGCCGTATTGGCGCAACCGAGCGGGTCGCGCCCCGAAAATCGCGACCTGTTCTACAACAACAACATGGAAAACTGGGGCCCGAAACTGTGCGCCCGCCGGCCCGAGATCACGATGGACATGATCGACGCGTTCCTCACCAAGATGTACCGCACGAACGCCGATTTCGTCTTCACCGTGACGCGCGACTTCGTGCAGAAGTGCCAGACGCCGGTCCTGATCCTGCCGGACGACGTTCCGGCGCATCCCTATGCGGTTGCGATGGAGACGGTCATGCTGGCGCCCAAATCGGAAGTAAGCCTCTACCCGTGGAAAGAGCCGAGGGAGCTGATCCCCGTCGCGGTGCGTCAGATTCGCAGCTTCCTGCGGGCGCATCGACCGGCTGCTTGAACGTGTCCGCCGCATCGGGCTGGTCGAGTCGAAAAGGTACTTTGAAATGGAATCGAACGCCGCGCTTAGCGAAAAGCTGAATACCGCCTGGAAGTTTTTCTATGGGCGCGGTTTTATCGACGGCTTCGGGCATATCAGCGCGCGCACGGCCGAACCGGATCAGATCCTCATCTCGCCGCATTATCTCGGCCGGAATTCAACGCCGGAAGATTTCGCGCTCATCGATCTCGACGGCAATCCGGTCGGCCAAGAGGCGCAAATGCCGAGCGAGTTGCCGATTCATCTGGAAATCTACAAGAGCCGCCCGGACGTCGGCAGCGTCGCGCATTTTCATTGCCTCTACCCGACGAGTTTCAGCATGTCGTCGGTGGAGCTGCGGCCGACCTATTTCCTGGCCTCGATCTTCCGCGACGGCATCCCGATCCATCCCGATTCCCGGCTGGTCAACGACGCGGCGCGCGGCGTCGCGCTGGCCCGCACACTGGGCGGCCACCGGGCGGCCTTGATGAAGGCGCACGGTATCGTCGTGACAGGCGACGATATCGTGGAAATGGCCGCGTCGGTCTTCATCCTCGAAGACAACGCCCATCGCACCTGGATCAGCGCCGCGATGGGGGAGGTCGACTATCTCAGCGACGAGGATATGGCGAAGATCGAACCCGAACTCCTGAAGGCGCGGGGACCCTACAAGCGTATCTGGTCGCTGTGCGAGGACGAAGTGCGGGAGCGCGAGCGCACCGGCGGCTAACCGCAAAATTTCCGCGCGCCCTTTGCAGCGTCTTGCCGAGCGCTGGTATAAGTATCCGTATCAATCCGTCCAACAACCGACCCTGGAAATGCCATGCCCGAAGGTGTTCAACTCTGGAATCACCGTCCCTATGAGACCATCGAGGTATCGCCGATCGCGGGCGCGCTCGGCGCGGAAATAGCGGGCGTCGATCTGTCGAAGCCGCTGAGCGACGACGTGTTTGCCGAGATCTACCAGGCATTCGTCGATCATCGGGTCATCTTCTTTCGCGACCAGCAAATGACGCCCGACCAATACCTGACCTTCGCCAAACGCTGGGGCGGTATTCATCTTCACCCGTTCATGAAGGGGCTCGACTTGCATCCCGAGATTTTGGAGCTGATCAAGACCGAAACCGATACCTACGCCTTCGGCAACAGCTGGCATTCGGATCAGATGTTCGCGCCGAAACCGGCGAAATGCACCATGCTGTACGCCAAGGAAACGCCGTCTTCGGGCGGCGATACGCTGTTCGCCAACATGACCGCGGCATATGAGGCGTTGTCGGACGGGATGAAGGCGATGCTGGACGGGCTGCGCGGCTTCAACAGCGGCGACCGGACGAGCGCGCACGGCCGGAAATCCCGGGCGGAGCGCTATACCGGCTCGACCGGGATGATTCTGCAGGATCCCGGCGACGTTCAAACGGAGTCCGTTCACCCGCTGGTCCGGACTCATGTGGATACGGGTCGCAAGGCGCTCTACATGGGGTCCCACACGCAGTGGCTCGACGGTTTCACCCAGGCGGAAAGCAAACCGATCCTGGCACAGCTTCAGGAACACATTCGCCGGCCGGAGTTTACCTGCCGGTTCCGCTGGGCGCCGGGATCGCTGGCGATTTGGGACAACCGTTGCTGCCAGCACTATGCCATAAACGACTATGCCGGGCAGCGGCGGCGCATGCACCGAATCACCATCAAGGGCGAAGACGCGCCGTTCTGAGCGCGCGTCGGCGGGCCCCCGACAGGATTTACGCGGCCAAAATAGCGTCGACCTCTTCGAGGTTTTTCGCGGTCAGTTTCCATCGCGCGGCGGCCGCGTTCGGCGCCATTTGTTCGGGCTTGGACGCGCCGGAAATGATGCTGGCGATAGAGGGTTGCGCCGCCAGCCAGGATATCGCCAGCGTCAGCAGATCGTATCCGTGGTCGCGCGCATAGGCGTCCAGCCGATCCAACAGGTCGAAATTCGCGTTGGCGAGGCTCGGGTCGCCGTCCATCCGGCTGCCGGCCTGGGCTTTGCTTCCCCGTGTGTATTTTCCGGTGAGCAGCCCCTTTGCGATGGGGTAGTAGGGCAGGAGTCCGATCCCGTTGGCCTCGCATACCGGAATGAGCTCCGCCTCGATGTCGCGTTCCAGCATATTCCAGGCGTTCTGGGCGGTGACGAAGCCTTTCAGTCCCGCCTTCTCGGCGGCATCGACCGCCTCCTGCATTTGCGCGCCGGAGTAGTAGGAGCATCCGTAGTAGCGGATCTTGCCCGCTTTCTCCTGTTCTTCCAGCGCGCCCATTGTCTCGGCGACCGGGGTGTCGGGATCCGGCCGGTGCAGCTGGTACAGGTCGATCCGGTCGGTCTGCAGCTTCCTGAGGCTCTGATCGAGGGCGACGCGAATATTTTCCGGCGACCCCCGGTTCTTGTCCGGGAGATGCGAGGTGGAAAGTCCGAATTTTGTCGCCAGCAAAATCTTGTCGCGTTTTCCCTTCAGGCCGGTGCCCATGAACAGCTCGGAATTGCCGCCGCCGTAGCCTTCCGCGGTATCGAAGAAATCGATGCCTGCATCGATTGCCGCGTCCAGGACCGCATGGGTGCCTTTTTCGTCGACCCGGCCCCCGAACGCATTGCATCCGAGCCCCACGAGCGAGACGTCCAGACCGTCCGCGCCGCCAATTTTCCGTCTATCCATGTTCGGTTCCCTCTTCTTCTAGTGTTGTGCAATTGTAGGGGAGCGCGGGGCGGTGTTCGGTACTTGCGCCAAAGTCTTATATCGGAATCGCGAGCAATGTGTCGATCCGGTCGCTGTCCAGCACCGCAATCCGTTCGGTAAAGCGGTAGGGCTCGGCCGAAATGTCGATCCGGTCCACGTACCGGCCGGTGGCGAACAGCGTGGTGTCGCCGCCCTGCATGATCCGCGCGACCATGAAGTGCGAGTGCACGATGGCGGTGGCGCCGTCGGCCGATTTTAGCCGGATCGGGCCGACGATATGGCGGTAGCGATGCGGTTCGAACAGGTTGGCGTGGCGGAGGGTGTAGACGCGATCGAGCAGCATGCCGCGGGTCGCCGCGTACATTACGCCCTGGCGCATTCCGGCCTCGTGGTTGGAGCGGCTGATTACCAGATAGCGGCACGGATCGCCGAACAAATCCGGCCATTCTTCCAGCCGGTCCTCGTCGATGCAGTCGGCGTAGGCGCCGATCAAGTCCTCGACACCGCGGCGGATTGCTTGCGCGTCGCTCGCCATGCCGCTTACTGGCCCATCAGCGCGCGGTAGTGTTTCCAGAACCCGCGAATGGCCGCCTCGCTGGCCTTGAAGGGCTGCGATTGCGCCTCATGGCCGCCCATCATGACGATGCCGGCGCCGTCGTCATTGTAGTGCAGGGCGCGTTGGACGAAGCCGCCGATGAAGCCGTCTTCCATCGCGACATAGCCCGCGGGTCCGATCAGGTTGCCCTGTCGCAGGCGGCGTTCGGTCATCGCTTCGTCGTCGCCGTCGAACCCTAAATGGATCCATTCCAGTTCGGTCTTGCCGATGCCGCGCGGGCGGATCACGCGCACGGCGATCGTGTTGCGGACCTGCTGCAGCACCATGCCGGGAAAGATCGTCAGGATTTGCACTGAAACGCCGTCGCCGTATTCGTCGACGGAATCGACGATCGAACTGTCCTGCAATTGCAGTTCGCTTTCCGACCGCAGGCCGGCGTCCTTGTAGGCGGCGGTCTCGGCCGCATAGTCGAGCTTGGCGTAGCTATAGTGGCTGCCGCCATCCGCGTTGATAAAGACCCCGCCGGGCATGGTCAGCTTGTTGATCTTAAAGGTCGTGAGGAAGAGATGCAGGATCGAGGCGTGATAGGTGTCCTTTACGTTCTCGATATAGAGTTTCCAGTTGTTCGGCAGGATCTGGCTGTTGCGGCCGAGGATGTACGGCGTGCGGTTCATCACCCGGAGCAGGCCGCGGGTCACGTCCGGGCCGAGCCAGGTTTCCAGATCGGGCACGGTATCGCTGAAAGTACCGAAGACGAGGCCGCCGAGGACGGCGACGCGGAGGCGGCGCAGTGCGTGTTCGTCCTTGCGGAATTCCGGCGCCATTCCGCCCTTGTTCTTCACGCCGCGCTCGAAAGTGACGCCGGTCAGCTTGCCTTCTAGGTCGTAGGTCCAGCCGTGATACATGCAGGTGAACTTCTTGGCCTTGCCCTGCCGCTCCATACACAGAAGGTTGCCGCGATGGATGCAGCGGTTGACGAAGGCGTTGATCGTCCCCTCGGTGTCGCGCACCGCGATAACCTCGACTTCGCCCATCGTGGTCGAGACGAAGTCGCCCGGGTCGGCGAGTTCCACCTCCAGGCAGAGATACTGCCAGGTCGGCCCCTGGAACAGGCATTCCTGCTCGCGGTCATAGGTGACCTGATCGGTATAGACCCGGAACGGAACTTCGCTGATCCCGTTGGACGGCCAGTGAATTCCGTCGTCGGCGGGTTGTTCGGAGTGCGCCATCGGTGTGCCGTCCTCGCAATTGTCTCCGGGTCAGCGTAGCGCCCACCTTATTCCAAGGAAAGTCCGCCGGCGCGGGCCGCCTATTTCGGATCCGCCGGCACCGTCAGCGCGGCAATCTCGGACACCGAATCCAGGTCTTCCAACCGGCCCAGCGCCGCGAACAGGGCCTCGATCCGATCTGGCGGTAGAAGGGATTGGGTGCAGTCTCGGAACTTGCCCCAGAGCTCGTCGTCGGTGACTGGATTTGCGGGACCTCGCGCCAGTTGATGGACGATGCGGTTGCACCACTGCCGGCCGTCCGTCGCGGTGACGGTCATCTCGCCGCCATACTTGTCGGCCCAGCGCGCATCCATGTCGGGATGCGGCGTCGAATGGACATTGCGCATGACCGCGCGGATGGCGGGCTCTTCGATTGCGCCGTCGTCGAAATGAGCGAGCAGGACAGTGCCGTTCAGGATCGCCCGCGCCACGGTATACTGCACGCTGAACTTCGCATCGAGACCGCTTTTCGGGTTCGGCCGGTTGGTGTGGGCATGACGGCTTCGTTCCATCCGGATATCGATCCGCGCCACGGTCTCGGCGGTCAGGTCCTGCGCCGCCGTTAGCCGCCGGATCATCTCGATGAACGGATGCGAGTGCGCGCCGCAGGGATAGAGCTTGATGGCGATGCCGGGGGTGAGGATCTCCGGCGGATCGAGCCAGCCGTCGAGAACATCCATGGCCGGCGGCTCGGCGCCGCGTCGGAAGAGCGCGAAGAAACCCTGGCCGTGCTCGAAGGCGCTGTGATTCGCGGTAAAACCGTCCCGCGCCAGTTGCGCCGCGAAAACGCCGTTCGATGCGGCGAGGCCCGCGTGAAGCGGCTTGGTCATGGTCCCGAAATTCGCCCGGACGCCGGCGGCCAGCGACACGGCGACCGCAAGCGCCGTCGCGGTTTGGTCGCGGCTCAACCCCAGCAAGCGGGTGGCGGCCGCCACTGCGCCGAAAATGCCGAGCGTTTCGGTCGCATGCCATCCCTGGGCAAAATGTTCGAACCCGACGACGCGGCCGAGCTTGCAGCATGTTTCCACGCCGGTCAGATAGGCCAGCAGCGCCTCCTTTCCCGTGCACCCGTGCGATTCCGCCAGCGCCAGCACCGCGGGCAGGATGGCGACGGACGGATGGCCCATCATGCTTTCATGGATGTCGTCATAGTCGAGCGCGTGCGCCGCGGTCCCGTTTGCGCGCGCGGCGGCCAGGGCGCCGCAGCGCAGGGGCGATCCAAACACCTGACAAACGCCGGTCCGGCTTTCGAGCCCGGTGACGCGCCGCATGATCGACGCCGTCGGCGCGTCCACCCCGGCAATTCCGACGGCGACCGTATCGCGGATCGCCGACTTCGCCCAGTGGATGGCCTCGGCCGGAAACTGCTCGAGCCGGGTTCCCTGGATGCGTTCCGCGAGATCGTGGGCAAATGTCATGTAAGGCTGCTCGAATAAGAAGTTGAATAACTATCTCCGAACTGTATCCGAATTTTGCGAAGTTGAAGAAGCACTTATACGTTAGTGGACTGTCGACCGAAATACGCACGGTCGTCAGGATCGTTTGAACGTCGATCGGCGGAGGGTGAGCGATGAGGCTTCTGCAGAATACTCCGACCGGGCAGGGTAAGAGGGCGGACCGCCTTTCAAGCTGAGGGTCGACACTTTGGACATATTACCGGAGAGACAGAAATTTTGATGCCATCCGCGTTGCGACTGCACTTCCGGTAACCCCGATAGGCGAATAAGATCGTTATAACCAAAGAGATAAAGAGTAAATCGTAGAATGGGGAGGCGCAGCGATGAGGCTGCTTGGCTTGGTCTTTTCAATTATGGTGGTCGTATTCCTGACGGCGACGTCAGCGATGGCGGAACGCCGGCTCGCCCTGGTGGTCGGCAATTCGGCTTATCTTAATACGCCGAGCCTGGTAAACCCGAAGAATGACGCCGGCGCGATGGCCGACGCTCTGCAGGGGCTCGGTTTCAATGTCATTCGCGGCATCGATCTCAGCGCGAATGAAATGCGCCAAACCGTGCGCCAATTTGCCGTTGCGCTGCAATCCGCCGATGTCGCGTTATTCTATTATGCCGGTCACGGGTTGCAGGTTAACGGGCAGAATTATCTGGTGCCAGTCGACGCCAAGATGAGGTCTTCCCTCGACTTGGAATTCGAGGCGACCAATCTGCAAGTCGTGATCGACCTGATGGAGCGCGAAGCGAAGACTAACCTGGTGTTCCTCGACGCCTGCCGCGACAATCCGCTGGCGCGCACCCTCGCTCGGAGCCTTGGCGCGAGCCGCTCCACTGCGATTGGCCAAGGGCTGGCCCGCATCGAGAGCGGAATCGGCACCTTGATCGCCTATGCCACCGAGCCGGGCAACGTGGCGCTGGACGGCGATGGCCGGCACAGTCCTTTTACCGAAGCGCTGCTGAAGCACATCAAGACGCCGGGTCTCGAAGTGGGCCGGATGCTGCGGCGGGTCCGGAGCAGAGTGTTGAAGCAGACCAAGGGTAAGCAGGTGCCGTGGGAACATACGTCGTTGGTCGGTGATTTTTATTTCGGGTCTCCGCCTGCAGGCGCCTCGGCCCAGCCTAATGCGCAATTAAAGCCGGCCGCGCCCACTTACGATCCCTGGAAAGTGGAACTGGCAATTTGGGAATCGATCAAGCAGAGTCGCAACCAGGCGGACTACAGGAATTATTTAAAGAAATATCCGAAAGGCGTCTTCGCCTCTTGGGCGCGCACCCGAGTTGCCGACCTCAAGCGCGAAAAGATGCTGGCCATGCGGCCGACGCCGCCAAGAGCGAAGCCAATACCACCGGTGGCACCGGCATCCAAAATGGCGAGCCTGTCGCCGCGGCAAAAGGGTATGCAGCACGCGCCGCAACCGACTGCTGCCGTTCCCGCGGGTTTCCTCTCGAAAGCGGATGTCCGGCAGGCCGTGGTTGGCAACACATTAAATTTTCTGGCGCCAAAAAGTGGTAAGGAAATTTTTGTCTATTTTGCCAAAGACAGTACTGTTGCAGCCAAATTCGCCGAGGGGACCAAGACGGTTCGCAAGGTATGGTTTTTTAACAAGTCGGCGATGCTGTGCCGAACGTTCGGGCCTGACAATAATAACCACTGTATGAATGTCGCAAAAAGTGGTGAACCGGCAATCTTGAATTTTTCAAATCCGCACGCTGGCGTCAGCTACCAAGCGAAAATTCTGAAGGGGCGTCAGTTGCCGAACGAAGCGCCGCAACCGACGGCTGGGGTGACTACTAAGTTTCTTACCCAAGCTGAAATAAAGGAAAACATCATCGGCAACACATTAAATTTCATTGCACCTCGAAACGGTGTTGATTTGTTCGTTTATTACGACGAGGACGGCTACGCCTATATCAGGCATGCCGACATGAGCCGAACGAAAACCACCCAATGGTTTTTCGAAGGCACGGAGATGCTGTGTCGGTACAGAAAACGGAAGTCGAAGCGATGCGTGAGGTTCGCAAAGAGTGGTGAGCCTACCAGACTGGAAGCTTCAAATACCTATGGACTGCGGTATCAAACGAAGATTCTAAAAGGACGTCAGCTGCCTGAATGACCGAGACGATGATGATGCTACGATCAGGTTTGTAGTTTTTTTGAACGGCGAATTCGCGCAATGGACGGCCCAGGCAGGAAATCGCTCGAATTGTGTTTCTTGAATGCGTTCCGCGAGGTCGTGGGCAAATGTCATGTAGGGCTGGCTGTCTTGAGCGATTTGCGTTCGGCGCTCATAATTTCGCCATGCCGGTGACGCGGGCGCCGGTCCGAACCGCACAGTCCGGCCGGTTGGATTATTTGATCAAACGTCGCAGGGAAGACATTGTATTACCCGGGTATTACCCGGGTTTCGTGTCGCGTCACTTCAGGTTCTTCGGTCGATCGGCGCGCGAACGCAAACGAAAGTTCTACAGGAGACATTGTCGATGAGAGAGATCTGTCGCGGACTCAAATTCCCGGAAGGGCCGATCGCCATGCCCGACGGGTCGATCTTGCTGGTCGAGATTCAGGCCGGCACGCTAACCCGCGTGCTCCCGGACGGCACCCGCGAAGTGGCGGCGGAGTGCGGCGGGGGGCCGAATGGCGCGGCAATGGGGCCGGACGGCCGGGTTTATGTGTGCAACAACGGCGGGTTCGTCTGGATCGAGGACGGCCCCTTCCTGCGCAGCGGCGACGTTCGCCCCGACAACTACACCGGCGGCAGCATTCAGGCGGTCGATCTCAAGACCGGGGCCGTCGAGACACTCTATACCGAGTGCAACGGCGAAAACCTGAAGGGACCGAACGATATCGTGTTCGACGCGGAGGGCGGCTTCTACTTCACCGATCTCGGCCGGCGCAGGGGACGTCAGATCGATCGCGGCGCCGTCTACTATGCCCGCCCGGACGGCAGCAGCATTTCCGAAATCGTGTTCCCGATCGATACGCCCAACGGCATCGGCCTCTCGGCGGATGAAAAGACTTTGTATGTCGCGGAAACCCATGGCGCGAGAATTTGGGCCTGGGATATCGAAGCGCCGGGAAAATTGAGCGCGGCGCCGCACCCGTTGTTCCCGGGACGGCTGCACTACAGCTTCGGCGGGTATCAACGCCTGGATTCGCTGGCGCTCGACAGTGAGGGAAATGTCGTTGTCGCGACCCTGGGAACCGGATGCGTCTCGGCGGTTTCTCCGGAAGGGGAGCTCCGCGCCGTCGTGCCCGTGCCGGAATTCGATATCATGGTGACCAATATCTGCTTCGGCGGTCCGGACCTTCGCAAGGCCTACATCACCTCCGCGGGGCTCGGCATTCTCTACGAGGCGGATTGGCACTGCCCGGGACTACCGTTGAACTTCCTGAATCGCTGATGTCCGCGTTGCCGGCCGGCATCCAGGGTACGAAGGGGGCCGATCATGAGACAACGCATTGAGGCCTTCTATGGGCCGTCCTCGCCCTGGGCCTATTTCGGCGCGCCGCGCCTGTACGAGATCGCGGACCGGCACGGCTGCGATCTGGTGCTTCGTCCGATCCGGGTTATCCAGGAGAACGGCGGCATCATGCTGCGGACACGGCCGCAGCCCCGCCAGGATTATCACGCGGTCGAACTCGACCGTTGGCGGGACTATCTGGGCATGCCGCTCAATCTGCGTCCGAAGTTTTATCCGTGTCGTTCGATCGTACCGGCGGCCTGCACCATGATCGCCGCCCAGCGTGCGGGCTACGATGCGCGCCGGCTCAGCTTTGCGATCCAGCGGGCGTTATGGGCCGAGGATCGCGACGTCGCGGATATCGACACCCTCCGGTCGATCGCCGAAGAGCAGGATATCCCCGATCCCGACGAACTGATCGTCGAGCACTGGCCCCGGACAATCCTCGATGAATGGGACGGCAACCTCGCGGAAGCCGTCAGGATCGGGATCTTCGGGACGCCGACCTATGTCGTCGACGGAACGCTTTACTGGGGACAGGATCGCCTCGCGTTTCTGGAGCGCGCCTTGGCCGGCACGTGACGGAACCGAGAAGGAAGATTGCTCATGCTTGAGCCTTGCAGGCATCAGTCCCTTTCAGGAGGATTGCGCGGCTGTTCGACGATTTCTTCGTCATCCTCGAACCATTG
Organism: Alphaproteobacteria bacterium; assembly: GCA_041557595.1. Classification (GTDB taxonomy): domain Bacteria; phylum Pseudomonadota; class Alphaproteobacteria; order UBA8366; family UBA8366; genus JAOTYV01. Next base: position 34,562 of record JBFFGE010000015.1, read on the forward strand.
GTCCACTTTGTCCGAGTAGAAGGCGAGATAACCGGCATAGGCGTCGCCTTCGTCGAATGGCTCCTCATAGGACCAAACGCAGTTTTCCTCAATTCGATCGCCCACTCGCACGGAGTAGTAGGACGCATGGCCCTTATACGGTCAAAAGGAGGTGTGCTCGGTTCGCACCAGAAAATCCATTCGGACGCCGGCGCGTGGAAAGTAATAGATGGGTAAGTGGTTGGTTTCGAGCATGCACAATGCATTGGTGGAATCCGCGATGAATTCACCGCCGATTTTCACGCGAATGCGTTTCGGGCATGGCTCCATGTCGACCCGATAGCCGGGCGACTGAGGAAATCCCGGTGCCGGGCCCATCGGTTTCCGTTGCTCATCCATTCGATCCGCTCCTTTTCGCCGGCGCTTAAGGCGTGACGGGTTGCAGGAAGCTTGAACGCTACCATGGCTGCGGGACGTGCCTCAATCGTAGCGGATTTGCGGTCTTGCCTCCGATGCGTCACCGCAGCATCCATTCTCCGGAAGGAGTCTTGCAACGTTCGAAATTCAGTGTACTCGAATGATCCTGGTTTTTCTCCGTAATGGAATGCTTGATCGTCCGGCATTGCATGCCTTGGTATTCGTATCGCTTGATGAGCGTGACCGCGCCGCTATTGCCGCTCTTCGCGTTGGCCCACCGCTTGGTCGTGGTGAGCGCCAGGTCGTCGTCCTGATAGAGCGAGGCCGATGTTTCCTTCATCATCGCGACGTCTTCGGGCGTCAGGTTGTTGGCGAATGTTCCGAATATGTCGAGCTGCGCCCGGGCCGGAGGTAAATGTGCGGCCATTCCGCAAAGGACAGCGAGAACCGCAAGGATCGATTGATGCCGCATCGGATGCTCCAGCAGTTTCATGGCAGTCGAATTCAGTGTCCTGGTGTGTGAATCGCGACGGTGACCCGCACACGACCAAGACTTGCCCAAACACGGATGAAGATGCGTTGACTTGTATCAGTCTGGCCTGAGCGATCGCCGTTCGCGAACTGTCATGTTGGGTCTAGACTAAAGTGCGGCGAGCAGGGGGCCACCGTGTTCGGGCGCCCGGCTCAAATTCAGCGTAACGCAGGGAGAAACACTGTGACGGACATTCAATTCGGTTTGATGATACGGGGCCAGTTCCCGCAGGAAGAAGACATGGCCGTGCGATTCGAGGAAATGGTCGAACAAGTGCGGCTGATGGACCGGCTGGGGTTCGCATCGCTCACCAAGGGCATGCACTATTCCTCCAACCCGCTGCAATCCTTCAACCAGCTCGTGTTTCATTCGCGCATGGCGGCCGAATCGTCCAATCTGCGGCTGAATTTCGGGATCATCCTCCTGTCGTTGCATCAACCCTTGGATATCGCCGAACAATTGGCGTCGCTCGATGTGATGACCGGCGGGCGCGTCATCTTCGGAGCGGCGTTGGGGTATCGCGAAGTGGAGTTGGCGGCCTTCGGCGTCCAGCGCAAACAGATCGTCCGCCGCTTCACCGAAAATATCGAGGCGATCAAACGCCTCTGGACCGAGGACACGGTATCCATGAAGGGCTCGTTCTTCGAACTGCTGGACGCCAATGTGTCGGTGAAGCCGGTGCAGGACCCGTATCCGCCGATCTGGATCGGCGCCAACGCGGACCCGGCCATCGAACGGGCGGCGCGAATCGGGGATTGCTGGTACGTCAACCCGCACAACCGGATGGATACGATCCAGCATCAGGTCGATGTCTATAAACGCGCCCTGGATGCGGCCGGCAAACCGTTTCCGGCGGAATTCCCCGGACGGCGCGAATGCTTCGTCGCCGGGTCACGCGACGAGGCCATTCGCCTGTGCCGGCCCTATCTCGCCAAGAAATACGAGGTCTACCATGCATGGGGGCAGGACAAGGTGATGCCTGAAGGGGACAACGATCTCGGCCTCGACTTCGATGAGCTCATCCAGGACCGGTTCTTCCTCGGTGGACCCGACGAAGTCGCCGAACAGATCATCGCCTACACGAAACAAACCGGCATCAATCATCACGTGCTGAGTTGCCAGTGGCCCGGCATGCCGCAGAACATGGTGCTGGATGCGCTGCAACTGCTGGCCGAAGAGGTGTTTCCCCGCGTCCGTCAGGGCCTGTGAGGGTTGGCGAGGGCACCCTAAGGTGGGTTTGCGGTCTCCGCGGTGCGCCCTCGAATGAGGTCGGCGCCCTTTTCGGCGATGGCGATGGTGGAGGCGAAGGTGTTGGCCGAGGGCAGCATCGGCATGATCGAGGCGTCGACGACCCGCAGGTTCTGGACGCCGTGCACCCGTAATGCGTCGTCCACGACGCAGCGCGCGTCGTCCGCCGGCCCCATGCGGCACGTGCCCACCAGGTGATATCCGGTGTTGCCGCGTCGCCGCGCGAAGTCGAGCAGCTCGTCATCCGTGTCGACATCGGCGCCGGGCAGGGTCTCGCTCTCGAAATAGGGCGCCATTTCGGGACGGCTCAACAGCGTCCGCGCCAGCCGCAGCCCCGCCAGCGTGATCCGCTTGTCGGTCTCGGCGGCGAGATAGTTGGGTTGCACGACCGGTGCGTCGGCGGGATCGCGCGAGGTGGCGCGCACATAGCCGGAACTCTCGGGCCGCGGCTGGGCGGCGCCGCAGGTCATGCCCGGGTGATCGTCGAGCACATAGACGCGTCCATCCCGATAGCTGCCGGGCGTGAACAGGATGCGCAGATCGCTGTCGTCCAGGTCGGGGTGGGATTTGCCGTGCACGAAGGCGATTGTGGGACAGATGGCGAGCACGCTGGGTTTGCCGCTTGCCCATTTGGCGATTTCCAGGGGAAGCTGGGGCCAGCTCGCGTATTCGTTGATCGTGCGCACGTTGCGGGCGCGTGCCGTCATGCGCACGGAGTAGTGGTCGCGCAGGTTCTCGCCGACCCCCGGCAGGTCCACGTGGACGGGAATCCCGAGATCGTTCAGCAGCGCCGCCGGTCCGATCCCGGAAAGCTGCAACAATTTCGGCGAATTGACCGCGCCTGCGCTCAGGATGACTTCGCGCCGCGCCTGCACCAGATGCTCCGCGCCGGATTTGTCCCGATAACGGACGCCCGTCGCCGTGCGCCCCTCCAGGACGATATCCACGACCTGGGCGCCGGTGCGCAGCGAGATGGATTGCCGCTTAAGCGCGGGACGCAGGAAGGCCTTTGCCGCGCTCACCCGCTTGCCCTCGTGGATGTAGCGCTGGAAGTATCCCGCACCGAACTGGCGGCCGGCGTTGTAGTCGGGAATTCGCGGAATTCCCATGCCCTCGGCCGCGTCCAGGAATGCCTCGGCGAGCGGGTTAATCCAATCGAGGTCGGTGATCGGCAGCTCGCCGCTGCGCCCGCGAAAGCGGTCGTCGCCGGGACCGAGGCGACGTTCCGAACGCTTGAAGTAGGGCAGCAGGTCGTCGAACCCCCAGCCGCGATTGCCCATCTGCGCCCAGGTATCGAAATCCGCCGCCTGGCCGCGGTTGTAGACCATGCCGTTGATCGAACTCGAACCGCCCAGCACCTTGCCTTGCGGCACCGCGACCGAGCGTCCGCCGAGCGCCGCCGACGGTTCGGTGGAAAACGGCCAAACGAACCGGTCGCCGTAGAGCGTCTTCACGAAACCGGCCGGGATGGCAATGAACGGATGCCGGTCGTTGCCGCCCGCCTCCAGCACGCAAACGCTGGTGCCCGCGTCCTCGGTCAGGCGATTGGTCAGTACGCAGCCGGCCGCCCCGGCGCCGACCACGATGTAGTCGAATATGTCCAAAGTCGAATTCCCCGCCGAACCGTCAGCCGTCCCTCCCTTGGGTGCAGGCCGCCTTAGAACTGGTTCACCACGCCGCCGTTGACCTGCAGCATTTGTCCGTTGATGAAGCCGCCCTGTTCGGAGACCAACAGATCGACCATGGCGGCAATGTCGTCGGCAGTGCCGAGGCGGCCGACCGGGTTGGCCTTGAGCAGCGCCTGCATGCGCGGCGTCGAGGTATCGGCGGAGACGTCCGGAATGGTGCCGGGAGAGATGATGTTTGTGGTCACGCCCTGGCGTCCGAATTCCTTCGAGAGCGATTTGGTCATGCCCCAAAGCGCGTGTTTCGAGACGCTGACCGCCGATTTTCCCGCATAGCCCTGCTGCGCATTCATGCCGGTGAAGTTGATGACGCGGCCCCATCCCTTGGCCAGCATGCCGGGAATGCAGGCCCGTGCGAGATGGAATGCGGAGTTGAAATTGATGTCGATGATCTTGCCCCATTCCTCCTCGGAAATCGTGAGAAAGTCGCCGTCGGTTCGGATTGCCGCGTTGTTGACCAGCACGTCGACGCTGCCGAATGTGTCGATGGCGGATTTGGCCATCGCCAGCACCTTGTCGCGGTTGCCGATGTCGCACATCTCGATTATCGATTCCGCGCCAAGCTCGCCGACCTTTGCCGCGACTTCTTCGCAGGCCGCCCGGTCGCGCGAGCCGTTGAGGACGATGTTGTAACCGGCTTTCGCCAGGTGCAGCGCGATGGCTCTGCCGATATTCCTGCCCGATCCGGTGATGAGGGCGGTGCGTTTGTCCTGCGCCATGGGGTGATCCTCCTGCGGCGTTAATATTGATTGATGTGTGTGGCTCCGCTCATAGCCGAGATTTGCCGGTGGCGACAGTCCGATACGGGGTTAGAGTGCTTGTTCGAGCATTTCGCCGATCATGACCACCTCGTCGCGCTGGTTCTTGGTCTCGATTTCGAAGCGAATGCGTTTTCGGGCGTCGATTTTTTCGACCAGACGCACGGTGGTGGTGATCGTGTCGCCCGCGACCACGGGGCGGATGTATTTCGACGAGGTGGACAGCAGCGCGGTGCGGATCTTCCAGCGTTCGCAGAATTGCACGAGCGGCCGAGACATCAGTGCGGTCGTCATGACGCCGTGCGCGATGCGGTCGGGGTAGGGGGTGTTGGCGCGCGCCCAGTCGCCGTCCATGTGGATCGGGTTGAAGCTCTTGATCGCGCCGGCAAACGCATCGATCGCCGCACCGTCGATCAGTTGCGCACTCGATTCCGTCGCGCCGAGAGGCAGCGCTTCATAGGTTCCGGTCCAGGCTTCGGTCACCATCCCCATGTCCGCCTCAAACGACCTTGTCGCGCTTGGGATTGAGCCGGACATAGGCGTTGCTCTCCGGCTTGTAGTACGCGCGGTCGTCCTTGTAGCGTCCCCCGACGATGGTTACCGACCAGGTATCGTCGGTCAGTGCGGTGAAGCTGTGAATTTCCGTCGGCGGGGCGACGATGGCCATGTCGTTGCGTTCGAGTACCCTGTCGTCGACGATTTCGAGTTCGGCGTATCCCTCCGTGGCGCCGTCATCCTTTCGGTCATAGACGACGTGCTTGAGTTGTCCGCTGTAGATCGCGAGCGCTTCCCAGACGCCGTGATCGTGCGGCGGAATGTATTTGTCCTTCGGCAGGTGGTCGAAAGTGATCGACATCTCACCGTCGTAATATAGATACCGCGACGTCTCGATATGGTTTCCTTCGCGTTTGACGCCGGCATTGCTCAGATCGCTGGCGAGGATCTTCGACAAGGGCGCGCGCAAACCGTTCAGGATCTTGGCACCGTCGGACCCGTGCAGTGCGACCTGCCGCCGCACTTCCTGCGCCAGGTCGCGAATGGTGTAGGGGGGGGCGGCGACGGTGCTTGCCATGATAGGGCTCCTGCAGTGTCGGTTCGGATATGCGCGATTGTAACCCGCCAACTATACGGCGATTTGAAACGGGGCGACAAATGGCGGCGCCGCCGTCAGCGCGCCGCTTCAAGGCGCATGCGCATTTCCTCGGCGAGCGGCGCGAGTGCCTCGTCGGGAAAGGGATATACCGAGCTGACATTGATCTCGCACAGGACATGGGTATCGTCGCCGTCCGAAGTCTTCGGTCCGTACAGGAAGTCCGCGTCCCAGATAACCGGCAACTGTTCCCGGTCGAGTCCGAGCGTCCGGCACAGCGCGGGCAGCCATTCGGTCTCCATCTTGATTTTCAGCGGCTGAAAATCCGGCCGGGTCGGCGGATAGTAGAGACGCGGTCCTGGTTCCGGCGCCGTATCGGGGGGCGCATCGGGCGCCGCGGTAAACAGCGCGTTGACGCGTTGTTCGCCGAAGCCGGCGACCCGGTCGCCGACGAGGTAGCAGCGCACCATGCCGTCGGTCAATCGCGGCTGGTAGAGTTGATCGATCATCTGACCGCCGGCCGAAAAATGCGGTTCGCAATGGCCGAGAAAGTCTTGCAGCAACATTCGCTCTTCCACACTGCCGCGCTTCGCGTAGCGGACTCTTACCGGGGTATCGGGCGCCAGCGCCGTTGCGCCAACCGCCGCCGGCGCCGCCGGTTCGATCTTCCAGACGCCGTCGCCGCTGCTTCCCCGGTCGTTCTTGAGCACGCGGGGCGCGCCGGCGGCCAGGCAGCGCGGCAATTCGTCTCGCAAGGCGGCCATTGTCGGGTAGAGACGGGTGTCGCAACCCCAGCTCATCGAGCGCGTGCGGAACAGCACTTGCTTCGTGCCCATCTTGCCGATGATTTCGGGATGCGCGCTGACGAAAACGCCCTGGGCGGCGATGTCGGTCAGCATTGCATCGAGGGTCGAACGGTCGCGGTTTCCCTCGATCGGATTGACCCAGACCAGGACACCGTCGACGCCGAGCACCTGCGCGCGCACGTCACGGACGGCCGCATCCGTATAGGGCGCCGCCTCGACCTCGAAACCGAGTTGGCGCAGCGCGGCGGCGATGCCTGCATAGCGCGTGTTCTCGATCTTGATGGACTCAGAGGTACCGGCCGGAGCCGAAAACAGGATCGCCACGCGGTGATGTAAAGACGCCATCTGTTTCAAAGCCTCCCCGTATCGATATCGAGAGAGGGATGGTCACAGCGGTCGCTGGCGTCGCCGGCACCGGGAATAAAATGAGAGTTATGAATTCTCGACATGTCGCGTATCGCCCCTGACTCGGCATACGGCCGAACCGCAGTGCTTGGGCGAAATGCCTTGGACATGCCGGGCGACTGCGATGCAGCCCGACGTCGAGAAGATGAGGCGAACGAAACGCTGTGTCAATAATCCGCGCCCGGGGCGCACACCGGACAGGTATAGGTGCGCCGTCTTGCCACGCAGTCTCCCGCCGTCGATGATTGCCGGCAAACCAAAACGTGGCGGGGAGGGATAGATGAAACGGCTCGAAGGGAAGAACGCGGTCATCACGGGGGCCGCGTCGGGTGTCGGGCGGGCGGCGAGCCTGCTGTTCGCGCGCGAAGGGGCGGCGGTCGCCTGCGTCGATATCGACGCGGAGATGGGCGAGGAAACGGCCTCGATGGTTCGGGCCGAGGGCGGCGACGCGGTGTTCGTCGAGACCGATCTTACCGATCCGGCCGCCATCGAGGACATGGCCCGGACCTGCATGGAATGGCGCGGCGTCATCCACGTGCTGTTCAACAATGCCGGGGTCGCGAAGCGGGGCGAATTCGAGGATGTGACGCTGGAGGACTGGAACCGGCAAATCGCGGTGAACCTGACCGCGCCCTTCCTGTGTAGCCAGAAGCTGCTGCCGGCGCTGAAGGCGGCGAAAGGCGCGGCGATCGTGCATCACGCGTCGATCGACGGCGTGCTCGGCAACCCGACGCTGGTCGCCTATTCCGCTTCCAAGGGCGGGCTGCAGCCGCTTACCCATGTCATGGGCTACTGGCTGGCGCCGCACGGCATTCGCGTGAACAGCATCAATTCCGGCGCGCTGCGCGAAAGCAAGCAGGGCATCCCGGTGCGCCTCAACCGCGTCGGAAACGAGCACCGGACGATGTCCGACGTTCAGCGCCGCGCGACGCCGATGGCGCGCCCCGGTTTCATCGAGGAAGCCGCCGATGTCGCCCTCTACCTCGCCGGCGACGAATCCTCCTATGTCAACGGCAGCGTCATCACGCTGGACGGCGGCCGTACCGGTCTGACGCCGGGAACCTTCTGAGCGCAGGCCACGGAGAGTATGAGAAGTAGGGGCTAGAGTATCCGTATTACTCAAGCGGGATTTTGTGTCCATTTTCTTTGGTCGCGGATGAGGGCGTTGGCGAGGATGACGAGTTTTCGCATGACGGCGGTTATCGCGACCTTTGGTGGTTTTCCGGCTTTGGTGAGCTGCTGATATTTTTTCTTTAAGTCCGGATTGAATCGGGTCGCGACGAGGGCGGGCATGTAGAGCGCGTGGCGCAGCGGGGCGCGTCCTCCTTTGATTGACGCCCGGCCAC
>JBFFGE010000016.1:0-42615 GCA_041557595.1 Alphaproteobacteria bacterium
AACCCTCCCCCGTCGAGGGGGAGGGTTAGGGAGGGGGTGACCTTTACAGGACGAACCGGGATCATTGGCGTTGCTCGATTAAAACTCCGCTAAATCGTCATGCCGAAGCGCATGATCGCGGTTTCCTGTTGTTTGAGCGCCTCGCTGGTGGTGATCGTGCCGGACGCCATGTCGAGAATGTAGTCGTACAGCGCGTCGCCCATTTCGGTGAAGGACGCATCGTTTTCCAGGATGTCGGAGACGTCGAAATCGATGTTGTCGGGAAAATCCCGGATGGTGTTGATGTTGCCGCTGATCTTGGCCGTCGGCATGATCATGTTGCCGATGGTGTTGCCGACGCCGGTCGTGAAGACGGTGAGCTGACAGCCGCCGCCGGCAAGCCCGGTCAGCGATTCCACCGCCGGCGCCGATCCCGCCATGAAGTGCAGCCCCTTGCGGCTCGGCGCCTCGGAATATTCCAGCACTTCGACCAGCGGCGTGGTGCCGGTCTTGGCCATCGCGCCCATCGCCTTTTCCTCGATGGTGGTGAGGCCGCCCCGGATATTGTCGGGCACCGGGTTGGCGCCGCGGATATCGACGCCCGCCTTCATCGCCTCTGCCTCATGATCGAGCACCATTTTTATGAAGGCTTTCTTCACGCCCTCGTCGACGGCGCGCTCGGCGAAGATTTCCTCGGCCCCCATGAACTCGGCCGTTTCGGTGACGACCGCGGTGCCGCCCTCGGCGATCAGCCGGTCGGCGGCGCGGCCGAGCGCCGGATTGGACGCGAGACCCGATGTCGTGTCCGACCCGCCGCATTCCAGCCCCAGCACCAGTTCCGAGACCGGGAATTCCCTGCGCCGCTCCCTGGACGCGGCGATCGCCATGCGGCTGGCCGCGCGGATGCCGGCGGCGGTGGCGTTCACGGTGCCGCCCAGTTCCTGGATCAGGATCGTCTCCACGGGCTTGCCGGTGTTGCGCACCCGGTCGGCGACGATGTTGGTGCTGGTCTCCTCCATGCCGACGATCACCGCGCCGTTGAGATTGGGATTGCGCCCCATGCCCGCCAGCGTGTTGTAGGCCATTTCCAGGTCCTTGCCGTACTGGCCGCGCACGAACAGCGTGGTGACCGGCACGGCGCCAGCGACAGCGTCGGCGATGGCGCGGGTCACCGGGTTGACGTTGTCCATGATCGAGATGATGCCGATATGGTTGCGTACGCCGACCTGCCCGTCGGACCGCTCGAACCCCAGAAATGTATCCGTCATGCCCCGTGTTCTCCGTTGCGTCAGGTCCACCGCCCAGTGTTAGGTCTTGTCGCCGCGGCCCCGTTTCGAATCCACGTTATGGATGTGGACGTGCTCGCCGACCGTGATCGCGGCCGTCGTCTCGCCCACCACGGTCGCGTATTTCAGGATATCCGCGCCGATATCCATATCCGAGAGCGCGACCTTGTGGCCGAACGGGATGTCCTGTTTCAGCGTCACCGTGCCCTGCTTCTCGCCGCGCAGCTCGACCGTGGTATCGGCGGTGCCGCCGTTATCGATCAGCGTCGCCACGTTGTCTTGTGCGTTCAAAACGATGGCTCGAACCATGGTCGTCCTCCCGCAGGCATCGGTTTGTATATCTCAGTATCGCCATCCGCGTTGCCGGTGTCACGCCCGAGCGGGATTTCCAGAGGACTCAAGTATCGTCATTCCGGACGGCGCGGCGCGCCGATCCGGAATCCAGGTATTGACGTAGTACCTGGATTCCCGCTTCCGCGGGAATGACATTGAACCTGAATTGCGTCCCTTACGCCGCGCCGACCGGATCGGCGAAACTGTTCAGCACCTTGCCGGGCCGCGCCCGCATCATGTCTTCGAGTTCCTTGCGCACTTTGGCGGCGCCCGCATCCTCGAACAAATTGTCCTGCTCCAGCGGGTCGTTGGCCAGATCGTACAGCTCGCCCGCGCCGGAGATCAGCTCGAAGGTGCATTTATGCGTTTTGGTGCGGATCGTGCGCAGTTCCAGCGGGACGCCACAGCGGGTCGGCGCCAGGTTCCATTCGTTGTAGGCCATGTCGCGGCTGCCGTCCCCGGCGATCAGCGGCAGCAGGCTCTCGCTCTGGATCCCCTCGGGCTTCTCGGTCTTCGCCAGATCGCAGAAGGTGGCGGCGAGGTCGAGGGTCGACACCGGATCGGCCACCGCCTTGCCCGCCGGCACGCCCGGCCCCTTGAACAGCATGCCGACCCGCAAAAGCCCTTCATAGGGCGTCGGGCCTTTCAGGTAGAGTCCGTGATCGCCGAGCAGGTCGCCGTGATCGGTGGTGTAGACGACGATAGTATCCTCGGCGAGCCCGTTCGCTTCCAGCGCGTCGAAGATGCGGCCCACATTGTGGTCGATCAGCGAGATCATGCCGTAGTAGTTCGCCGTCATGTCGCGCAGTTGCGCCTCGGTCTGCACCGGCGCGCGCGAGCCGGTCTTGCGGAACTGCACCAGTTCCGGGTCCTTCATGTCCGGCTCGCCCTCGAGCGAGGCGCGGTGCCACCACGGCCGCCGGTCGAGATCCATCTTGTGCGTGGTCGAGATGTCGACTTCGTCCGGATGATGCAGCCGGCTCCAGGGTTCCGGACAGTCGAAGGGATGGTGCGGGTCCGGGAAGGACGCCCACAGCACGAAGGGGTCGTCGTCGTGCTTGTCCGCATGGTCGCCCAGGAAGTCCACCGTGCGGTCGCCGACCCAGGTGCTGGTGTGCCAGGCGGCGGGCAGTGCCGAATGCCAGGTCTGCGCCGCGCCGGTCGACGGCGGCAACTCGGTGCCCCACAGTTCCCAGACCTCCTGGCCGTCGCGTTCGCCATGGCCGTAATACCAGCGCTCGAAATGCTGGCCCGACGGCGGCATCATCGGGTTGCGTTTCTTGTGGAAATGCCCGAAGCACATCAGCTCCGCATGGTTGAAGCCCATATAGGGCCCCATCCAGTCGTCGGCGAATTCCTTGGAACTGTATTGGCATTCCGGCGTGCCGGTCGGCGCGAAGGTTCCCTTGGTCGCGAAATGCGCCTTGCCGATGAAGGCCGAGCGGTAGCCGGACGCGGCCAGCCGCCGGGCGAAGCCGGTCTCGCCGACCGCCGGGTCCAGATCGATGCCGTTGTCGCAGACGCCATGGCTCAGCGGCAGCAGCCCGGTCAGGATCGACGCCCGCGACGGCTGGCACACCACGTTCGGCGTGATGCAGGCGGAGAACCGCGTGCCGTCCCGCGCCATGCCGTCGAGATGCGGGGTCTTGACCTTGCGCCCCTCGAAACCATAGGCGTCGCCGCGCTGCTGGTCGGAGGTAATGAGCAGGATATTCGGTCGCTTGGCCATGACGCGATCCTTCGGGGCGGTGGGGAACGATGGCCAAAGGCTAGCGCGACGGGAGGCGGTTGGCAAAGCGGAAGGCGGGGTGATTTTTTCCTTTTCTAACTCATCCTTTCCACTTGTCTGGATCTGGATCGCTGTGATAATCGCGCGGTCGATACCACATGCCAGGGAGGCAATCATGACTAAATTCGCTCTTCCGCTTGCCGTAGTTTTAGCGCTCATTACCGCGCCCGCCTTCGCAGACCATTGTCCGAAAGACGTGCAGAAGATCGATGCCGCTCTGTCCGGCGATACGCTTTCCGCTGAAGACAAGGCCGAGGTGAAAGCGCTTCGCGACGAAGGCGAGGATTTGCATCAAGAGGGGAAGCACAGCGAGGCGCTCGAGGCGCTTCACGATGCCATGGAGATTGCGGGAATCAAGCACTGACGGGGTGGCCGATTCGCGTTCGGCACTTAGCCTTCTAGGCGTCTCTCGACGGCTTGGGATGCGGGTTCCGGTTTGCATGTCCGGACAGGGCCCGGTAACTCGCTGTCCGGACAAATTTGTATTAAACTAGAAGTTCGAACTCGGCGCCCCGGCGTAGCATTCAGTGCGCGCCGCGGCGTCGGATTATCGCATCGGTATTTTGTCGGGCTTTATCGCGCATCTCCGCCAGAGTCCTGCAGGCGCTTCGGCCGGAGAATTGGGAGGAAATTCAACACCGAAAGGATTCGACCATGAAGGACGGGCTTCGTTTCGTAGACTGCGACATGCACATTCAGGAACCGGTCGATCTGTTCGACCGCTATCTGGGCCCGAAATTCCGCGACCGGGTATCGCTGCCCGTGGGCGCGGACGGCAAGCCGAAGCGCGGCATCGTCATCATCGACGGGCAATCGACCACCTACGACCACGCCCTGCAGCAGCACCGCAAGCGCACGCTGCCGCCGGCGAAAACCGAAACCTCGCAATCGCTCTCCGGCTCCCGCATGGCGGAGAGCGGCCGGCTCAATTTTGCGATCGAGCGCAACTACGACGCGGTGGCGCAGGTCATGGGCATGGAGCTCGAAGGCATCGACATCGCCGTGCTGTTCCCGACCATGGGGCTCAGCCTGACCGCGCGCAACAACATGGACCCACGGCTGTCGCTGGCGCTGTGCCAGGCCTACAACAACTGGATCCACGAGTTCTGCCAGTACAGCCCCGACCAGTTGAAGTTCGCGGCGATGCTGCCGATGCAGGACGTCAACCTCGCCTGCGCCGAGCTGGTGCGCTGCGTGACCGAACTCGGCGCGACCGGCTCGTTCCTGCGGCCGAACCCGATCAACGGGCATTTCTGGCACTCCAACTACTGGAACCCGCTGTTCGCGCTGCACGAGGAGCTCGACGTCTCGATGGGCTTCCATGAGGGCACCGGCGCGGAATGCTCCTACATGAACGAGCTCTATGGCGAGAACCGCTTCTACCGCCACGTTGCCAGCCATTGGATCGCGATGCAGGAAACCCTGATCGCCATGCTGATCGCCGGCGTGTTCGAGTTCTATCCGAAGCTGCGGGTGGGTTACCTGGAGGCGCAGAACTCCTGGGTGCCGGGTATCCTGACGCGCATCGAATGGGACTATCCGCAGTACCGGCAGAGCCACGCGCCCTACCTGTCGCTGACGCCGAAGGAATATTTCCAGCGCAATTGCTGGGCCGCGGTGGAAGGCAGCGAGCCGGAGATTGAGGCGACGGCCGGCCTGATCGGCGCCGACCGCATGTGCATCTCGACCGACTACCCGCATTTCGACTCGAACTTCCCGAACGTCGCCAACAACCTGCTGGCGAACGTGTCGCGGGATACCGCCGCGAAGATCTTCATGGGCGGCGCGGCGCTCCATAACTTCGGCGACGAGCACTTCGCGAAAGCCGAAAAGGCGGCGGCCGATAAGCGCCAGGCCGCCGCGGCGGAGTAGGGGCGCATATTAGGATGACGCGGGGGCAAAAACCCCCGTCACTCCCGCGCAGGCGGGAGTCCAGACCGCACGACGGATTCCCGCTTTCGCGGGAATGACGCTGTGTACACAGAACAATCTATGGAGAATGTCCCATGGCGCGTATCGCGATTGGCGGGTTCATGCACGAGACCAATTGTTTCGTGCCAATGGAGACCGATTACGAGTATTTCGCTTCCGGTGGGGAGAGTCCGCCGCTGGCGCGGGGCGCGGAGATTTTCGAGCGGCTGACCGGCAACAGCTACGGCACGTCCGGCTTTCTCGACCGGATGCGCGACCGACACGAGCTGGTGCCGCTGATCTGGGGCAGCGGCGGGGCGGGCGGCTACGTCACCGACGACGCCTTCGAGCGGGTGGTCGGCGAGCTGGTCGGGATGCTGTCGCGGGCGAAGCCGGTCGACGCGGTCTATCTCGACCTGCACGGCGCCATGTGCAACACCACCTTCGAGGACGCGGAGGGCGAGATCCTGCGGCGCGTGCGCGCCACCATCGGCCCCGACATCCCGCTGGTCATCAGCCTCGACTACCACGCCAATGTGACGGAGGAGATCGCCGCGCTTACCGACGGCATGGCGGTCTACCTCACCTATCCGCATATCGACCGGCAGCACACCGGCGGCCGCGCCGCCGTCATCCTCGACCGCGTGCTGACCGATGGCCAGCCGACGCACCGGGCGTTCCGCAAGGCGCCGTTCCTGCTGCCGCTCAACTATCAGTGCACGCTGGTCGACCCGTCCAAGGGCATCGTCGATGCGACGGTCGCGGGCGAGGGCGGCGAGATCCTGAACCTGTGCTACGCCGCCGGGTTTCCGCCGTCCGACTTGTACCAGTGCGGGCCGGCAGTGATCTGCCACGGTTACAGTGAAGCGGCGGTCGAGGCCGCGGCCGATCGCATAGAAAAGATGGTGCTCGACAACGAGGAAGCGTTCAGCGAACGGCTGTACGATCCGGACGAGGCGGTGCGCGCGGCGATGGATATCGCGCAGACCGCGTCGAAGCCGGTGATCCTCGCCGACACGCAGGACAATCCCGGCTGCGGCGGCACCGGCGACACCACCGGGCTGCTGGAAGCGCTGGTGCGGAACGACGCGCAGGGCGTGGCGATGTGCGTGATGAACGATCCGGACGCGGCGGCGGCGGCCCATGCGGCGGGCGAGGGGGCGGAGATCCGCCTCGCGCTCGGCGGCAAGCACGGCATTCCGGGCGACAAGCCCTTCGAAGGCACCTTCACGGTCGCCAGGCTCGCCAACGGCCAGTTCACCGCGACCGGCAAGTCGATTCCCGGAAGGCGGGTCAATCTCGGCCCGACGGCGCTGCTCAAGATCGGCGGCGTCAGCATCTTTACCGCGAGCCGCCGCATGCAGGCCTTCGATCAGGACATCTTTCGCCATGTCGGCATCGAGCCTTGCGAACAGAAGATCCTGGCGCTCAAGAGCACCTGCCATTTCCGCGCGGATTTCGATCCAATCGCCGAGAAGACGCTGATCGTGCTGGCGCCCGGCGGGCATATCGTGGATTCGACGCAGTACCCGTTCAAATACCTGCGGCCCGGCGTTCGGTTGACACCGATGGGACCGGAATTTTCGCCGGGGACGTGAGTCCGCGCTACGCCGCTTCCGCGATCTTGGTGCGCATCAACACCCGGGGTTCGTTTGGCGGGGCGTCGCCGGCGCCGCGGTGCATGGTGCAGCGCTGGTCCCAGATCACCACTTCGCCGACCCGCCAGGTGTGGTGGTACTGGAATTTCGGCTGCAGCGCGTGCTCGAACAGGTCCATCAGCAGGTCGATCGCCGGTTTGTCCTCCATGCCGACGATGCCGCAGCAATGCAGCGGGTTGACGTAGAGCGATTTGCGGCCCGAATGGGGATGGGTGCGCACGATGGGGTGCTTGACCGGCGGCATCGCCTTTCGTTGCTCGGGCGTCAACGGAATGATGCCGCCTTCCGCCGGGCCCTGGCCGAAGCTGTGTACCGCGCGCAAATCTTCGATCCGCGCTTTCGTTTCCGCCGGCAGGGCGTCATAGGCGCGCGCCATGTCGGCGAAGATCGTGCCGCCGCCCTGCGACGGGATCTGCAGCGCATAGAGGACCGTGTGTGCGCAGGGTGCGGCCTTGTAGGTGCTGTCCGTATGCCACACGGTGCCGCGTCCGGCCGAGGCCGGGTCGGGCTTGCCGTCCGCATCGATATTGGTGAGGTAGACCAGCGCCGGATTGCCCTTTTCGGCGAATTGCTGAACATGGATGTCGATGTCCGGCGGGCCGAACAGGTTTGCAAACTTCAGAAACGCCTCGCCGTCGAGCTGTTGGCCGGGAATGCTCAGGACGGGATGGCGCCAATGGATTTGGCGCAATTCCGTTTGAATTTCCGGGCTTAGCGGGCGGGCCAGATCGACGCCCCGAAGCTCCGCCGCAAAGCCCCCGTCCCGAGGGGTCACGGTCAATGCGTCGTTCGGTGTATCGCCGGGGGCGTCGCTGGATTTGGTCATGCTCCGTATCCCGATTGATCGCATCGTTCAGGATAGGCGTTCCGAGGATTGCCGTAAATGGCCGGAATTCGGTTCGAAGAGCCCCGGCGCGGTGTCGTCCTGCGGGCGCGTTTATCCGTCGACCGAGTCCAGCGTTTTGTCGGATTTTCGCTTCCTGGCCTGAGCGGCCGCTTCGGCGGGCTCGGAAATGGCCCGGAGCAACGCCCGGAAGCTGTGCCGCACTTCAGGCGAACACAACGCCATGCTGCGCACCAATTCCAGCGTTTCCCGTTTCGTGCGAAATTCCTTCATATTTCCGCCTTCGACGTCGATATCCATAAAGAACCACTCGATGGGCACTTCAAGGATAAGGGAGATTTCCCAGAGCCGGCTTGCCGAGATGCGGTTTGCCGCGCTCTCGTATTTCTGCAACTGCTGAAAGGTGATACCGAGCCGATCGGCGAGCGCGGTCTGGCTCATGCCACAGAGGACGCGGCGGACGCGGAGCCGGCGGCCAACATGCGCATCTACCGGGTTGGGCCGTCGTGTGTTGTCAGGCGCCATTCGTGTTCCTTTGCGAGTGTTAGAAATTTGATTGCGTCCGAATCGGGCTCACATTTCCCACATGTGTAGGACGTATCGTATCGGGAATCGGGGACTTGTGGGGGTCCGATCTGCAGTGCGGTTAACCTCGATACCGGGACGCCGTGGCACCGAATTCCGGGCCGCTTGCCGGCCCCCGTTAGGCTGGTCTGCCGCATCCTCGCGGTGTTGTATGGAATTGGGATGACAATATCGGTCGTATTGGGGTATTCGGAATTCGTCGCAGATCGGTTTCATCGGGTGGATTTGCGCTTTCCAAAGTCCGTCGTGTTCGGCGGCGGGTGAGCTCTTCGATGATATGGTTGCTGCGGCGGGGAAATCAAATGGTGACGGTTAACCTGGGACGACAAGGGGCAGCGCGCTTTCCCGATACCGTGGCCGAATTGCTACGGCGTCGGGTTGCCGTGTATCCTGCGGGGATGGACTTCGCGAGGCGTTTCCCCGGTTGCCCAACCCGCGTGGGAGGGTGGACACTCCCGTTCCCCGGATGACGGTCGCTTTTCTTCGTTTGGGTGTCATAGCTTTCGCTCGGCAGGAATTATGAATAAACGGACGCGATTGAGCCTCGACCAACTTCTGGATATTGAACGAATTGCCGTTTGGGGCACCTGTGAGCAGACGGTCATTCAACAAATGCACGAACGTTGGAAAGAAAGGGCCGGTAGTCTGGGCAAATTACCCGACCCGCAGGAATTCTCGCGGGATTGTATCGTCGATACCACGGCGGACGACCCGCTATTTTACTCGCTGCCGAATTATAACGGTTGCCTTACGTCGTGGCGGGGTCGTTACATCAACGAATTTCCGTTGAAGGAGCACGCCTTCTCCTGCGCGGCGGAGTATTGGGAGTGCAAGGACGCTCAACAGCCGAGCGCCACTATTTCAAGCAGAACATCGACGGTGTCGAGCGTGAGTATTTCAGGCTACTGCTGCCTTTGGCCGGGAATCGTCTGGTTTATGCATATCGCTCCATCGTTGCGCCGATTGTTCCATCTCGCCACGAATATGCCTGAGCAACGCGTCTCTCGTGCTGTAGGCCATCATGATGTCGACCGGCCGCCCGTAAGGCGGATAGTACCCTTTGAGGAGGGGGTGGAGCTGCATTTGCCCGGTGCTTTGCAGGGACCACTCGTGTCGATTTTTCGTGTTTAAAACGAAGGCGACGTAGTGATCCCAGCGGAAACGACGAATCCCGATGACCCGCAGAAGTTTGGAAAAGTGCAGTGAGAAATTTTTTCCGCGCCAGCCGGGATGGACCCATAACCCGCCACCGATCGCTACACGACCGGATAGCTGCAGGTCGTAGGCGCCGTCATAAAGACCGACGTTTTCGTAATCCCATGGCACCTCCGCGTTGAAGAAAAGCCGGTGGGTGCGAATGTCCTCGATCAGGTCATCGGTCTCCACGCACCGAATGGCGTGGCAGCAAATGCCTTGGCCCTCCACGTCAATCCGGAGCCAGGCGAAATTATCCGGTGTTATGTGGCATTTGCGGGGGTCGTGCAGGGATGAAACCCCGTGTGTATTCGTTTGGGCACCAAGGAATTCGGCGAAGGATTCCGGGTCGGAGCTCAAGGTTATGGTTGCGCCGAATGCACCGGCCCGACCTCTGACATCCTCCGAGTAGGATTGAATCAACGCCAAATCGTCAATGGTAAGTCGCCCCATCTTGCACCTCATAAGAATGATTTCTTAAAAACGATATTTATCCCTATAGAAATGCAATTCATGTGCCACGACAGGAGTCTCTGCGTCCTGCTAAACCCGGCCGACGGCGAGATCTGCGGCCGAGCAGGCGTCATCCAGGGCAATCGCCGACCGGCGTGTCCGTTGACACTCATTTCTGCGGATCAGCCGTTCATTTCGGCGACCGGCCCGTGCCGGCTGCGGCGCGCGGACAGGCGGCGGGCATCAGGCGTTTCGGTTTGGGGGATGCCGGGACGAGCGATCGCGTGCGGCGGCTATCCGCTGTCGGCGGCCGTCGTTGGCGTGCGAAGGATCCGGGGTGGGCTTATCGTCGGTACTTAGTACTCAGTAATCAGTACCGATTGGCGACGCTGTTGCGATAGCCCTCATAGACCCGGCTGGCGTCGGCGTAGTCATTTTCCAGCCTGGGAATTGCGTGCGCGATCTCGACTTTTTCTTCGCTGAGCTGTTTGAGCTGGACGGCCAGTTTGGCGATCCTGTTCGGCGACATCCGGGCCGTAACCAGCTTCGCGGTTTTTTGCGCGATCAGACGTTCGACCTCCTGCTGGCGCCGTTTGGTGTTGCGCAGCTCTTTGGCGATGCGGTCGCGGGCGATGCGGCGCTCAAACAGGCCATATCCATCGTTATTGGCGGTGTGGAAGTCGCTCGCCATATGGGACGGGCAGACGCCGCCGTATCGGTAGCCACGGGTGCCGAGTTTGTAGCCGTTTCGCGGGCGGCAATATATCGCAATTCCTTCGGAATGGCCGTCGCGGTATGCGTCGAAATTGGCGGCGATGCCATGTTTCGCACAGGCTTTGCGGTGCTTGCCGAAAGCGTCCGTATTGTAGCCCTTGGCGCCATCCTCATAGCCGATCGCCTTCCAGTCCGCAGCCCCGCATTCGGCTTTGTCCATGGATGAACCGGCGCAGCCGCCGAGGGCGAGAACGAAGACGATGGATGAGGCGTAAATCGAACGCATGAGCTTTCTCCCGTTGCCAGGAGATTTAGCCAGCATAAATTTAAAAAAAGCTTAAGTATGAGGAATTTATCTGAACATTGGCAACCGCGGCGGAATCCGTGGCCGGCCCATGCGCAATCGCGTCCGCAAGCAGGCCCAGGCGCCTACTCGGCGTTGCCCTTCGCCTGATCCATGAACAGGTCGCCTTGCGAGCGATAGCCGCACAGCGCCAGCACGAGGTCGTCATCAAGCTTCCGGTTGATCCGATCGGACCGCAGGAAACTGCGAATGCCCCGGTGAACGACGCCGTCATCGGGTGCGGTCTGGATGTATTGGTCCAGCGGGCGGAAAAACCGCTGATGCGGCCGGCCGTTTCGGTTGCTGAGGGACAGCGGCCCGAGGGCCTCGGTCGCGGCGCAGAGGAAACTGACGGGACCCTTGCGGATCCCCACGCGCATGCGGCCCTTTGCATCCTTGCTCGTGACGTACAAACTGCGGTCGT
This sequence comes from Alphaproteobacteria bacterium, assembly GCA_041557595.1. GTDB lineage: Bacteria > Pseudomonadota > Alphaproteobacteria > UBA8366 > UBA8366 > JAOTYV01. The sequence goes on from JBFFGE010000016.1 coordinate 11,514, forward strand.
CTCGCTGGCGGACATCCACATCGAAGATCAGGCGATAATCCGCTTCTTCTCCCCGCGACACCAGCAATCCTTCGCCGATCTGCATCGCGGCAATGCCCTTGGGTTCGACCGCAAAAACGATCAGGCTGGTCGCCAGGTCTTCCAGCGGCGCGACATGGTCGAAGGCGGCGCCGCGCAATTGGTTGAGAACGGCGGTCAGCGTTTCATCGAAATATCCGCGCACCGCGTCGTCCCGATCGGCGCGTATGGCGGTGTCGAGCTCGGCCGAGTGCATTTTGAGATGAGACAGGGCGGCGCGGACCGCAGCCTTGGCCCCGATATGCGGCAGGCGGGCATCCGCGGAGCCGCGTGCGATCGCGCCGACAATCAGGTCGTGCCTGACCCGATCCACCTTGCCGAACACCTGGCATGACGGGACGGAGCCCGTGTCAGTGTTGGCGCGTCGGTAGTCAGCGGCGGCGACCCAGGTCATATCGCGGCAACCGAAAATCGACGGCGGAATAAGGTGCTGTAAATAAATCGAAAATCGATCCGGCCAGCGCCGTTGAAAAATTTCGACAAGACATTCGATCCGGATTCCATGGGCGATTTCTAGGATAGTTGATCTAAGAAATACATGGTTAATTTCAGGTTAAATTGCAATTTGGCCAAGTGTTGATAAAAAGGCGACAGATTCCTGTGAAGGGGATGGGAAGAAGAAATGTCCGGTTCTCCTGGCAAAAAGCGCGGACAAAATTCTGAATATTAAATTTTTGAGTAGATTTCTTTACGAATTCGGATAACTTGAGAGGTGAGGAAAACTGTTGCTGTTGTCGAACTCATTTGCGGCTGCGAGAGGTTCCCAATGAATTACAGGGATATGGATCTCACGGTCGCCCCACGGCCGGCGCGGGGCAGCAAGGGACGGGGCAGTGCAATGGCGCACCCATTTGAGATTCGCGGGCTCGATCACGTCGTCATTCGGGCGAATGATATCGGTGTCATGAAACGCTTTTATTGCGATGTGCTCGGATGCGTACTTGAACGCGCGGAGACGTCGCTCGGTCTGTATCAGCTTCGGGCAGGCGCTTCCCTCATCGATCTTGTCGATATTGAAGGCTCGATCGGGCGTGGCGGCGGCGGTCCGCCGGATCCCGAGCGCCGCAACATGGACCACTTTTGCCTGCGCATCGATCCATTCAACGAGTCGGTCCTGCGGACGCACCTCAATCGGCATGGTGTCGAAGCCGGAAAGGTGGTCGACCGATATGGCGCCGACGGGACCGGATGTTCGCTGTATATCAGCGATCCCGAGGGGAACATGATCGAGTTGAAAGGGCCGGCGCGCGAGGGAATTCGCCAGTCTGCGCCGCGATAGCCTACCGCCCGGCATGGCGTCTCTCAGTAGTAGCCTGATGCTCGAAAAGGCGATGGCTGCCCATCGCCGGGGCGCGCGCGATCAGGCGATGGAAGCCTATCGTGCGATCCTCGACGATACGCCGGATCATCCGGATGCATTGCATCTCTTGGGCGTGGTCCATTACGAGGGCCGCGAATTTAGCGAGGCCTTGCCGCTGATGCGGCGCGCGATCGAGCTCCAGCCCGAAGCCGCCGAATATCATCGTAGCCTCGGTGCGCTGTATCGTGCCGGCGAGCATTACGAGACGGCTTGCCGGTCGATTGCCCAGGCGCTCCGCCTCGCACCGGACTATCTGGATGCCTACAATACGCTCGGCCTGACGTTGATCGACATGGAACGGTTCGATCAGGCCGAGACCGCGCTGCGGCAGGGGTTGTCGCACGACCCCGATAGCGCGGACTTGCGCGCGACGCTCGCCAGCATGTACCTGCGTAGGGACCAATACGATGCGGCGGTCGACGAATTGCAATGCGCGCTGGCGCTCGATCCGGGACACGCGAATGCGCTCAACAATCTGGGCGTCGCGCACAATTTGATGGGGGAGCGTGCGGCGGCGTTGGCGGCTTTCGACAAGGCGGTCGACCGAGCGCCGGGGCATGTCCATGCGCAATGCAACTATGCGCAGCAATTGCTCATGGAGGGACAGTTCGATGCGGGGTGGCAACGCCACGAATGGCGGCTCGAACGACCGCATTACCGGCGCGACTTCACGGCGCCGCGCTGGCAGGGCGAACCGCTGGACGGCCGGCACATCCTGCTGTGGGCCGAGCAAGGGTTGGGCGACGCCATCCAGTTCGTTCGTTTCGCACCTTTGGTGGCGGCGCGCGGCGGGCGCGTTATGGTGGAATGTAGAGCGCAACTGCAGCGATTGTTCGCGGGCGTCGACGGGGTGGATGCCGTGGCCGAACCCGGCGACGGCGGTGCCTATGACCTGCATTGTCCCCTCATGAGCCTGCCGTTGTATTTTGCAACGCGGCCGGACCACATTCCGGGGTCCGTGCCGTATGTACCGGTGCCCGACCCTGTCTTTCCCGATGCACCCGCCGGCGCCTTCAAGGTCGGACTGAACTGGGCCGGGAATCCCGATAATCCCCGGGACCGCCATCGTAGCCGCCGGCTCGCCGAATTTGCGCCCTTGGCGGCCGTCGACGGCGTTGCCTTTTTCAGCCTGCAATGGGGACCCGGATCGGAGCAGCAGCCACCGCCCGGCATGACGTTGGTCGATCTTTGCCCCGGGCAAAAGGATTTCTACGACACCGCCGCGACGATGGCGGCGCTCGATTTGATTATCAGCGTCGATTCCGCGTCGGCGCATCTGGCCGGCGGGTTGGGGCGGCCGACGTGGTTGGTTCTCGACCGCGTGGCAGACTGGCGCTGGATGGTGGGGCGCGAGGATACGCCCTGGTATCCGGGCACCCGAATTTTCCGGCGCGAGAACGAGTGGTCCGGTTTGTTCGAGCGCATGGCGGCCGAACTGTCCCGGCTTGTGCGGGATTCGGCTGGGTCTGCCGCCGCGGATTCTGCTATGCTCCGCTGAACAGGGTCTTCGCGACAGGCCCGTAAACGCAGGGGGGTCCTCGCCGATGCTTGTGGGAGTGCCGAAGGAAATCAAATCGCACGAGTATCGCGTTGGATTGACGCCGGGCAGCGTGCGCGAGTTGTGCCATCACGGACACGAAGTGATGGTGGAGCGACGGGCGGGCGAGGGTATCGGCTTCACCGACGACGACTATCAGGCCGCGGGCGCGCAAGTGGCTGGAGATGCCGCGGAAGTCTTTGCCGCTGCCGAGATGATCGTGAAGGTGAAGGAGCCGCAGCCGTCGGAAATCGCGATGCTGCGGGAGTCGCAAATACTCTTTACCTATCTGCATCTTGCCGCTGACAAGCAGCAGACCGAGGGCCTGTTGGCGAGCGGCTGCGTCGCGATCGCCTACGAAACGGTGACCGGCGAACACCGCCGTCTGCCGCTGCTCGCGCCGATGAGCGAAGTCGCTGGCCGCATGAGCATTCAGGTCGGCGCGCATTACCTGGAAAAGGAGCAGGGCGGCGCGGGCGTCTTGTTGGGCGGCGTGCCCGGCGTGGAAGCGGGGCGCGTTTGCGTGATCGGCGGCGGCGTGTCGGGACTGAATGCGGCGCGCATGGCGATGGGGCTGGAGGCCAAGGTCGCGGTCCTGGACCGGTCGCTCAGCCGTCTCGATCAGCTCGACCTGCGGTTCGGCGGTCAGCTCAATACGATGTATTCGACCGTCGATTCGATCGAGCGCGCGGTGCGGGAAGCCGATCTGGTGGTCGGTGCGGTTCTGGTGCCCGGCGCCGCGGCGCCGAAACTTGTGACCGACGAAATGGTCAGCCTTATGCGCCCGGGATCCGTGATGGTGGATATCGCAATCGACCAGGGCGGCTGCTTCGAAACATCGCGGCCGACCACCCATGCCGATCCGGTATACCGGGTCCATGACGTTGTCCATTACTGCGTCACGAATATGCCGGGGGCGGTCGCACGCACCGCCACGCAGGCGCTGAACAACGCAACCTTGCCGTACGTCTTGCGTCTTTGCGATGACGGCTACCGGAACGCGCTGGCGGAGGATCCTTATTTTCGCGAAGGCCTGAATGTCCATGAGGGGAAGTTGACGTATGAGGCGGTCGCGCGGGATCTGGCGCTGCCGTATACCGCCGCGGAAGACGTTTTGCGGTTATAGGGGCGGATTGGGCCTGCGGTGCCGGCGCGCGTGACCGGTTTCCAGATTTTCGATTGCCCGGAATGCCGCGGGCGTGAGACTGGCGAAGGCGACCGCATATCGATTCCGGTTGCATCGCCGCAGGATCGTGGCCTCAAGTTCGATCTGGCCGTCGAGGACAATGAAGATGACATCGTTGGGCTCGAGATCCGCGTCTTCGGCGATGAATGCGCAACCGCCGAAACTGATGCTGGTGACGATGGCGGCCGCGCCATCGGCCGTCGCGGGAAGGCGGACTTCAACGCGCCTGTCCTTGCGACGATCTTTCCGCGTGGTCCCGCGGAATTTATATTCAACTGCCATCACCCAGTCCCGGCCGAGGGATATAGAATGTCTCGTCACATGGCTTTCTAACGATGAGAAAGCGAGGAAGGCGTCTTGCCGTATAAGTAAAACGTTGAAATTTTTGTGACAATTGTTCCAAATGTGCAAATAGATTATGAGAGATATAAAATCTGATACGATTTTCTAAATAATTGATTTAAGTATATTACTTTGTATTGATTCTAAATGCGTAATTTAAGGGATTGGTATTAGTGTCGACGCCGCAATCGCACTGTTTTTACATGCCGGCGGAAGGGGATCCGCATGATCGCTGCTGGATGGCGTGGCCGTGCCGGGATGCCTTGTGGGGTGATGGGTTGCTGGCCGCTCGAGAAGCCTATGCCTCGGTCGCCAAAGCGATCGCGGCGTTCGAACCGGTAACGATGATTGCGCCGCCCGCGCTGGTCGAGAATGCGGCGCAACTGTGCGGACCTGCGGTAGAGGTCACGTCGCTGCGGCTCGGTGATGGATGGGCCGGTATCGATGATTCCTGGATGCGGGATACCGGCCCCAGCTTTCTGGTCGATGGCGCGGGTGGAATCGCCGGCTGCGATTGGCGCTTCAACGGATGGGGCGGTCGCTATCTGCGGATCGAGGACGATGCGGCGCTGGCGTCGCGGCTCCTGGCGCAACTGAATATAAAACGCTTCGCCGCGCCTTTCGTCCTCGAGGGCGGTGCCATTCATGTCGATGGCGATGGCACGGTCCTGGTTACCGAATCGGTCTTGCTGAATGCGAACCGCAATCCCGGGATGGACAGGCAAGCGATGGAACGGCATTTGGCGGAATGGCTCGGAATTCGCAAAGTCATTTGGTTGCCGGGTGGCCTTGCCGGCGACGAAACCGACGGGCATGTGGATAACGTCGCCTGTTTCGCGCGGCCGGGCGTGGTTCTGGCCTTGACGGCCGCGGATGCCGACGACCCGAATTTTGAAAGTCTGCGCGCCAATCGACGGGTTCTCGAAGACGAATGCGATGCGGCCGGCCGGCGATTGGAAATCGTCGAAATCGTGCAGCCGACCCTGCGGAACCGCGCCAACGCGCCGCTCGCCGCATCCTATGTGAACTTCTATCTCGCCAATGGCGGCTTGATCGCGCCGCGTTTAGGCATTCCGGCGGACGGGCCGGCGGCCGACGTCCTGGCCAGGGCGTTTCCCGACCGTCGGGTGGTTCAGGTCGACGCCATGGCGATCGTCTTGGGCGGCGGCGGTATCCATTGTATTACCCAACAGCAACCGAGGCCGTGATGCGGCAGATAACGATCGCCGTTACCCAGATGGCGTGCGGCTGGGACCGTGCGGAAAATCTTGAACAGGCGGAGGCGCTGGTACGCCGTGCGGCCTCGGAAGGCGCCAATGTGGTGGTGTTGCAGGAACTGTTTGAGACGCCCTATTTCTGTCCCGACATGAAGCGCGATTATTTTGAGCTGGCTCGATCCTATGACGGCAACACGACGATCGCACACATGTCGGCGTTGGCCGGCGCGCTGGGGGTGGTGCTGCCGGTCAGTTTCTTCGAACGCGACGGCGATGCCTTTTACAATTCGCTCGCCATGATCGATGCCGACGGAACGGTGCTCGGCCGCTACCGCAAGAGCCATATTCCCGAGGGACCGGGATACGAGGAAAAATTCTATTTCCGGCCGGGCGATACCGGCTTCAGGGTATGGCCGACCCGGTTCGGCACGCTCGGAGCGGCCATCTGTTGGGACCAATGGTTCCCGGAATGCGCACGCGCCATGGTGTTGGCGGGGGCGGAAGCGCTGCTCTATCCCTCGGCGATCGGCAACGAGCCGCAGGATGCGGCGCTCGATTCGCGGCGCCACTGGCAGCGAGTCATGCAGGGTCATGCGGCCGCGAACATGGTGCCCGTGGCGGCGTCCAATCGCGTTGGCGTGGAGGATCATGAGTCCGCGACGATGACGTTTTACGGATCGTCATTCGTCGCCGGCCCGACCGGCGAGATCGTGGTGGAAGCGCCCTGCGACGCCGCCGGCGTGGTGATCGCAAAATTCGATCTGGATGCGGCCGCCGCGGCGCGCCGGTCCTGGGGGCTGTTCCGCGACCGGCGGCCGGATTTGTACGGCGCGCTTACCGCGCCGGCGAAGAAAGATTAGTGCAAATCCCGAGCGAACCGAAACGGTTCGCGACGACGTATTTGCGCAAAATCCGAAAAATGGACCATTTCATATGAGGCAATTTAATCAAGAAATGCCCTAATCGGCGGCACTTGCCGGTTTGACCGCCTCGGTCCATTCCCAGCAGTATTCTTCGGCGGCCGGTCTTTTCTTGATCCGCGGCGCCGCATCGGGCGTGCCGAAATAGAGAAAACTGATGATTTCGTCGCGCGGTTCGAGCCCGAGCGCCTGCTTGACCAGCGGATCGTGCGCATTCGCCCCGGTCAGCATGATGCTGGCATATCCCTTGGCATGCGCCGCATTCATCATGTTTTGCGCCGCCGCGCCGCAGGCAACGATCTGCTCCACCACCGGTACCTTGGGGTGATCGTCGACGATCTTGGCGCAGACGGCGACGATCAGGGGGGATCGCATGGGACGATCGAGTTCCTTCCGGCGCGCTTCCGCGTCGGCGAGCGGGTCGCGTCGGCACAAGGCTTCCGCAAAGACCTCGCCGAGGCGTTGCCGCGCATCGCCGCGAATGATGATGAAGCGCCAGGGTCGCAGCGCTCCGTGGTCGGGCGCCCGCATGGCACAATCGAGTATTTCCTGGAGTTCCGCGCCTTCAGGAGCCGGTTCGTTCAACAAGCGCGCCGGCACCGAATTCCGCGAATACAAGGCTTCCAAGGCGTCCATCAGGCACCTCTTAAAATATTGTTTTGAACCGCTTCAGTTTACAGCATTTCGGCCGTGCGCGCGACCGGTTCCGGTCTCCCGCGGCCATCAAAAAAGGCAATCAGGACGAATCCCGCCAGAAATCCGCCGATATGCGCCTCCCACGCGATCCCGCCGGCGTCCTCGGGGAGGAAAAGCGGGAAAATTCCGAAGGCGACGGTAAAAATCAGCCAGATCATGACGAAGCTGATGACGGTCTTGCGGCGCAGGAACGGCAGCGCGGTGCCGATATTCCTGGGTGGCCAGAGGCTGACCCGGGCGACGGCTCCCACCATGCCGGAAATGGCCCCGGACGCGCCGAGCAGGATGGCGTTGCTGCCGGGAAACAGCCATGACCAGAAAAAGGCGGCGAAGGCCCCACAGAGAAAATATAACGCCACGAATTGCAGCGCTCCCATCCGCCGCGCGACGGCAGTGCCGAAAGCCAGCAAGAAGGCCACATTCATCACCAAATGGCTCAAATCCGCATGCAGGAATAAATGGCTGACCGACGTCATGGCGGTGGTCAGCAAATCCGAGAGGGTGCCACCGGACGGCTGCAATCGGTTCGGCTCGAAAACGAACTGTTCCAAAACGGTCCGCTGGTAGGCTATGGGCAGCAGCTCGCGAACGATATGGACGAGCACCGTGATTCCGGTCAGCCAGCGGATCGCCGCCGGCGCGTTGAGAATGGGTTGTCTGGAACGGGTTATCAAACGATCCTGTCCGGCAATGGCGCTCTCCGCTATGTAAGCGGCGACCGGCAAATGCACAAGTTGCAAGTGCTCATGCCGCGTCTTTAGAATTGCCGCGCCGGTCGCCGGACCACCGCTGAGCCGAAATCAGGAGGAATTTGACCATGAATCTCGCTGCCTGGTTGACGAGGGCGGGGAAATCGTTGGGCGGGTCTCCCGCGTTGGGCGTTGGCAGTGCGCCGATCCGAAACTACGCGCAGATGGCGCGCCGTGTCGCCGTGCTGGCCGGGGCGATGCGGGATCGTCTTGGACTCCGTCCGGGTGACCGGGTCGCCTTCACCATGAAGAATTGCCCGGACTACGTGGAGGTCATGTTCGCCGCCTGGCACGCGGGTCTCGCCGCGGTCCCGATCAACGCGAAGCTCCACGCCAGCGAATTCACGTATATCCTGGAAAACAGCGGCGCCCGCGTTGTGTTTGCGACCGCGGATTTGTCTTCCGTGATCGGCTCGATCGCCGTGGACGGGGTGGAGCGGGTCATCGAGATCGGCTCGCCGGACTATGCCGCGTTGTTCGCTGGCGATGCGGCGCCTCTCGCACAAGTCGCGCCGGACGACGTCGCCTGGCTGTTTTACACCAGCGGCACCACCGGCCAGCCCAAGGGGGCGATGCTGACGCACCGCGTGCTGGCCGCGATGACACTGAATTATTTCGCCGACGTCGACCGCATCGATCCGGCGGATTGTATTCTGCATGCCGCGCCGATGAGCCACGGGTCGGGCCTGTACATTCTGCCGCATGTCCTGCGCGGGGCCTGCAATCTGATCCCCGAAAGCGGCGGCTTCGAGCCGGACGAGATGTTCGACCTTATGGATCGCTGGCCCGGCATGACCGTCTTCGCGGCGCCGACCATGGTCAAACGGCTGATCGACTTTCCCGGGGACCGGGACAGCGCCAATCTCAAGATGATCGTCTATGGCGGCGGGCCGATGTATGTCGCCGACGCCGAGGCCGCGCTCGACCGCTTCGGCCCGAAACTGGTGCAAATCTACGGACAGGGCGAGAGCCCGATGACGATCACCTATCTCGGGCGGGAAGAGATTGCTGCGCGGGATCATCCGCGCTGGATCGAGCGGCTGGGGTCGGTCGGCGTGGCGCAGAGCGTCGTCGAGGTGCGCGTAGCCGACGATCGGGATGCGAGCCTACCGCCGGGCGAAACCGGCGAGGTGCTGGTGCGCGGCGATTCGGTGATGCCCGGATACTGGCGCAATCCGGAAGCGACCGCGGCGACGCTGGCGAATGGCTGGCTGCACACCGGCGATATGGGCGCAATGGACGAGGACGGTTTCCTGACGCTGAAGGATCGCTCGAAGGATGTGATTATCAGCGGCGGTACGAACATTTATCCCCGCGAGGTGGAGGAAGTGTTGTTGCGCCATCCCGATGTCGCCGAGGTGTCGGTCATCGGCCGGCCGGATGCGGAGTGGGGCGAGAGCGTGGTCGCGTATGTCGTGCCGCGGGGCGCGGCTCCGGCGCCGGATGATCTGGATGCGATCTGTCTGGATGCGATTGCGCGCTTCAAGCGGCCGCGCGACTACCGTTTCGTCGACGCACTGCCGAAGAACAATTACGGCAAGGTGTTGAAGACCGTGTTGCGGGATCTCGACGCGGAGTGAGGCGCGGCGGGTTCAGGCGCTTTCGATTTGCAGGACGATGCCGTCCGCACCGGTAATCCTGACCTGCGTGCCCGCCGCCAGATCCGTGCCGTCGCGTGTCGCGACCTTCCAGAAAGTGTCGTCGATCCGCACCTTGCCGACGCCGTTCTCGGTCGCGTCTTCGAGGCTTGCCATGCGGCCGACATACTGCGCGCCGCGCCGGTTGAGCGTGTTTTCGTCTACTTCCGGAGGATTTTTGCGCTGCCAAAACTGCCACGCGGCGATTGCAGAAACGGACAGAACGCCGAAGACGATTAGTTGAAGTTGCCAGGTCGTTCCCGGCGCAATGAGGAGAAGTACGCCGACACCGCCCGCCGCTGCCGCCAGCCACAAGAGGAAATAGGTGCCCAGGACGAGCATTTCGAAAACCAGAAGGACGATTCCCAGAATCCACCAGTGCCAGAATTGAATGCTCTCGAGATATGCTATAAACCCCTCCATCAGGGCGTCTCCTGATTGCGGCGGCGACTCTGGTTAATGATTTCCGCAATGCCGCCGACCGCACCAATGACGCCTGCCGCTTCGAGCGGCATGAATACGGTGCTCTGATTGGGCGAATTGGCGAATTGACCGAGTGCGTCCACATATTTCTGGGCGACGAAATAATTGATCGCGTTGATGTCGCCGCGCGCGATGGCTTCGGACACCATGCGGGTTGCTTCCGCCTCGGCCTGTGCGGCGCGCTCGCGTGCCTCGGCGTCCCGAAACGCGGCTTCCCGCCGTCCCTCCGCTTCCAGAATAGTGGACTGCTTTTCGCCCTCGGCGCGCAGGATATCCGATTGCCGTACGCCTTCGGCTTCGAGAATGACCGCGCGTTTGATGCGCTCCGCCTTCATCTGGCCGCCCATCGCCTCGACCAGGTCGCGGGGTGGCGAGATATCCTTGATTTCGATGCGCGTGACCTTGACGCCCCAGGGCGCGGTCGCTTCATCGACCACGCCGAGCAGCCGGGCGTTGATTTCATCGCGTTTCGAGAGCAGTTCGTCGAGGTCGAGCGATCCCAGAACCGTCCGGATATTGGTCATGGTCAGGTTCAGGATTGCCCGTTCCAGATCGTTCACTTCATAGGCAGCGCGGGCGGCATCCACGACCTGAAAGAAGATGACGCCATCCGCTGTAACCATGGCATTGTCCCGACTGATGACCTCCTGGCTCGGTACATCGAGCACGGTTTCGCGCATGCTCAATTTTGCGCCAATTCGTTCAAATGGCGGCTTGATGAAATTTAAGCCAGGACGCAGCGTTCGGGTATACCTGCCGAACCATTCGACCGTAAACTCCGAACCTTGGGGCACCGTTTTGACAGCAAAGACCAAGTATATAATCAGCGCCGTAGGAACGGCGATCACAAATATTTCGAATACGCCAAGTTCGGACATATGGACCTCATTCCGCTAACGCAATTGGGTCTGTCGTAACCCTACTGCGCCGCACCATAGCATTTTAGGCACTGCAAGAAGCGGCATTTCGCAAACCCTGTTGGGGTAAATTGCGTTCGCGAATTGCATTGCACCGCAGTATGGGACTCTACACGAACCGCCCGAGCCGGACCGCAGTGTGGCCGCGCGTGGTGCGGCGGGTCGGCATGATCAGGACGCAATTGTCATAGGGCGTCGTGACGGGGTCGTCGCCGTCATGGCCCAGCGGCGTGCCGGCCTTCGGAATCACTTCCATGCCGACGAAATCGTCGACGAACCGAAAGCTGTTGTTCTTGATGGTGACCGCCTCGGTCACCTCGATGAATTTCTGCGGCGGCGGATTGCCCGCCACCAGCGGATCGATGAACGCGTCGTTCAGGACGTCCATATGCTTGAGAAAGCGGAGCGCGGTTTGCATGGCGATGTCGACGCTGGCGCTTTCCCAATGCTGACCGCATTCCACGAGCAACGCATTCTTGGGACTGGCCGGGTCGCCGAATTCGCCATAGTCGCGCATCCGCTTGCCGGCCGCATGTCCTTCGTCGCTGACCACGTATTCGGGACAGCCGACGGCCGCCGCCAGTTCGCGGCCCTTCGCCAACGGGCCGGCCAGGACGAGCGCCGGCGTCTTGGTCTGCATCGAATGGATATCGAGCAGGAAATCGGCTTGGTCGACCAATGGCCGGACTTCGCGGGCGCGCGCCAGTTCCCAGGTATCGCGCGTCCCGTCCAGGACGTCTTCCGACCAGAGCCGATTGAAATCCTCGTCTACATAACGGGACAGGCCGGGAAACGCCGGGTCGAAATTCTGGTACGCCTTGTAGTTGGTGAACCCGAGCGTCAGCTTGCCGCGTTTCGGCCGCGTGACGTTGCGGAACAGAAAATCCAGCACGACCGCGCCGCAGAGTTCGTTGCCATGCGTGACCGCGGTAATCATGACGTGCGGACCGGGCCGGCCGCTTTCCAAGGTGGTCATATAGTCGATGCCCGTATTGCCATTGCAATAGGGCGTAATGTCGGGTGGCGTAATTTCCACCGGGTAGTCATTTACGGCTGGCATGACCGCGTCTCCGGGTTGGTCAGGCGCGACAGAATACGAGCGTCGCTGTCGCAAGGCGAGGGGTCAAGGACGCACCGGCTGAGGATTTCCGCACCGGCACATTTATTCGCAGACATGCGCAAGCAGGCGATCCATGAAGGTTTCGCCCTTGGCGATCTGCTCGAGGCTGATGTATTCGTCCGGTTTGTGCGCCTGTTCGATGCTGCCGGGGCCGCAGATCACGGTCGGAATGCCGACCTCCTGTTGGAACAATCCCGCTTCGGTCCCGAAGGAAACCTTGCCGTGGTCGTTGCGCTCGGCCAGCGTCTTGGCCAGGGTCACGACTTCGTCTCCCGGGTCGTTGTTGAGCGCGGGGATCGAGGACAACGTTTCGAACTCGAAGCCGCTGGCGGGATCGAGCGCCTTCATCATCGGTTCCAGGGTTTCGCGCGTGTAGCTTTCGACTTCCGCAAACAAGGTGGCAGGATCGTGTTCCGGCAGATGGCGAAACTCGAAATCGAAGGTGCAGTCCTTGGGCACGATGTTGAGCGCGGTGCCGCCCCGGATGGTCCCGGTGTGTACGGTCGTATGGGCAATGTCGAACAGCGGGTCATAGGGACCTTCCGCCTCGATGCGCCGCGCGATCCCTTTCATGAAGGCGATCAATTCGGCGGCGTACTCGACCGCGTTCACGCCCTTCGGCGCCAGGCTGGAATGCGCTTCCCAGCCGCGGACATGGGCGCGGTAGCTGAATTTTCCCTTGTGCGCGATGGTCACTTGCATGTCGGTCGGTTCGCCGACGATGCACATCGCGGGCTTGATATCGAAGCCTTTCATCACGTCGAGCAGCCGGCGCACCCCGATGCAGCCGATTTCTTCGTCATGGGAGAAGGCGAGGTGGATCGGCGTCTTCAGACCGCCTTCGAGAAAGCGCGGCGCATAGGCAAGGCAAATCGCGATGAAACTCTTCATGTCGCAGGTGCCGCGGCCGTATAAGCGTCCGTCTCTTTCGCTAAGGGCGAAGGGGTCGCTTTGCCAATTCTGCCCGTCGACCGGAACCACGTCCGTATGACCGGACAGCATGATGCCGGGCCGGTCGGCGGGTCCGAGCGTGGCGTAAAGATTGGCCTTGCCCTTTTGTTCGTCGTAGACCAGCGTCGACTCGATCCCCAATCCTTCAAGGTAGGTCTTGACGAAGTCGATCAGTTCAAGGTTTGACTCGCGGCTCGTCGTGTCGAAACCCACGAGTGTGCGAATCAGGTCCAATGTCTTGAGACTGTCTGGCACGATGCCTCTCTGGTAGTGGCGTGATAAGGGCCGGTGCGCACAGCATAGTCATTCATGCGGGCCGGGCCAGAGGCTATTCGGGTGGTCGGTCTGCATTGGGCCGAACCGGTTGGGACCGCGGCCAGGTTAGGAGAAGAAAAGCGATGGCTCAGGACGTCCGTTATATCAATCCGCGCAGCCGGGCCACCTGGCCGGTCGATACCGCGTTGTGGCGCGCCCCGGACGACGCCGGATATGTCAACCTGACGCCGGGCGCCGGTATTTCGCGGGACGGAATCGACGGCGCGGCGCAATCCCTGTGGCGCTATCGCGCGGCAATCCGGTTGCCCGCGCCGGCGTATCAGAGTCTGGGCGAGGGATGGACGCCGCTGGTACCGTCGCTGTGGCATGACGTGCCGGTGATGATGAAATCGGAGCATCTGATGCCGTCGGGATCGTTCAAGGATCGCGGCGTTGCCGTCATGCTCAATTATCTCCGGCAAGTGGGCATCCGTGAAATTCTCGAGGATTCGTCGGGCAATGCGGGCGCGTCGGTCGCGACGTATGGGGCCGCGCTCGATTTCGATTGCCGGATCCTGGTGCCTGCATCCGCGCCAGCGCCGAAGCGCTATCAGATGGCGGCGATGGGGGCCGAGGTCGTCGCCGTTCCCGGCAGCCGCGACGACGTGGCGCAGGCGGCGCTCGATCAGGCGGATAGCCGGTTCTACGCCGGCCACAACTATCAGCCCTATTTCCTGGAAGGGACCAAGACGCTCGCCTTCGAGATTTGGGAACAGCTCGGTTTCGAAGCGCCCGACTGCGTCGTCATCCCTTTGGGAAAGGGCAGCAACGTGATCGGCTGCCATCTCGGCTTTGCGGAACTCCTGGCGCGCGGCGAAATCGATCGGATGCCGCGATTGTACGGCGTGCAGGCGGCGAACGCCGCGCCCTACTACGCGGCCTATGCGGCCGACAGCGAAGAGCCGGTGCCGATCGAGGCCACGGCGACGATCGCCGACGGCATCGCGTCGGCCAAGCCCATCCGGCTGCGGGAGGTTTTGGCGGCGATGCGGCCGACGGGCGGCGCCTGTCTCGCGGTTACCGAGGACGAAATCGTGGCCGCCTTGCGCGAGTTTCTGGCGAAGGGATTTTTCGTCGAACCGACAACGGCGTCGGCCGGCGCGGGACTCAGCAAGCTGCTGGCCGACGGTCAGGTGCGCCGCGACGAGCGTATCGTGGTGATCCTGACCGGAAGCGGCCTGAAGGTGGTCGAAACCATCGGCCGCGTCCTCGATCTGGGCGTGTCCTAGATCAACCTGCCTTCAATTGGAATCGATTAAAGACAGAAAAGTTGATCGATTCTATAGAGATAGAGCAGCTTATATGCGCCCAATTGGGCGCACGCTGTTCAAGAGCAAATTCCGAGCGAACCGGGCCGTCTCTGGTCGGTTTCAGTCCAGAGGAATCTTGGTCACCCCAGCACCCGATCCAGCACCCATTTGTCGAAGGCGTGCGACAGGGTTTCCATGTGCGTGAACCGTGACGACGCGGTGACCGGCCCCCGCAGGCCCAACTGCTGGTTTTCGACGGCGACATTGTCTTCCGGCAGAATGGCGTCCATCCGATGATAATATCGCTTGGCCTGTTCGGCGAAATCGTTGCGGTCCAACCGATCCTTGGGGAAGAACGAAGCGCCGACCACCTGCATGTCCTCCGGCCCCTTTGGGTGCAGTTCGAAGATCCACATGCAATCGATCGTCCAGGCCATCATCGTCGTTGGGTAGATGCAGGGGTAGTAGGTGCCTGTCATGTATCGGTCCGTCAGCGACTCGATCGGCGGAAATCCGGTCTCGCCCGCCAACAGGCCGCGGCTGCCTTCATGGCTGGTGAAATGCGTAATGTACTGCCCCGTGGTTTCTTCGTGGCTCGAACGGGCTCGCTTCGATACCGTTTGCCGGTTCAGCGTGCCGCCATGCACGAAGGGGATGTGCAGCGAATCGTTGAAGTTCTCGAAATGCAGCTTCCAGTTGGCCTTGACGTCCCAGGTGACGCGCCGGGTGCAAACCAGGTTCTCGGGCGCATAGGGCGCGCAATTGGCCGGCAGGTCGCCCAGCCAATCGGCCAGGGGGGCGGCGTCGTCGTCGAATGTCACGAAGAGAAAACCTGCCCACGCGTCGGTCCGAATCGGCAAGAGCGGCAAGTCGGCGTGGCGGAGATGCGCGTCCTCCTCGATCAGCGGCGTCGCGATCAGCCGGCCGTCGGTGGCGTAGGTCCAGGTGTGGTAGGGGCAGGTGAAGGTCTTGCAATTGCCGTCGCCCCAGGCGAGTCGCGAGCCGCGGTGGCGGCAGGAGTTATGAAAGCCGCGGATTTGGCCGTCCTCGCCGCGGACCAGAATGATCGGCGCCCCGGTGATTTCCAACGTGAAATAATCGCCGGGATCGGGTAACTGGCTTGAATGACCCACATAATTCCAGGCCTTCATGAAGATCTTCTCGACTTCGGCTTGATACCAGGATTGGCTGGTATAGCACCAGTTGGGCAAGGGCGCGGCGGTCTCCGGCGGCTGGCGAACGGCCGAATAATGGTCGGGGTTCAGCATATCGAGCGGCTCGGCCATTACGAAATCTCCGATCCTGTGCGGTTTGGCATCTTAGAGTGACGCTGTTCGAAATCGCTGACAAGCCGTGCGGCACGGCGCGATTTGCGCCTAAAAGCCTGCCCCTGCGGGAAAAATGAGCGCTTGTGCTCAATTTGACTGGAAAATTCGCCTTAGGGGTTTATTACATCGTTGAATAATCAACTTGAATTGCTCACCCTTCGGGTAATTCATGGGTATATCGCATTAGATTCTCCTCCGGGCCGCAGATAGTATTGAAATAGCCCGTTAGGTAGGACATGCTCGTTACAGAACCGGATCTCGGGGACGGTAGAAGTGCTGTCCCGGTGCCTTTGCGGATAAGGCAGTCGGGAAAATTAAGGTCAGGGAGCCATCAATGTTTAAGAAATGCCTTCAGTTTCTCGCGGCGATCGCTGTAGCCGCGTCCGTTTCGTCGGCCGCCGCTGCGGAAGAATTGCGGATCGGGATATATTCGGAACCGTCTTCGATCGACCCGCACTTCCATAATTTGGGACCGAATAACGCCTTCATGGCGCACATTTTCAGCCGCCTTGTGGAAATGGATCACAAGCAACAGCTGCAGCCGGGACTTGCGGTTTCCTGGAAACCGGTCGGTGACACCACCTGGGAGTTCAAGCTCCGCAAGGGGGTGAAGTTTAGCGACGGTTCGTCCTTTACCGCGGACGATGTCATTTTTTCCTTCGATCGCGCCTCGAACTATACGGGCGGTAACTCCAGTTTCCGGACATATCTAAAGGGTAAGACATTCAAGAAAATCGACTCGCATACGCTTCACGTCGTTACCGAGGCGCCCTACCCGCTGATGCCCGTCGATTTGGCGCAACCCCATGTCATTTCGTCGAATGCCAAAGGCACCGGCAAGAAAGACGTCAACAAGGGGCTGACGACCAAGGACTTCAATACCGGAATCGCTACCAGCGGTACCGGTCCCTACAAATTCGTGGAATGGAAAAAGGGCGATCGCATCGTTCTCGAGCCCAATCCGAATTATTGGGGCAAGAAAGCGGAATGGAGCAAAGTCACCCTGAAGCCAATTCCGTCGGCGCCGGCGCGCGTTGCGGCATTGTTGGCGGGCGACGTCGATATGATCGACAACGTACCGACCACCGATGTGGAACGGCTGAAAAAGAATCCGAAGGCCAGCCTCAGCTCGGGCATTTCGAACCGGGTGATTTACATCCACATGGATCAGTTTCGCGAAGAATCGCCGTTCGTCACCGACAAGAACGGCAAGCCGATGAAGAAGAACCCGCTGAAAGATGTGCGGGTTCGCAAGGCCATATCGAAACTCATCAATCGCGACGCCATTGTCGCGCGCGTCATGGAAGGTTTGGCGATCCCCGCCGGGCAGCTGCTGCCCAAGGGTTTCTTCGGCGTAACGTCGAAACTGTCGCCGGAGAAGTTCGATCCGCAAGGCGCCAAGAAGCTGCTCAAGGCGGCGGGCTATCCGAACGGTTTCGGACTTACCATCCATGGGCCGAACAACCGCTATATCAACGACGCCAAAATCTGCGAAGTCGTTGCGCAGATGCTGACCCGTGGCGGAATTCCGACCAAGGTGTCGACCATGCCCAAGAACGTCTATTTCAAGCGGGCATCGAAGGGCGGCAAGGACAATTCGCCGGAATTCAGCTTCTTCCTTGTCGGATGGGGTTCGGGAACCGGTGAGGCGTCATCGCCGCTGAAATCGCTGCTGACGACCCATGACAAGTCGAAAGGCTTTGGTGCGTCAAACCGCGGACGGCATTCCGACCCGGCGTTCGACAAGCTGGTTGTCGAGGCGCTGGCATCGGTCGACGACGCCAAGCGGGCGAAGTTGCTCGCGCGGGCGACGGAGCTCGGGATCGGAAAGAATCAGGGCATCATTCCGCTGCACTATCAGGTCAATACCTGGGCGACCAAGCCGGGCCTCAAATATAACGCCCGGACGGATGAACGAACGATTGCTATGGACGTTCACCGGGTTAAGTAGCAGGGTAAGGGAACGGGCGGCTTTTTTCGGGGCCGCCCGATTTCTTGAGTTTCAGCGGGACGGACAGCGCGATGTCGGTTTTCATAATTCGACGTCTCATTCAGGCGGCATTTGTGGTCATCGCAATGTCGATGCTCGTCTTCTCCGGCGTTTTCCTGATCGGCGATCCCGTGGAAATGTTCGTCAGCGACGACGCGGACCAGGAAGACCGGCGGCGTGTGATCGAATCGCTTGGCCTCGACAAGCCGTTCCACATGCAATACTGGCTTTTCATCAAAAATGCAGTGCGCGGCGACTTGGGCGATTCTTTCGTGTTCAACGAACCGTCCCTCCTGCTGATCCTGGACCGAATGCCGGCGACCCTGGAACTTGCGGTCGCCGCATTGCTGCTTTCCATCATTTTTGGCATACCGCTCGGCATGTGGGCGGGTCTGCGGCCCGACTCCATAGTCAGCAAGAGCATAATGGCAGGATCCATTTTCGGGTTCAGCCTGCCGAGTTTTTGGGTCGGCATCATGTTCATCATTATCTTTGCGGTGGTGCTCGGCTGGCTGCCGTCCGGCGGGCGGGCGCCGACCGAGGAATTTATGGGCATTCAGGTCAGCTTTTTGAGCTGGAATGGATTTTTGCACCTGTTGCTGCCGGCGGTGAATCTGGCGCTGTCGAATATATCGCTCGTGATCCGGCTGACCCGCGCGGGGGCGCGCGAAGTGCTCCAACAGGACTACATCAAGTTCGCCCGCGCCAAGGGCGTCAGCGACCGCCGCATCGTCTTCGTGCACGTGTTGAAAAATATCCTGATCCCGGTCGTGACCGTGCTCGGGCTGGAATTGGGCTCGTTGATCGCGTTTTCCGTTGTGACAGAGACTGTATTCGCCTGGCCCGGTATGGGTAAGCTGATTATCGACTCGATCAATCAGCTCGATCGTCCGGTAATTGTCGCCTACCTTATGATCATCGTATTCATGTTTATTATCATCAATCTCGTGGTCGATATTATGTACTCGATTCTCGATCCACGGGTGCGATTGCGGGACGTGCAAGCATGACCACTGCAACCGAACGAACGCCGCTCGACGGAGCGGTGAGCGACGACACGCTTCCCGTAAAGGCGGAGACGCCGTTTCAGCGGTTCGTGTCCGATTTTTGCGAAAGCAAGCTTGCGGTGGCCGGGTTCCTCACATTTCTGTGCATTCTCTTCATTGCTATCTTTGCGCCGTGGGTTTCGCCGACGGATCCGTACGATTTGGCGTCGGTCGATATCCTGGACAGCCGTTTGGCGCCCGGCGAAAAAATGATGTCGGGGACGACGGCGGTGCTCGGAACCGATGGCCTCGGGCGCGATATGCTGAGCGCCATGTTCTATGGCCTGCGCATCAGTCTTGGCGTCGGTGCGATGAGCGGTATCGTCGCGCTCTGTTTGGGAGTGTGCATTGGCCTGGCGGCAGCATACTTCGGCGGCCGCACGGACAGCATCATCATGCGGATCGTCGACCTGCAGCTCAGCTTTCCGACGATATTGATTGCCCTCGTCCTGCTGGCGACGCTTGGCAAAGGCGTCGACAAGATCATCATCGCACTGATCGTCGTGCAGTGGGCGTATTATGCGCGGACCGTCCGGGGCACCGCCCTGGTCGAACGGAGCAAGGAATATATGGAGGCGGCGACCTGTCTGGGCCTGCCCCATCGCCGGGTCGTGTTCAAGCACCTGCTGCCGAATTGCATGCCGCCGCTGATCGTGGTCGGTACGGTACAGGTGGCGAGTGCGATCGCGCTCGAGGCGACCTTGTCGTTTCTCGGAGTCGGACTGCCGGTGACCGAGCCGTCGCTCGGCCTGCTGATCTCGAACGGTTTCGAATATATGGGAAGCGGCAAATACTGGATCAGCATCTATCCGGGCATCGCCCTGTTGATCACCATTGTCAGCATCAATCTGGTCGGCGACCGGTTGCGCGATGTCCTTAACCCGCGTCTCGCCCGGTAGACCGTCATGACAGACACGCAGCCGACCCTGTCCGTCGAGGATCTCAAGACCTATTTCTTCACGAAGAATGGCGTTGCCCGCGCTGTCGACGGCGTTAGTTTCAGCGTCGACCGGGGCGAGGTGATGGGGCTTGTCGGCGAGTCCGGGTCGGGCAAGTCGGTGACCGGTTTTTCGATCATGGGGCTGGTCGATCCGCCGGGCGAGGTGGTCAGCGGCCGTATTCTCTTTCAAGGCGAAAACCTGGTCGGGGCGGACGACGAACGCATGCGCGAATTGCGGGGCAGCCGTGTCGCCATGATTTTCCAGGACCCGATGATG
Source organism: Alphaproteobacteria bacterium (assembly GCA_041557595.1). GTDB lineage: Bacteria > Pseudomonadota > Alphaproteobacteria > UBA8366 > UBA8366 > JAOTYV01. The sequence goes on from JBFFGE010000016.1 coordinate 31,853, forward strand.
ACGTTGAATCCCGTGCTGCGGATCGATACGCAAATGATCGAGGCGGTCCAGGCGCATTACAAGGTCGACCGGCGCACCGCCTTCGAACGGTCGCGCGATGCGTTGGGGCAGGTCGGTATTCCATCGCCGGAAGAGCGGCTGAGCGCGTATCCCCACCAATTTTCCGGCGGTATGCGGCAGCGGGTGGCAATCGCCATCGCCCTGCTGCACCAGCCCGAGTTGATTATTGCGGATGAACCGACGACAGCGCTGGATGTCACGATCCAGGGCCAGATCCTGTTCGAAGTGCAAAAGCTTTGCCGCGAGCGCGGTATGTCCTTGATCTGGATTACCCACGATCTGGCCGTGGTCGCCGGGTTGGCCGACAAGATTTGCGTCATGTATTCCGGCCGCATCGTTGAAAGCGGGACCATTGACGAAGTGCTCGACGGCCCGCTTCATCCCTATACCAAGGGGCTCATCGGGTCGGTGCCTAGTCATAACAAGCGGGGCGAGGTGTTGGCGCAAATTCCCGGCATGGCGCCGTCGTTGCTCGATATCCCCAGCGGTTGCGCCTTCCATCCCCGGTGCCCGCGCGCCGACCAGGCGTGTCGACGGCCACCGGAATTGTCCGCCCCGGTTGAGCCCGGCCATCAGGTGCGCTGCATCCATCCGCATGTGGAGTCGGCTTGATGTCCGGAGCCATGATCGAGCTGCAACAGGTCTCCAAGCGTTTCGTGAAGTCGCTGGACCTGGCCGAGAAGATCGTCAACACGCTGGGCGGGAAGCTGCGAGAGCAGGTCGTGCATGCCGTCGACAAGGTCGATCTGGCGATTAACGACGGCGAGGTCGTGGGGCTGGTCGGTGAGTCCGGTTGCGGCAAATCGACTCTCGGACGGATCATTGCGGGGATTCACGCCGCATCCGACGGCGTCCTGCGATTTCGCGGGCGCGACGTGAAAGAATTGTCTTCCGCCGAGGCCAAGGAATGGGCGCTGCAGGTGCAGATGATTTTTCAGGACCCGATGTCCAGCCTGAATCCGCGGCTGCGGGTGCGGGAGATTATCGGCGAGGCGGCGCAATATCACGGCTTGGCAACGGCGGATACGCTCGACGATTATGTCGACGAGATGATGCTCCGCGTCGGGCTCGAGCCGTCTTTCAAGCGGCGCTTTCCGCACCAGTTTTCCGGCGGACAGCGGCAGCGCATCGGCATCGCCCGGGCATTGGCGGTGCGGCCGTCGTTCCTGGTGTGCGACGAGGCGATCGCCGCGCTCGACGTCTCGATCCAGGCGCAGGTGATCAACCTTTTCATGCGTTTGCGCGAAGATCTCGGGCTGACCTATTTGTTTATCAGCCACGATCTGGGTGTGGTCGAACATTTGTCGGATCGGGTTGTGATCATGTATCTCGGGCGTGTCGTTGAAACCGCGCCGACGGAAGAACTGTTCAAGCAACCCAATCATCCCTATACGGTCGCGCTTTTGGGCGAGGTGCCGCGCATTACCAACAGGGCGCGAAACTTTACGCCGGTGAAGGGCGAAATTCCCTCGCCGATCGATCCGCCCCCCGGTTGCCATTTCCATCCCCGGTGTCCGCACGCGATGGAAAAATGCCGCGTCTCGCAGCCGGTCCTCCGGGAGGTCGCGCCGGGCCGCTACTCAGCATGCCATTTGAATGAGCAAACTTAAGAGCGTTCCGGATACCGGCGCGCAGCCGGACATGGACTCCGTGCCGGGCGTACTTTCTTGGGCAAAGGCGACGGCGCCGGCCTGTCCGGTCGTTTTCGATTCACCGCATAGCGGCGCGGACTATCCGGACGATTTCGACCATATCGTGCCGATCGACCGAATCCGGCGTGCCGAAGATATGTTCGTGGACGAACTGTTTGCCGCGGCGCCCGAACATGGCGCCGATTTGATCGCGGCGCTGTTTCCTCGCAGCTATGTCGACGTCAATCGGGCGATCGACGATCTGGATCCGGCGCTCTTGTCGGAACGCTGGCCGGGACATCTGGGGACCGGCGAAAAGGCACGGCTCGGGCATGGATTGATATGGCGGTTATGCCCGCCGGACATCAATATTTATGCGCGGAAACTGTCGCCCGAAGACGTGCGCCGGCGGATCGACCGGTATTGGCGGCCCTATCACGATCTGTTGCGGCAATCCATCGACAGCCTGCACCGGCGGTTCGGCGCCGTATGGCATGTCAATTGCCACTCCATGCCGTCCGGCGCGAAGGGATACTTCCTCAACGGCGCGGGCCAGGTCGACTTCGTCCTCGGCGACCGGGACGGCACCACCTGTTCCGCCGAATTTCTGGATGTCGTGTGCGCAACGCTGCGCCAGATGGGATACACCGTGAAGATCAACGACCCCTACAAGGGCGTTGAACTGGTGCGCGCCTATTCCGACCCCGCGGCGGGACGGCACAGCCTGCAAATCGAAATCAACCGCGCCCTCTATATGGATGAGGTCACCTTCGAGTATTTGCCCGGTTTCGACGCGCTGAGGAAAAATATCGACCGGCTGATCGGCGCCATTTGCGAATTCGCCCGTGATCGCGTCGACGCGTCTTCCCGTGGGGTGCCGACTACGGTTGAAACTGTTCCTTGACGATCCGTTCTTCCAGCGCGTGTTCGGGATCGAACAGCATCGTCACCGACGCGTCCTGATCCTCGGTGACTTCCACGCGGACGACGTCGCGGACTTCGGTGTAGTCGGCGCAGGCGCTGACCGGCCGTTTTTCGGCTTCCAGGATTTCAAAGGTGATATTGGCGGAATGCGGCAGCAACGCGCCACGCCACCGTCGCGGTCGGAAGGCGCTGATTGGGGTGAGGCACAAAATGTCGCTGCCGACCGGGACGATCGGGCCGTGCGCCGACAGGTTGTACGCCGTGCTGCCTGCAGGAGTCGAAACCAGCACGCCGTCGCAGATCATTTCCTCCAGGCGGATCACGCCGTCGATCGAAATGCGAATTTTTGCGGCCTGCTGGATTTGACGCAGCAGCGAGACCTCATTGATTGCGGGCGCCGATTCGACGCTGCCGTCGGCGCGGGTGGCCACCATCAGCAGCGGTTTGAGCCGGACCGCTTCGGCCCGCGCCAGGCGCTCCGGGATGCCATCCAAATCATAGGCGTTCATCAGAAAGCCGATCGAGCCCCGGTTCATGCCGTAAAACGCAACATTCTCGGCCTTGTGTTCGTGCAGGGTGTGAAGCATAAAGCCATCGCCCCCCAAGGCGATGATGATGTCCGCATCTTCGGGCGGAACGTGATCGTAGCGTGCTTCCAAAGCGCGTTTGGCTTCGACCGCTTCTGGATTTTCGGCTGCGAGAAAGGCGATATTCTTGTTCTTCATCAAGCGACCTTGTCAGATATGGTGCCGGCACGGCGGGTGCAGTATAGCGGAGCGGCTTCGCGGCGCTAGCCGCTGCTTTGGGAATTGCGCGAATTGAAGCGCAACGCGGATTTGGGGGCAAAAATGGCGTATAGCCGGGCGTTTTCGGTAATTGTTTTGGGTGTAACGGTGTTTCTCTTGACGGGGACCGCTGCGGGGGCCGCCGATCGTCATGCCGGCTATTACTATCCGAAACCGGATTCGCAGGAAACCTATGCCGCCCGGGCGAGCCAATTGCCGGAAGCGTCGCGCCGCAGCCGGATCGCATTCGTGACCCATGTCATGAACGAGATGATCCGCAACAATCCGTATCCGCCGCAATATGCGATGTTTTCGAAGGGGGCCGAGGCGGAGAAAATGATCATCGTCGGGCTGTATGGCGACAGCTTCAACACCCGCTATCGAATGCGCGCTTTGCTCGCCATGCTGACCGCGGTCGCCCGCGCGACGCCGTTGTTCAAGGAAGAACGGGTCGAGGATTATTTTACCTTTCTCGACCTGTGCAAGATGCTCGGCTTTAAGCAGCTAACGGTCAGCGACGGCCGGAAATTCGCCCATCAGATCAAAATAGAATAACCCGTCGAGGCGCAGATGTCGGATCACGATGCGGTCTTGTTCGCAAACGAGGCATTCTACACGGCCTTCCGGTATCGCGATATTGCCGCGATGGAGGAGGCCTGGGCGACGGCGGTGCCGGTGACTTGCATCCATCCCGGCTGGGATGCGCTGCGCGGTCGGGAAGACGTCATGGCCAGCTGGAAGTCCATTCTTGGCAGCGACAATGCACCGAAAATCAGCTGCCGGGCGCCGCGCGCGCATGTTTACGGGCAGTCCGCGGTGGTGATCTGCTTCGAGGAGATCGGCGGCGACTATTTGATCGCGACCAATGTCTTCGCCCGTGACGGCGCGCGCTGGCGGATGGTCCACCACCATGCCGCCCCCACAGACGGAGAGCCGGCGGATGACTCCGAGACGGAATCGAATCCGATCAATTGACCGGACCGAACGCGGTGCCGGCAGCGCCGGCAAGAACGACAAAATAAGACCATTTCTTGTTTAAATTGACTCATATGAAATGGTCTGTCTCTTGGTTTGTACGCAAATACGTCGTCGCGAACCGTTTAGGTTCGCTCGGGATTTGCTCTAGGTTTCTTCATTGCGCGGGTCGAGCGTCGCCACGACCTGCGTGGTCTGCGACGTTTGCGGCATGGCAACGAAATCTCCCTGCTGTTCCTCCGGGACCGGCGCGCGCCGTGTCATGCGGTAGAGCACGAAGATCGACAGGATGAAGTTGACCGCGGCGGCCGTCATGAACAGGCCGGAAGGGCCGAGCCTTTCCATCGCCAGCGATGCGAAAATCGGACCGACGCTGGCCCCGCCGGCAAAGGCGAGAAGCAGCGTCGCGTGCAGCGAAACGGTTTGTTCGGGCCGCGCAAGATCGTTGGCATGGGTCATCGCAATGGGATAGATCGTGGCGCTCAGCCCGCCGACCAATGCGAACAATCCCAGAAGGCCGAGGAACCCGGATTTGGCGCCATAACTCATGCTGAGGCAGGCGGCCGCCGTCAGAAGGGCCACGGAAATCAGCACCATGCGCCGGTCGAACCGGTCCGAACACCGGCCGATGGGAAGTTGCAGCAGCAGGCTTCCCAGCAGAAACGCCGTCATCAGCAGGGAGATCTGCGTGACCGGGATGTCGAGACGCGCGGCAAAGACAGGACCCAGGCCGATCAGAGAGGAATTTGTGAAGCCTGCGCAAATGGCGCCGGCGACGCCCACCGGCGATAGCCGGTAGAGCGCGCGGAAGCTCAGGCGCTCGCCGACCAATCCCTCGGGAACCTTGATGCGCGTCAAGGCGATCGGAATCAGGCAAATCGCATACAGTGCCGCGGTGAGCATAAACAGACGGTCGCCTGCGGGATCGCCTGCGATCAGGAGCAACTGGCCGGCGCCGAAACTGGCTTTATTGATGACCATGTAGATCGCGAAGACCTTGCCCTTCATCTCCGGCGGCGCCGAGCCGGCGAGCCAGCTTTCGCCGACCATGAAGACCGCCGCTGCCGAGAATCCGAAGATCAGGCGAAGCGCCATCCAGGCGATGGGATCGACGACGATTGGGAAACACAGGCTGCAGACCGCGAGGGTCGCGGCGAACCCTGCGAATACCCGAATTTGGCCCACGGCTTGAATGATCCGTTGGCAGGTGAAGCAGGCCAGCGCAAAGCCGATCGAGTGGCAGGCCACCACGGCGCCGATCATCGCCGGCGCGAAATCCTCGACGGTCATGCGGATGGCGGTCAGCGTCGCGAACAGGCCGTTGCCGACCAGCATGGCGCTCATGCCGAGCAGCAATGCGCTTAGGGGAAAAACCGCCCGGAACATGGCGGACCTCGTGTTAAAGGTCTATCAAGCGTCGTCGTGTACACCGGCTATCGGTGTGCGTCCATGCATTAGTTCCGCATGGCCGCCATGCCCGCGGGGTGGGGCTTGGCCCGGCCTGGACGGGCGTTCAGCCCGGGTATCGGTGTGCAAACGATCATTGTCGCAGGGCGTATGCTCGGGCATCATATGGGAGATATGAACGGCGTGGATGAATTCATTCTGCAGCCCGATCCCGCCGACCCGCGTCTGACGGAACGTGTGCGGGGTGTGGACCATGACGGCAATGCGATCGAAACCCTGGTGGTGGTCGAACGGCCGCTGACCCTGTTTCTCAACAAGCGTGAAATCGTCACGATGATGACGATTTGCGATTATCCGGACTACCTGGCCGTCGGCTATTTGATCAATCAAAACATGCTGAAGCCGGAAGATGAGATCGTCGGGATCGATTACGAGGAAGATATCGAAACGGTCGTCGTTCGCACCAAAACGCAAACCAATTTCGAAACCAAGCTTCGCAAGAAAACGCTGACCTCCGGCTGTGCGCAGGGGACGGCATTCGGCGATCTCATGGAACGCTTCGACGAGATCGATCTGCCGAAGGATGCGACGATCCGCACCTCGTGGCTCTATTCGCTGACGCGCAAGATTAATACCAGCCCCAGCCTCTATCTTGCCGCCGGGGCAATTCATGGCTGCGTGTTGTGCGAAGAGGACCGGCCGTTGCTCTACATGGAAGACGTCGGGCGCCACAACGCGGTCGATAAGATCGCCGGCTATATGCGGATGCACGGTCTTTCGGCGGCCGGCAAGAGTTTTTACACGACCGGCCGGCTGACCTCGGAAATGGTCATCAAGACGGTGCAGATGGGAATCCCCATCCTGGCGTCGCGATCGGGCTTTACCGCCTGGGGGGTCGATCTCGCGCGCCGCGCCGGCCTGACCTTGATCGGTCGGGCGAGAGGCCAACGCTTCATCGTTCTGTCGGGCGAAGAGCGCGTCGTGTATGACGCCGAACCGTCGAGCGCGCCCGACGACGCGCCGGCGAGCCGGCGCAAGGCGAGTGTCGACCGTGGCTGACGAGGCGCCGATCGCCACACGCTCCGACGCGCCGGAACCGGGCGCTCGGGCGTCGGAGGAATCCCGGGAAATCCTCGATGCGATCGATATCGCGATGGAGGAACACGCCAGCTGGCTGCGCAAATGGCATCGTGCGGTGGTTTGCGGGCTGCCGCCGGTCCGCGACGTGGTCTCCAAGCATGCTGAATATCTGGGAAAATTCGGCAGTTGGTTCGATTTGAACAGCGAACGCAGCCTGCTCGCGCAGCCGGTCTTTCGCGATTTGTGGTCGGCGCATGTAGAGATGCACGATTTGGGGCGGCTGCTGGCGCTCAAGGCCGTCGATGGAGAACTGGTGCGCGCCACGGAATACGATGCCTTTATGGAGAAGGTCGACCGTTTCGGCCTGGTCGCCCGCCGCATTCGCGACGCCTTCCAGCGCGCGGTCTTCGACCTCGATCCGCTGACCGGGGTTCACAATCGGCGCAGCATGATGATCGAATTGCAGCGCGAGCGCGAACGGGCCCTGCGGACCGGTTCGCCGGTCTGTATCGGCCTCAGCGATATCGATCATTTCAAGAAGGTGAACGACACCTATGGTCATGGCGTTGGCGATGTGGTGTTGCTGACCGCGGCCGGGCGGCTGATTGCCCATCTCCGGCCGTATGACAGCATATACCGGTATGGCGGCGAGGAGTTTCTGTTGCTCCTGCCGGATGCCGATGCCGAGACGGCGATGGCGATTGCAGACCGGTTGCGGCTGGCTTTGAGCGATGCGCCGATCAAGACAGGCAGCGGCATTTCCCTGGACGTGACGTCATCTTTCGGCCTGTGCATGATCGACCCGGCGGACACTCTGGAAGAAACGATCGAGCAGGCCGACAAGGCGCTCTATCGGGCGAAACACGAAGGGCGCAACCGGGTCGTTCTTTGGGATGGCGAGGAGGTCGCCGAAGATATTGCTGAAGATGCCGGTGACTGAGGGTATCGCGGGCGTTGTCCTGGCGGGTGGATTGGCGCGCCGCATGGGGGGCGGGGACAAGTGCTTGCGGCGGCTGGCCGGCCGGCCCTTGCTGAGCCATATCGTCGACCGGGTGCGGCCGCAGGTCGGCCCGCTCGCCATCAATGCCAATGGCGATCCCAATCGTTTTTCCGACTTCAACCTGCCGGTCGTGGCGGACGGCATCGACGGTTTTGCGGGGCCGCTCGCCGGCGTTCTGGCGGGGATGGAATGGGCGGAGGAAACGGCGCCCGAATGTCCCTGGCTGGCAAGCTTTCCGGGTGATTCGCCGTTTCTGCCCGATGATCTGGTGGCGCGTCTGGCCGAGGCGATCGAGCGGGAAGGGGCCGATATGGCTTGCGCGGCCTCCAATGGCCGGGCGCATCCGGGAGCCGGGCTGTGGCCGGTCCGGCTGGCGGCCGACCTGCGTCGCGCGATGATCGAGGAAGAGATCCGCAAGGTCGACGTCTGGACCGGGCGATACCGGATCGTTACGGTAAATTTCTCGACCGACCCCCTGGACCCCTTCTTCAATGCGAACCGACCGGACGACCTGACGCTGGCGGAGCGGATGCTCGGTCAGGGCTAGATCAACCTGCCTTTAAATTGGAATCAATTTAAGGCAGAAAAGTTGATCGATTCTATAAAGATAGGGCAGCTTATGTGCGCCCGAATGGGCGCACGCTGTGCTAGCGCGTGCCGTTCCGGAACGTCCGAAACGGATGGCGAATTTTTTGCCTTAGGCTGCGATCGCGGCTGTCTCGAAAGACGGCCTCATGATGTGACAGCCGGCGGTAGGTGACAGGAACCATATTAAGCATTGCGGCCTCCATTGATTTGAGTATTTGAGTACCGCAGTTTGGGCGGGATTACTGTCCGCCTTGCGTGCGGCGCGGGTTCCGATTGAACAGACGTTGAAAACCGTCGAGAACGGCCATGCTTTGCATCTTTCGGGCGCGGGCGATCGCCGTCCGGATTTCATCGTCGCTCGGAATGCTTGCTGTATTCAATTGATTCGTCGTCATCTTTTTTCTCCACTCAGAGGATTGCAGGTGGCGTATCGGTGCCGCCGACACTCTGAAAATGGGGCGTCGCGGGCGCGATAGAAGCCGTTTTATCTCATAACAGCCATGCATTAATGGAATGTAAAGGTAGCGAGACATGCATATCAGGTATGCAGCCAGCGCCGGGATGCGGCCCGCGGACAGGGTCCGTTAGACCATTTCTTGTTTGAATCGACTCATATGAAATGGTCTATCGCTTGGTTTTTACGCAAATACGTCGTCGCGAACCGTTTCGGTTCGCTCGGGATTTGCTTTAGGTCCCGGTTTCGGTCCGGGTAAGGGTCACATAGCGGCCGAAATGTCGCAGCGCGGCAACTGCGCCGCCCTCGGCCACGATCCGCAACAGGCCGTCCCGGTCCGTTGCGACGAAACCGCTGAGCGCATCGATGCCGAACCGGAACAGCGCCGACGACAGGGGCGTGCTGGGACCGATCAGCACCGTGAATCCGTGCCGCAAATAGCCGAGAAGGGGCGCCAGGGATCCGTTGCCCAGCGTGGAGCCGGTAATGGCGATGAAGTCTGCCTTGGGCAACAGGCGCGGCGCAGCGTCTTCGGGGTAGTCGCCGGGGCCCGGCTCGCGTTCGATCACGGCAGCCTTGGGGAACCGTTTTTCGAGTCCGGGAAACCGCCCGATGATCACCGTGCGCTCGCCGCGGTCCTCGATCAGGTCGAACCCGTTGACGGATGGGCCGGCGAGGTCGTCGCGGTTGCAGTGGGCATTGATCGCCGCCAGCGCGATCGCACGCTCGAAAACATTGTTCGACGGCCACATCGCCGCGAGCGCGGCGAGCGGCCGGCCGCCATAATCTCCCGGTGTTGGCAGGGCATGACAGCCGGCGGTGCCGCGCGCCGGCGAATGCGCGAGGCCGACTCCATGCGGTCCTTCGACCAGCGTCCAGTTGAGGCCGACGATGACCCGCCCGGCGTCCCCGGCGATGCCGTCGGACAACGCGGTGAAGAGGACCTGTTCCGTCGTCGGAAGTGGGGGATGCGTGGGCACGGTCACGTCGTCCCTATCGGTCTTTCTCTATTGGAGTCAATGATATAACAGCGGTATCGATGGTGACCTTCCCTGCGTTCTCGAAGTTCACCGTGGCCCGGTTTCCGATCACCGATTGTACCTGGCCGAGGCCCCAATCGGGCTGATCCGGGTGGCGCACGAAATCGCCGGGCATAAGACCTTGGGACATGATGCGCGATGCGCTAGGCTGCGCCTCTCCGATGGTCTGAAAACCGAGGAAAGACTAGCCGCAATGCCACATCTTGTCGACCGACGGATAGCCGAACTGCTGTGCTCGCGTATTTGCCACGAATTGGTTGCCGGGATTGCCGCAATCAACAATGGCGTGGAATTGATTAGCGATATCGACCGGTCCATGGCGGACGAGGTGATGGAATTGATCAGCGGCAGCGCGCAGCAATCGAGCATCCGCGTCCAATACTACCGGATGGCGTACGGATATGCCGGCCATGACGCCCTTGGCGGCTTGGGCGCGGTAAAGGAGCTGGTCGATGGGCTGTTTGCGACCGAGGAACGTTATTCGGTTACGATGCCGGAACCGTCCGCCGTGGGCGAATTGCCGATGGGTTGCGGTAAGTTGCTGTTGAATATGGTGGTTCAGGGCATGGATTGCCTGCCGCGTGGCGGAAAACTGGCGGTTTGGATCAATCAGGACGGGCGAACCAGGGTCGTTGTCGAAGCGACCGGCGAGGACGCTCGGCTGAACGAGCGCAGTTTGGAAGCGCTTGCGCCGGATGTGGCGTCCGAGGCGATTTCCGCGCTGCACGTCCATGCCTATTACACTGCGGCATTGGCCGACTCCCTGGGACAAGGGCTTGAGATCGAGACGGATTCGGGGCGCGTGACCCTCGGCGTAAC
>JBFFGE010000017.1:0-41496 GCA_041557595.1 Alphaproteobacteria bacterium
GACTGATCGACCTGGTAGGGAACGACCTTGGGCCAGTCGAAGACAAGCCGCGTATAGGTATTGTGCCGTCCGACTCTCACCTTCAAGAACGGCGGCGCGCGCTCGGAAGACCGGACGCGATCGATTGGAGAAAACACCGGTCCTCCGGCCGATCGCGCCTTGGGCAGAAGATCGAAAACGATTTGCTTGCCCCGGGCATAGGCGACCAGCCGATAGTCGTCGCGCAGCGAAAACTCCGCATGATGCCCGTCCTCGGTCTGCCGCGCGCCGGTCAGATACTTGCCGAGGCGCTGCACCGCGGGTTGCAGCTGTCCGACGAACGGTCGGTCGAACCGCGCCACCAGACGCCGGTCGACGATTTTCGCTGAAAACCCGACCGGCAGGCCCCAAGTCATGACGATCCGTCCGAATTGACCGCGCTCCATCGATTGCACGCGCACTTCGTCCGCCGCGCCGGTCGCGAGCGGCACGATCAGCATAACCGGAATCAGCGCGTATCGCCAAACCGCGCCCAGGCAACGGCGCATCATGTCTCCCCCTCGGTCGAATGAATGACGATATCGACCCGACGGGCCAGCGCATGACGCTGCGCTGCGGATAGATTCGGATGCAGATGACCGAAACGGGAATCGGCGAGCCCGAGCATCGTAACATTGCGCGCCAGACCGGTGCGTTTGAGTTCGGTCGCCACCGCCACCGCGCGCGCCAGCGAGAGCGTCCACTTCGACCTATAGGCGCGTTGGGATTCCGGCGGCTTGTCGGCATGGCCATAGACATCGATTTGATTGCCGAGCGTCGCCACCGCACTGGCCAAACCGAAGACGGCCTCGCGCGCGCCCGGTGTCAGGACCGTCTCGCCCGACTCGAACAATGCATCGGTGGGCAATGACAGAATGACTTGACGATCCAGCCGATGAACCATCACCCGGCTCAAGATGGCGTGACGTTTGAATTTCTCCGCGAGGACCTGGCTCAGATAGTCGGTCGGCAATGCGGGCGCAATATCCTCGGTGCTGACCGTATTCGGCGAATCCGGCGGCGGCGCCTTGGTTTCTTCCCGTTGATCGATCGTCACGACGCGGGAAATCACCGATTGCCATTTTTCCGGCTCGAGTGACGACATCGCGAACAACATGACGAAGAAGGCCAAGAGCAGCGCCGTAATGTCCGCGAAGGTCATCAACCAGACCGATGGCCGCGCGGTGTCGACGTCGGATCCTATCGGGTAGAGGTCTTTCATTGCACCAGTTCCCGAAAATCGATCCGGGTCCGCGCCGCGTCCCGAACCGAAAATCGAATGCGCAACATTCTCGGATCCCCTTCGCGCAGTCCAACCGCCAGGGCATCCGGCGGCGCGCTGTATGCAACCAATTCCTGGGCGAACACCGCGGCGCGGCGCATTTGCAGACTGCTGCCGTTCGGCGCGCCCTGCGTCAAGGTATCCCCCGCCCCAAGCACCGCCTGGATTTCGCCGATGAAGCTTCCGGCCCGGTGCGCCAGCACCTGCGCCAAGGCCCGAAACAACTGCCGGCGGTCGGATCGCAACTCGGCCCGGCCGCCCAGAAACAATTCATTCGCCGGCATCGTCATCTGCATAACCCGCCCGGGCGTGAGAATGTCGACCCTGGCGACGGGAACCGATGTGACCCACAACCGCTGCACCGTTCGCAACAATTCGTCCGGCTCGGGCGCCTGACCAAGATCCGAAATGAATACATCGACCGATGCGGTGTCCAGCGTCGGAGAGCGAAAACTCAAAGCCACCGAATTCAACACCTGTTTGGATTTGGACTCTTCAATTGTTGCTAACGTATTTAATAAGATAAAAAATGCAAGTAACAACAGAAAGAGACTTAAAATAACCGTCGGACCGGTATTTTTCGCGGCAGGAATATTTTCGGAAGATACTTCGTTCATTACCTGCTTTAGACTTCCATCTGATCGTTGCCAAGCGACGGAACAGCCGCACCATTGACCTAACGATGCGTCCGTCCGGCGCAGTGGCTAACCTGCAAGATGTATTCCAAAGCAATGGCAACGCCGGCTGGAAGGCCGATGGGTCGGCGATGGCAGGTCGACGGTTTGGTAAGTCTTTGAAGGGGTAGCGCCACCGCGCGCGTCGCACTGATTCCGCGGCCGGCCATGCATTCATCGTCGCGGGCCAGAGCAGCTTTTCTGCCTTTAATCGATTCCAATTAAAGGCAGGTCAATCTAGAAATCGCCGACGACCACCGAAAGCTTGTTGCGCAGCGTCGCGGCGTTGAACGGCTTGACGATGTAGTTGCTGACACCCGCCTCTTTGGCGGCGACCACATTGTCGGTCTTGCTTTCAGCGGTAATCATGACGAAGGGCGTCCCTTCGAGGTCGCCATCGGCGCGAACCTGCTGCAGCAGCTCCAGGCCCGACATGGGCTCCATATTCCAATCGGAGATGACGAGGCCATACTGCTTCTCGCGCATCTTTTCGAGCGCGGATTGCCCGTCGGTAGCCTCGTCCACATTATTAAAGCCGATCTGCTTCAACAAATTGCGGATGATCCGAAGCATGGTCTTGTAATCATCAACGATCAAAACAGGCATATCCAGATCAACCGCCATCGACCACATCTCCTAAAATTCGCGCGGATGAAGATGCGTCCAAGGGACCGCACCCTGTGCGACCCTGATAGAAGACCTAATTCTGTTAAATCTTGGTTAAAACGGGAAAATTGCGCTAGCTGCCGCCAGGAACCGGCGGCGGCAAGGGTGCGGAGGACCCTTTGTTCTTGCGGCGGGACAGCGCGCTGGTCACTTCGCGGGCCCTGCCCGGCTTCATCGCGGCGATCACCGGCGCAACCTTGCGCGCCTTCATCCGCTCCATGACCCCCAGCAAAACGGTCATGTCCAATTCGTCGAATATTTTGGCAGCGCTTTTCGGTTTCATCGATTCGTAAATCTTCACCAAATTGGCAATCCGCTTCTTCTCTTTTTCGTCGAGGTTGCCAAGCAATTCTTTGATGTTATTGCGGATTGATGCGAGTTCCGCCTGCTGATCCACGAGCTTCTGCTCCGCCGCCTTGAGCAGCGATTCCCGCTGATTCAATCGGCGCGCCCGCCGGTCGAGGAGGTCCCGCCGCTTCGACAATTGCTGCAACAGCTGGATTTCCGACCGGCTCAGCTGATCCGGATCCGCGAGATCCTCGTCTTCTTGCAGCGGCGGCGGCGCCGCCGCCTGTCCCTGCGGCACCGCGCCGCGCACCGGCGAAGCGGCTTTTTCCGGCGCCGCAGCGCCTTTGTCACCGCTGCCTGCGGCGGGCGCCGCCGCATTGGCCGTTTGTGGCGGCGCCGCGTCGTTTTCGGCCGATTGGGCTTGCCGGAGGTCGACGCTGCCGTCGATTGCCGCAATCCCCTGCCATATATCGCCGATCTTTACCGACAGCATCATCGCACCGACGAAGATCAAGGCCGGCAAGAGACGGAAAGGAAACGGCATTGTCCTATCTCACGCCTTCGAGGGCGCGCAGGAGATTATCCTCATAGCTCGCGGATGGGGCGGCGCCGTTCCCGTTGGGAGCCCGCATGCCCGGCGGCGTTTCCGCCGCCGCCTCGACACGGTCGGCGACCGCACTCGCCCGGTCGATCAGGAAGGCCAGATCGTCCCGCAGCTCCGACGCCTTCGCCAGATTTTCCTGCAGGATTTCCGATGCCTCGGACGCCCCGGCGCGTAACCGCACAACCGCCTGGTCGGCGCGCCCCGTCGACGCATCGAACGTCGCGATGAGTTTCTGCAAGTGTGCCTTGTCCGCCTGCAAGCCGCTAAGGCGGCGGTTCAGTTGCACGGCATAGAGGATCATGATCAGGAGCAGGCAGGCACCGACAACATCGAGGACGAAGGACAAATGCGGCAGCATTGATCATGTCTCCAGTTTTTCTTCGATACGGACGGCAATTTTTTCGCTCTTGCGTCCCATTGATCCGCGGAAAAGTTCAACCTCGCCGCACCGCAGATCGACCATGGAAGTAGGCGTCGCCAGCAGCTCCAAACGCGTGCCGATTTGCCATTTCAGAACGTCGTTCAACGTGGTGTTGACCTTGCCGAGCACCGCTTCCAGCTCGACATCCGTGAACCACAATTCCGAGGCGAGATGATTTTCCCAGATCGAATCGCGGCCGAATTTCTCGCCCATGAACATCTGCAGCAGCAATTCACGGACCGGCTCGAGCGTCGCATACGGCAACAGCAATTCGAGACGCCCGCCGCGATCTTCCATATCCACGCGCAGCCGGGCCACGATCGCCGCGTTTGCCGGCCGCGCGATCGTGGCGAAGCGCGGATTGGTCTCGAGACGGTCGAACCGGAAGGTCACCGAACTCAAGGGATCGAACGCCGCGGAGAAATCCGCGAGCACCACGGACAACATCCGCTCGACCAGGTTTCGTTCGATTGTCGTGTAAGGACGCCCTTCGATGCGCATCGCGGCGGTGCCACGCCAGCCGCCGAGCAGCACGTCGACAATCGAGTAGATCAAGGTGCTGTCGACCGTCATCAACCCGAAATTATCCCATTCCTCGGCCTTGAAGACGGCGAGCATCGCCGGCAGCGGAATCGAATTCAGATAGTCGCCGAAACGGATCGAGGTGATGTTGTCGAGGCTGACCTCGACATTGTCCGACGTGAAGTTGCGCAACGACGTCGACAACATGCGGACCAGCCGGTCGAAGACAACCTCGAGCATCGGCAGCCGTTCATACGACACCATCCCGCTGTCGATGATCGCCTCGATACCGGATCGTTCGTTCCCGCCGCCGCCACCTTCCCGACAGCCGAGCAGGCTGTCGATTTCCTCCTGGCTCAGGACCCGCGCGGTGCCGCCTTCCTCGTCATCATCGGCAAGCGCCGCCCACTCGTCGGCAAGCGCGTCGCCGCCGGCCTGATCTTCCGAACCGGGCGCGAGTTCGGCGGAAACAGCTTCCGCGCCGTCGCCTTCCGGTTCCGCCTGTTCAGTTTCGTTTGCCATCGGCCTCCACCTTGTGCCCGCAACCCGCCCCGTTCCCAAGGGCAAGCCGTCTGCGCGCTACTGCACCAGCATTTCCCGGAACAGCACATCCTTGATCTTCGTGGGATGCGCCGCCGAGTTCACCCGCGCCAGCAATTCTTCCTTAACGCGATACAAGCCCTGAGAGCCCTGCAATTCCTCGATGCGCAGTTCCCGCAGAAAGATTTGGAAATTATCGATGATGCGCGGCATCACCGCCTTGATCCGGGCTTCGTCCGCGGCCCCTTCCAATTCGAGGCTCACCCGCATTTTCAAGAAACTCGATTTGCGTCCGGCGCCGCCGAGCGTCACCACCAACTCGTCCAGATCGAAATAGTGGGCGACGCCTTCCTGACCGCCACCGCCTTCGGCGCCACCCGCGCCAGCAGCGGTTTC
Source organism: Alphaproteobacteria bacterium (assembly GCA_041557595.1). Classification (GTDB taxonomy): domain Bacteria; phylum Pseudomonadota; class Alphaproteobacteria; order UBA8366; family UBA8366; genus JAOTYV01. The sequence continues at coordinate 5,412 of JBFFGE010000017.1, forward strand.
GGCTTCGCCGCCGCCCAGCAATCCGGAAAAATAAACGCCCGCGCCCGCGCCGATCAGCACGACCAGACCGATGGCGCCGAACAAAATGAGCTTCTTGCCCGATTTCCTGGGGGCGTCTTCGGATTCGTCTACCGCCGCGTCATCCGCCTCGCCCGCGTCATCTGTCATGTCGGAGGCCCGGCTCGATCAACTGTTTCATGAATTCCAACGTGGATTTTATAGTATAGAGTGCAAAACACGCGTGAACCTATCAGAAAGGAAAAAGGGTAATCAACAAGTAATAATCTTTTCCCATTTCGTATGTGCAAGGAAAAATCCAATCTTTCGTTGCAACGCGCCGGCGGCAATATTTCGTTTTACCGGCGCCACTCTATTCGGATCGCCGGCAACGGCAAGAACTGCCCGGCAAAGCCTGCATCAATGGTCGCAACCGTCAATCAGAATACGCCGTCGCGACGACGCAAGAGATTGAATTTCATTCATTTAACGTCGTGGCATGACGCCTGCACCTATGGTCCGTAATCGAGGCGGCGCGTTTTGGCCGCAAGTATTGGGACTTCGAGGAACCGTGGAATCACCGAGCTACATCGCCCTGTCCCGCCAACTCGGCTTGCGCCGGCAAATGGACATGGTCGCGAACAATCTGGCGAATGTGAACACGCCCGGCTTCAAGGGCGAGAAGATGTTGTTCGTCGAATTTCTCTCCGAGCCACAGAAAGACGTGCCGCTCTCCTTCGTGCAAGACCGCGGCACCGCGCGCGACCTGCGATCGGGTCCGCTGACCAAGACCGGCAATCCGCTCGACCTCGCAATCTCTGGCGACGGCTATTTCACCGTCCAGACCGACCGCGGTCCCCGCTACACCCGCGCTGGCCGTTTCGAAATCAACGCCGACCGGCAACTGGCCAACAGTCAGGGCCACACGCTGTTGACGGCAACGGGACAGCCGATCGTCGTGCCGCCGGGAAGCAACGGCATCACGGTGGCGGCGGACGGGACCATTTCCGCCGGAACCGAATCGATCGGACGCATCGGCGTCTCGAATTTCGCCAATCAACAAACCATGAAGCGCGAAGAAAACAACCTGTACAGCAGCGAAGGACTGCCGCAACCGGTGGCCGACGCCCATGTGCTGCAGGGCAGCCTGGAAGAATCAAACGTCAATTCGGTGATCGAGCTGACCAAGATGATCAGCATTCACCGTACCTATACGGCAAATCAGCAATTGCTCCAGGAAGAACATCAGCGCGTCCGGCGTGCCATTACCACCCTGACCGCCCAGCCAAGAGTTTAACGAGGTAAAATAAATGCGTTCGCTCGACATCGGCGCCACGGGGATGCTGGCTCAACAGCTCAACGTTGAGGTCATTTCCCACAACATCGCCAACATGAATACCACCGCCTACACGCGACGGCGGGTCGAATTTCAGGATCTGCTGTATCAAACGCTGCGGCGCACGGGTTCCCAATCAGCGGATGACGGATCGATCGTGCCGGCCGGCGTCCAGATCGGCCTCGGCGTGAAAACCGCCGCGGTCTATCGGATCACCGAACAGGGCAACCTCACGCTCACCGAAAACAGCCTCGACACGGCGATCAACGGCGAAGGCTATTTCCAGATCACCCTGCCGAACGGCGAGACGGCCTACACCCGTTCCGGCGCCTTCCAGCTGAGCCAGGACGGCACCATCGTGACGGTGGACGGCTTCACCGCCCAACCGAACATTACCGTACCCGCCAATGCGATCGATATCACCATCAATTCCAGCGGCGAAGTCCTGGTCAAGGTCGATGGGCAGGTGGCGCCGCAAAATATCGGCCAGTTCCAGCTCGCCACCTTTGCCAATGAAGCCGGGCTGCTGGCGATCGGCGACAATCTGTTCGTCGAAACCCCCGCCTCGGGAACCGCGGCGACCGGTACGCCGGGATCCAGCGGGTTCGGTCAAATTCAACAGGGCTTCCTTGAAACATCGAATGTCAATGTGGTGGAAGAAATCACCAATCTGATCAGCGCCCAGCGCGCTTATGAAATGAATTCGAAAGTCATCGAAACGTCCGATCAGATGATGGCAACCGTCTCGAACATCCGTTAGCGGCATGCGGACCTTGAACCGACGATCGGATTCCGGACAGCGCGCCGCCTGGCGACGGGCTGCGCTGCTGCCCGCCTTCATAGTGCTGGCAGTGCAGGGGCTTCCCGCCGACGCGGCGTCATTGCGGCCGTACGTCGTGGTCAGCGGCGATCAGGTCAAGCTCGGCGATGTGTTCGTCGGCGGCGAAGTGGCCCGCGACACCGTCTTGTTCCGAGCGCCGCCGCCGGGCGGCAGGATCGTCCTCAATGCGAAATGGCTGCATCGCGTCGCGCAATACTACAAACTCGATTGGCGTGCGACCCGCGCCGCCCGCTCCATCGTCGAACGCACCAGCAACCCGGTCAGCGCCGCCATCGTCCAAAAAGCGCTCGATGGCGCCCTGCGCGATCGACTCAGCGCCGACGAGCGTTTCGAGGTGGTGCTCGACAATCCGGCGCTCCGCATCCATTCGCCTGTCCAGATGCCGGCGCAGGCGACCGTGCAAACGATCAATTACGACGCGCGGACACGGCGGTTCGCCGCCGTCCTCTCGGCCCCGGACGGCAGGCCCGGCTCGGTTCAAATCAGGGCCGCCGGGCGGGTCGTCCGGATTGTCGGCGTTCCCGTTCTGACGCGGCGTGTGCGACCCGGCGACATCATCCGCAATGGCGACGTCGTCGAGGTACCGCTGCGCGCAGGGACGGTTGGCCGCGATATCGTTCTCGAAACCTCGGCGCTGGTCGGCAAGAGCCCGCGCCGCACCCTGCATCCGGACCGGCCCGTGCGCCGCAGGGATGTGCAAGAGCCAATGCTGGTCAGCCGGGGCGCCTTGGTCACCATGGTTTTCCGGTCTTCCAACATGATGATCACCGCAAAAGGCAAGTCTTTCGGCCGCGGGGCAAAGGGCGAAACCGTCCGGGTGCGCAATTCGAGCAGCGGCAAGACGGTGGAAGCCGTGATCATTGGCCACAACAAGGTTTCGGTCGATCCCGCCGGAACGTCTTTACAGCGTTAGGAACCGCGCCATGAACCGAATTTCCATTGAGCCATCCCGGGCGCGGCCGGACCGAAGCGCGCGCTGGGCCTGCCTGGCCGTCGCCGCGCTGGCGATCTCCGGCTGCAACACGCTGCAACGCCTGGCGGATGTGGGGGCGGAACCGAAACTCAGCACGATCCAAAATCCGATGCACAGCCCGAAATATCGGCCGGTCAGCATGCCGATGCCGGCGCCGATCACCGCCCATCGCGAACCGAATTCCCTATGGCGGCCGGGATCGCGCGCCTTCTTCAAAGACCTGCGCGCGTCCCGGGTCGGCGATCTGGTCACTGTCATGATCAACATCGACGACAAGGGCGAGTTGGAGAATTCCAGTGAGCGGAGCCGCGACAACAGCGAAGGCGCCAACGCGCCGGCGTTGCTCGGATACGAGCAGTCCCTGTCGAAAATCCTGCCCGAGGCGATCCGGCCGGACAATTTGATCCAGATCGGTTCGGATTCTCAATCGAAGGGCGATGCCACCATCGACCGCGAGGAAAAGATCGAATTGAAGTTGGCCGCCGTCGTCACCCAGGTATTGCCCAACGGCAATCTGGTGTTGCACGGCCGGCAGGAAACCCGGGTCAACTACGAAGTCCGCGAATTGCAGATCGGCGGCATTATCCGGCCCGAAGACATCACCAATCAGAATACCATCGCCTATGAAAAAATCGCCGAGGCGCGGCTGTCCTATGGCGGCCGGGGTCATATGACGGACGTCCAGCAGCCGCGCTATGGCCAGCAAATCATCGATATCCTGTTTCCGTTCTAGATCCCGCCAATGGGTCTAGGAATGTCCCGGACTGTGTGTCCGCCCCGTCTCTCTCCTCCTCCCTGACGCGCAGGGGCGGCGCAAACGAAGAGGCCGATGTCCAAACGGGCATCGGCCTCTTTCTTTTTTTTGACGCCGCGTGCGCGTTGATGCGCACGGGCGCTGGGGAGTATTGGGTCGGCGGCCTAGTCGTCGCGCCGGGTACGCTCCAGCCGCTCGTGCCGTTCCTGGGCCTCGAGGCTCAGGGTCGCGATGGGGCGCGCCTCCAGCCGCCGGAGCGAGATGGGTTCGTCCGTCTCTTCGCAATAGCCATAGGTTCCGTCCTCGATCCGGCGCAGCGCCTCGTCGATCTTCGCGATCAACTTACGCTGGCGGTCCCGGGTCCGCAATTCCAACGCCCGATCGGTCTCCTTGCTGGCGCGATCCGCCATATCCGGTACCGCCAAACTCTCGTTTTGGAGATTTTTCAGGGTTTCGGTCGATTCTTGCAACAGTTCCTCGCGCCAAGCCTGAAGCTTGCGCCGGAAATATTCCCGCTGACGGGCATTCATAAAGTCTTCGTCATCACTAGGATGGTAATCGGGCGAAAGCAACGAATTCGACATGCGTTACTCCATGCACGGTGCCGAGAGCGAGCGGCGCGGACTATATAAGGCGTCCGCAAACCGGGCAAGCCCATAAAAGATGACGAATTTTTGAAAACCCCGTTGCGCCGGGCCGGCCGGTATCAGCGCAGCGACCCCAGGGGGCCGTCAAGCCTAATCGCCGCGGCCACGTTGGTATTTAGCCAGCTCGACCTTGGCCCTAAGCTCGATTTCATCGAGGATCGGAGACAGTTCCGGATCGTCGGTATGGGCGCGCTGTATCTCGACCATGTTGGCGATTCTGGAGAGTTCGGATTCCGGGATCACGCCGCCGATGATGCCGATCCGGAGTTCATCCAGCTGATCCAGCAAATCATTGGCCCATTTTTGCGCCTTCGCCTTGCCGCCGCCGCTTGTCGAATCGCCCAATTCCTGGATCGTCAAAACTGCGTCCAATGATTGAGCCGGCAAAACGCCGCTGACGCCCGCCTGGGTGCCGGCAGCGCCTTCGATATGCTTCGAAAAATCGCCGGATGCCTTGTCGCTCTTGCCGCTCCGCTTGGCCGGCGCGGAAGATCTGATCGGTCCAGAACGGTCAATTTTCATTAGTATAGCATAACCCTTTTTACCCGTATTAGGAACTAAACACATACGGCTCCGATCCGCCAGATACTTCCGGCAATCTTTGCCCGTTGTCCCGGCAGGGCTTGCCGAAACCCGAGGAGGCTGATCGCGGCGCCCTGACTTCCGAAATTATCTTAATATATTTCAATATGTTGCTTGCCATGATCGCCGCGGCGAACTGGCATGGGCTTCGCTATACATATGGCAACCACTTCGCCATGTGCCGTAAGGGAACCGATGCACCACCAGCCGACCCGCTTATTTTGGTCAATTTTCCGGCGAGTCTCTCGCGCCACCGCAATCGCGGGCGGCTTCGCGGTGGCCGCCGTCATCTGGAGTCCCGCCGCCGACGCCCAGTCGCGCATCAAGGATATCGTCGATTTCGAGGGCGTGCGCGAGAACCTGCTGGTCGGTTACGGTCTGGTGGTCGGTTTGAACGGCACTGGCGACAGCCTGAACAGCGCCGTGTTCACGCGTGAAAGCCTGATCGGCATGCTCGAACGCATGGGCGTGAATGCCCGCGACGGCAACCTCAAGACCAATAATGTCGCCGCCGTCATGGTCACCGCCACCCTGCCGCCTTTTGCGCGCCAGGGCAGCCGCATCGACATCGGCGTCTCGGCGCTGGGCGACGCCAAGGATCTGAACGGCGGCACGCTGCTGGTAACCCCGCTGCTGGCGGCCGACGGCGAAGTCTACGCGGTCGGTCAGGGCAGCCTGCAAATCGGCGGATTCTCGGCAAAGGGCGCCGCCGAACAGGTCACCAAGGGTGTGCCGACCAGCGCGCGGATCCCCAATGGGGCGATCGTCGAGCGCGAGATTCCCTACAAGCTGGCGCGCCAGAAACAAATTCGTCTGGCGCTGCGAAATCCCGATTTTACAACGGCGCGGCGGATTGCCCGCGCGATCAACGCCTTCGTCGGCGAGAATTCCGCCCGGGTGGCCGATCCCGGCACCGTCGATCTGCGCGTGCCGACGAGCTACCGGAAGGCGGTTGTCGACCTGCTGACCGATGTCGAGCAGCTCCGGGTAGAGCCCGATCAGACCGCAAAGATCGTGATTGACGAAAAAGCCGGCATCATCGTGATGGGCGAGAATGTCCGCATCAGCACGGTTGCCATCGCGCAGGGCAATTTGACGATCCGCATTACCGAAACGCCGCAGGTTTCCCAACCGCAACCTTTCTCCAACACCGGCACGACGGCGATCGTCGACCGTTCCAAGATCAGGGTCGACGAGGGAAAGGACAACAAGCTCGCCGTCCTCGGCACCGGCGTGACCCTGCAGGAACTGGTGAACGGCATCAACGCGCTCGGCATCAGCCCGCGGGACATGATTTCGATCCTGCAGGCCATCAAAGCCGCCGGCGCCCTGCAAGCGGAAATCGAGGTGCTGTGATGACACCGACAATACCGCTGCCGCAAACCGGGCTGGATCTGACGATAGCCCGTGCGCCGAAACCGGCCGGACGCGCGGTGACTCCCGAATCGGCGACCAAGGCGGCGCAGGAGGTCGAGGGATTTTTCATCTCGATGATGCTCGAAGCCATGTTTGCCGGCATCAAGACAGACGGCCTGTTCGGCGGCGGCAATGGCGAAAAGGTATTTCGGTCGATGATGTTCCAGGAATACGGCAAATCCATTGCCGGCACCAACGAACTCGGCCTCGCCGATTCCGTCAAACGTGAAATTCTGCGGCTCCAGGAGGTAGACCGATGACGACACCCGACGAAAGCGCACAACAGCTCATCGATGCGGCAAATACGTTTATCGATGTCATCGAGCGGGAAAACGATGCGCTGCGCGCTGTCCGCGTTTCCGATCTCGCGGCATTGCAGGACGCGAAACTGACGGCCTCGGAAATTTACGAATCCCGATTGCAGGACGCCATCCGCCACGGTGCGGCGCCCGAGCGCCTGTCGCCGGCAATGCGCGCCGCCCTCGACAAATGCCAGATCCGCTTCAAGGACGCCACCACCCGGAATGTGAACAACCTGAAAGCGGCAATGGAATTGAACCGCCGCCTGGTCGGCGCCGTGGCCCAATCGATCGAAAGCCAGCGCATCAGCGCGGCCGGCTACAACAAAACCGGCGCCATGTCCGGCGGCCCCGCGACGCACAACCCGCGGGACTCCGTCCCGGTCTCCCTGAATAAATCCTGTTAGACCGTTACGGCGCCTAAGGAAGTCCGCTCATGTCGATTTCAATCGCCCTACAAACAGCGTTAAGCGGCCTTACCGCCACACAAGCCGCCCTGCGGACGACCGCCGACAATATCTCCAATGCGAACACGGAAGGATACACCAGAAAGACGGTGGATCTGGAATCGCGCCGCGTCCTCGACCAGGGCGCCGGCGTTCAGGCCAGTGCAATAGACCGTATCGTCGACGAATTCGTGATTTCGCAGATCCGCAGTCAGCTGAGCCTGGTCGGCGAGCAAACCGTCATCGACCGTTTCCTGCAGCAAATTCAAGATACTTTCGGGACACCCGAAAATAACCAGACCATCGCCAGCGCGATCAATCAGCTGAAAAACGCCCTGGAGACCGTCGCCCTGACGCCGGAATTCGCCGCCAACAGTCTCGAAGTCGGCAATATCGCCCAGCAGCTCGTGCAGTTCTTCAATCAACTGTCGGCAACGACACAGGCGCTGCGGACCGAGGCCGACAGCGAAATCGCACGCCTGGTCGATACCGTAGAGGACCGGCTGAAGGTCGTCGCCGACCTCAACCAGCAAATCGCCCGCGCCACCACATTGCAACAGCCCGCCGCCGCGCTGCGGGACGAACGCGACCGGGCGCTGGCGGCGATCGCCGAACATATCGACATCCACGCCGTCGAACAATCCGACGGTACGACCACCGTTTTCACGGCCGGCGGCGCGCTTATCGATACTCACCGATTTGCGCGCCTGCCGATTTTTTTTGCGCGGTACGAAGGTCGTCTGAAATGCGGTAAATCAAGCGCCGCGCACCGGAAACCCGTGTTAGGGTCGCGCGATGACGCGTCCACTCAGTTCGGAAACCGGCGTTGCCCTGGGCGGTCTGATCGCGATGGCCGCGGCGGTCGGGATCGGCCGGTTCGTGTACACGCCGATCCTGCCCTTCATGGAGGAAAGTCTCGGCCTGACCAAGGTCGATGCCAGCTTCATCGCATCGGCCAACTTCCTGGGCTACCTGCTGGGCGCCCTGGCGGCGTCGATGGAATCGTTACCGGGCGGACGGCGCGGCTGGTTCCTGGCAGGGCTCGCGACCAGCGCAATCACAACGGGCGCCATGGGCCTCACGGAATCGCTCGCCGCTTTCGTCGGATTGCGTTTCATCGGCGGCATCGCCAGCGCCTTTGTCCTGGTTTTCGCCTCCGCGCTTGTCCTCGACCGTCTCGCCGCGGCCGGGCGGCCGGCCCTGTCGGCAATCCATTTTGCCGGCGTCGGCTGCGGGATTGCGCTGTCGGCCGTGATCGTCGCCGGGCTCGGGGCGTACGGCTATGACTGGCGGGCGCAATGGTTTGCCAGCGGCGCGGCGGCGCTGCTGGGATTTCTGGCCCTGCTTCGCCTGATCCCCACCGGACCCGCGCCCGCGCCGCCGGTCAATTCCCCCGACAGCCAAGCGGCCGGACCCGGTTTGGTCGCCTTGATCGCCGCTTACGGGCTCTTCGGCTTCGGCTACATCATCACCGCGACCTTTATCTCATCGATGGTCCGGGCGTCGCCCGACCTCCAACCGGTCGAACCGATTGTCTGGCTGGCGGTGGGCGTGTCGGCGATCCCATCGGTCGCGCTGTGGACCTGGATCGGCCGCCGCATCGGCAATCACCGCAGTTTCGCCATCGCCTGCCTGCTCGAAAGCGCAGGCGTCGCCATGAGCGTCCTCGCCAGCGGCGCGGCGGCGATCGTTGCAGCCGCTGCATTGCTGGGCGGGACCTTCATGGGGATCACCGCCTTGGGGCTGATCAACGCGCGACACCTGTCGGCCGGCGACCCGCGCCGCAATCTCGCGCTGATGACCGCGGCATTCGGATTGGGACAAATCGTCGGGCCCTCCTTTGCCGGTTTTGCCTACGGAGTCGGCAACAGTTTTCAGTTTCCGTCGCTGGTCGCCGCCGCGGCGCTGGCGATGGCCGCGTTGCTGGTCCTGGCGCCGCACCGGCGAGCGGGCGTGCGGCGTTAGACCATTTCTTGTTTAAATTGACTCATATGAAATGGTCTAACTCCTGGTTTTTCCGCAAATACGTCGTCGCAAACCGTTTCGGTTCGCTCGGGATTAGCTCTAGAACGCGCCTATTCTGTGCCGAAAACCGTGCGTAGATCCGCCGCGGCCGGATATTCCGGCACCAGCAGGTCGTCCCGCGGCCGGTAGATGTAGGGATTGGGAAAATCCCGCGCGGCAAAACTCGGCTCGTCCAGATTGTTGTAGCGAAAACTGGCCGCCCAGCGCACACCCGACGATTGCCGAGCGCCCGTTCGGTGCACCAGGAACATGGAGAAGATCACGGCATCGCCCGGCGCCGCGACGAGCGGCCGGAATTCGGTCTCGTCCAACGCACCGTCGGCCACCCGATTGCCGAACGGATCGGCTTCCGCCGGGTACAGGACGTGCCGATGGCTTCCGGGAATGATCTCGAGCGGCGCGGACTCGGCGCCTGCGTCAACCAGCGGCAGCCAGACCACGACCGCATCGAGGCTGCCTTGGACACTGCGCCAATCCTGGTGCGGCGGCGTGCGATGATAGCCGCCCGGCACGCGCAAATCCTCGGCCACGATATGCATCACCGGGCGCGTCGAAATAACCGGGTGTCCTATACCGAGCCGCCCAACAGGCCGAGCACTGCGTCCGAAACGCCCAGCCGATGCAAGGACGGCAAATATTGCGTCAGTTTCGCGGCGGCCAGATAACTCGACATCGATCGACCGAACAAATCGAACAATGCCGCATCCGGCGGTGCGGCAGGATCGACCGCGCTGCCATGCCGGCGGAGCTGGCGGTGGAAGAGATCGCGGCTTTGCGCCAGCACGCCGTCGAGCGGCCCGCGATCGATCGCACCGGGAAGCAGCACACAACCGTCCCGGTCGAACGTTTTTCTGAGTTCGGCATCAACCATGCCGGGAATCTGCGCGATGCGCCGAACGCTTCCAAATTTCCACGGGTTGTGTAAGCCTGCGGCACATGACCGGATATCCCGAAGGCAAGAGCTATCGCCGCATCGTCAGCCATTACGAGAACTGCCTCGAACGCCATGGGGATTCGCATCTCGGCGTCGACTGGCCGGATGCCGGAGACGCGGCGATCCGCTATGCAACGATGCTGGGGGTGATTCGCGATGCCCCTGGCGCGCCCGTGAGCCTGCTCGACTTCGGTTGCGGCGCCGGACACCTGTTGGAGTACATTCGCCGCGACGGACCCGCCGGCATCGATTACCGCGGTCTCGATATTTCGGAGAAGTTCATCGCGCTGTGCCGCGAAAAATTCCCCGACAGCGCATTTGCCGCCGCCGATATCCTCGACGATCCGGATGCCGTCGACGCCGCCGACTACGTGGTGGCAAACGGCGTCTTCACCGAGAAGCGCGATCTGACACACGCGGAAATGTTTCGCTACATGCAGGATACGCTGCGCGCCCTTTGGCCGCTCGCCGGCAAAGGGCTCGCCTTCAATGTCATGTCGAAACAGGTGGATTGGGAGCGCGACGAGCTGTTTCACCTGTCGTTCGACGACGCTGCCGGGTTCCTGACCCGAGACCTGACACGGCATTTCGTGCTGCGGCAGGACTACGGATTGTATGAATACACGGTCTACCTGTATCGCACGGCCGCGGGCTGAACCCGGCAAGAATTGCCCGGTGGAGTCCCCCGATGCCCCGGCAATTATTGCCGGAAGCGGCAAACACGCCGCCGCCCGTGGGTGAGCGCCGCCCGAAACCGCACGCGCGCACCATCGAGAATCGAATCCGCTGACCCGCCCATTCCAGCCCGCACCCCGATATCCGGCCGGATTCCAACAAGTTGCCGGTATCGGACATTGTTCGTCGCAAGCGCGATGTCCCGGGCCGTGGCCGTCTCCCGCCCAAGTCTCCGAAAAGGCCCGAAATGGCACACCGGTTGCATAGATTTAGACGAACGCCGGTAGCGGCAAAGCCCTTGACTTAGAAAGATTTTAGGGATCGCCACGCGCCGGCAGGCATTGTCGGGCCGCATAGAAACTGCGGCACGCCGATGTGTCGGGAATATTGGACGAAGATGCGCGGAATGCCGAGGCATGGACGACCGCGCCGGGTGCCCAAATCGGGGCCTGTTTTGAATTCGCAGAATGCGGGTTCAGGAGGACGACATGGAAATACAAGTTACGTCGAATACCACGCTGCCGAGCGGTTCCCAATCGGGACAGCAGCAAGGCACCGCCTCGACCGCCGGCAAAGCCGCGGCAGGTTCGACAATCCAGAGCAATCCGTCGACTGTCGTGACAGTCACGCAGGAAACCGCGGAACAGCGTAATGAGCGCCGCGACGACAAGCTCGGCAAGCTACAGGACGAATCGGTCACGGCGCAGCAGGCGATCGAGAGTTTGCGGCTGACCAATCGACGGACCCAATTGGATTTCAATACCGAGTTGAACACGATTTTCCTGCAGGTCGTCGATACCCGTACCGACGAGGTCGTCGAGACCATCCCGCCGGAAGAATTGGTCCGGCAGCTCAAGGAGAGCATCGAACCGTCCGGCCGCTTCCAACCGGAAGATTCGGGCGGCGCGGTGATCGATCAGTCGGTTTAGCCGGCCTCGAGGCGGGCGCCGGTCGGCCGCGGCGAACCGCGCCCCGACCACCCCGCCGACATGGGGAACATTGTTCCAGGCTGGCGCAGCAGAAATTGCCCGAATGGCAAAATCTGCCCGCACGGCACCCCTCTAAAATCTATTTAAATATTATTTTTCAATAATTTAATTCCTTGGCCCGAAGGTTGCTCCAATGAAAATTGGAATTGCAGCCAATGGGCCGAATGATGACCGTTCTCGTGACCGCCACGCCTCAGGAAATGCCGCTTCGCGCGGGACCGGGCGTGATTCACAAGACCAAGGAGGGCAACCACGCCGGCGTGCCCGGCGGCCCGTCGCTGTCGCAGTTGGCGTTTAGCGGCTTTCTTCGAGGATTTTCGAACGGACTCAGCGAAACCGCGCAGGCGACGCCGGCGTCGCGGCCGTCAGAATCGGCTCAAACCAGCGCCCCCCGCAGCGTCGACGCGCGCGAGCGGCCCGACCGGGACACCGCCACGGCGCCCGCAATCGCGCCGCGCGAGCGGCCGGATGCGCCGAGCGCCCGGCCGGTCGAAGAGCCCCGCCCCGTCAATTCGGCGGAAGCCCGCCCATTGCATGATGCCGCAACGCCGGCCCGGCCGGCCCATCCGGCCGCAAAGGCGGATGCCGGCGCCGCCCGCCCCCTCACCGCGCACGTGACCCAGGAGGCGCCGATCCTCATTTCGCAACCGTCGAGCGCGCTCTCGGCGCGGGCAGCCGTCGCGGCTCAGACGCCGACACAAGCGTCGGCAACACCTTCGAGCCCGGCAAGCGCCACAGCGAGCGAGAGCACGGCACAGACCGCCGCCGGCCCCCTGCAACAGGCGCTTTCGCACCAGCACCCAAAGGGCCGCCTCGGCCGTTTGACCAATAGCGGCCAGCCGGCGACCGCAGTAGCCGCGGCCGGCGCCAAGGCCGCGCCGGCCGCGTTGACGCCGCAGGCCATCGGGATGATCCAGGGGACTGGCCAGGGGACAAGCCCATCGGCGGCCAGCCTCGCGAATACGGGTCAAAACGGCCAGGCCGTCCGCCCATCGATCTTCCCGTCGACCGCCGGCGTCCTTGCCGGCAGCGGCGCCGAGTTCGCCGCGCAGCGCGCCAGCGCGCCGCCGCCCCTGCCGCGCCCGCCCGTTCCCGTACCGCCGCGCCTGGTCACCAATCAGGTATCCGTGCATATCCAGAAAGCCGTGGGCCAGGGTGTCGATCAAATTCGCATCCACCTCAAGCCTGCCGAGCTGGGCCGCGTCGATGTGAAACTCGACGTGGCGCCCGATGGCCGGGTCAATGTCGCGGTTTCGGTCGAGAATCCGGATACCCTGGACCTTCTTCAACGGGACGCCCGGGCGCTGCAAAACGCCTTGCAGGATGCCGGATTGCGAGCCGATTCCGACAGCCTTCAATTCGCTCTGAAAGGCCACGGCAAGAATTTCGGCGGTCGCGACGGTTCATCGGCGTCCGATGACGCCGGCGACCTTGCCGATCAACAGGAACCGCCGGTTCCGCCGGCGGGATTGGCAACCGGCCAAACCGCCGACGGCCGGATCGACATCGAAGTTTAACAGGAGCCGCATTGCGGATCGCACCATGGAAATCAACCCCGCCGCCACATCAACGACGCAATCGACCACGCAGTCCAAGGCCAGCAGTTCGCTGACCGGACTGGCAGACAATTTGGACAATTTCCTGACCATCCTTACCACCCAGCTGCAGCATCAGGATCCCTTGTCACCGCTCGACACCCATGAATTCACCAATCAGCTGGTGCTGTTCGCCGGCGTCGAGCAGGACATTCAGGGAAACAGCAATCTGGAGAAATTGATCACCCTGCAGCAGAACAACGTAGCGGTCGGCGCCGTCTCCTATATCGGCCAGAATATCGAGGCTACCGGCCAGACGAATACGCTGCGCAACGGCGAGGCGAAGTTCGGCTACACGCTGCCGGGCAATGCCAAATCCGCGATCGTGCAGATTACCGATGCGGGCGGCAAACCCGTCCTGGCGGCACCGGCGGAGACGATTGCCGGACGGCACGAGTTCGTTTGGGACGGCAAGGATGCCCTGGGCAATCAGCTTCCCGAAGGGCCGTACAGCATCAGCGTATTGGCGGTGGATCCGGCCGACCAGCCGCTCCCGATCACCTATAGCGTGTCCGGCCGCGTGACGGGGGTCGAGATGACCAACGGCGACGCGACGCTCAATATTGGCGATGTGGCCATTCCGCTGACACAGGTGACCCGTATCCGAGAGGCCGACGACCCGGCGGGCGCAATTTGACCAATGCCGGGATCGGCTACACCTCCGCGCAATGAAGAGAATAGAGGGACGATAACATGAGCATCTTCGGTGGATTACGGTCCGCGGTGACCGGCCTGTCCGCGCAAAGCCAGGCTTTGGGCATGATCGCGGACAATATCTCGAATGTGAATACGGTCGGCTACAAGGAGTCGCAACCGCAATTCTCGACGCTGGTGACCGTGCAGGCGTCCAAGACCCTGCATTCCCCGGGCGGCGTCGCGACCAACGTGCTGCGCGGCATCGAAGAGCAGGGCCTGCTCGAGGCATCGACATCGGCCACCGACATCGCCGTGTCCGGCAACGGGTTCTTCGTGGTCAACCAGAACGCGGCCGGGACCGGCGACATCCTGTTCACCCGCGCCGGCTCCTTCCGTCCGGATAAGGACGGCAACCTCGTCAACACCGCCGGGTTCTACCTGACGGGCTGGCCGATTACCGGTGGCGTGGTGCAGCAAACCAACGTGCTGAGCGCGATGACCGTCCTCAATGTGGGCAATCTCACGGCCATTCCGCAGGCCACGGCGAACGTGGCGATCGGCGCCAATCTCTCCGGCTCGGCGCAACCGGGGGACACGTTCGACCTTGCCGTACAGATTTTCGACCAGCAAGGCGGCCCGCGAAACCTGACCCTGACGTTTACCCGGACGGCGACCGCGAACCAGTGGACGCTGGATGGATCGGTTCAAAACGCCCTGTTTCCGAACGGCGCCACCACGGGCACCCTTGGAACCGTTACCTTCAATGCGGACGGGACGCTTGGCGCGGTGGCCGCAAATGCGGCCAATGCCACCCTCAGCGGCGATGATCTCGTGGTTACGATGGATTACGACAGCAACCTCGGCACCGCGGCGGATCAGGTTGCGGTAACGTTCGACCTCGGCACGCTGGGCGTGGTCGATGGCTTGACCCAGTTTGCGGGCGCCAGCGTCCCCAATTTCGTAAATCAAGACGGCCGCCAGTTCGGATCCTTCAATTCCGTGTCGATCGGCGAAGACGGTCGGGTTACCGTGTTGTTCGACAACGGTTCTTCTCGCGAAGTCTATCAAATTCCGTTGGTAACCTTTAACAACCCGAACGGCCTGACCGAACGATCGGGCAATGTTTTCGTCGAATCAAGCTTCTCCGGTACACCGACGGCGCATGCGCCGAGCACCGGCGGCGCGGGCACGATCGCGTCATCGGCCCTGGAAGCCTCAACCGTCGACATCGCGGACGAATTCACGCGAATGATCATCACCCAGCGCGCCTTTTTGGCCAATACACGGGTGATCACCACGGGCGACGAAATGCTCGACGAACTCGTGAGAATTATTCGTTAGAAGGCGTCCTCCGCCGTTCGCGGCGGGATGAATCGATAGGCTTAAAATCGGCCCGGCAGCTCCGCCGGGCCGTTTTGGCGTGCGCGCATGGCCCAATCCGAAAGGTATCCGGATGTATTCCTACCAATGGCAAAATGCCAAGCAACTTTAGCCATTTGTTAAAGAATGCCGCGTATAGCTAGGAGCATAATTTCGAGCAACTCTCAGCCAATGCCGCGGTCTTCATGAACCATGCTGAATTAAAGGGCAACGTCACGGTTGTCGGTCCCGACGGAAGGGCGATGACCATAAACGATCTGCCGCCACCGGACACGACCCGATGGGTTGTGCGCCGCAAGGCGCAGGTTGTATTTGGCGTTCAGGCTGGCCTGATTTCGCTCAAAGACGCCTGCAAGCGGTACAGCCTTACGGCCGAGGAATTCGCGTCTTGGGAGCGGATGATCGAGCGACACGGCATCCGCGGCCTGCGCGTGACCCGGCTCAAGGAATACCGGACATCGGACAAGCCCGAGAAATCCGAGAAATTGAGCGTGCTCGGCGATTAGCGAGCCCAGCCGGATCCCGAAATCCGGTCATTCGAAGTAAAAACCCCGACCGAAATCCCATCCTATTTATTGGTAAAATGGAATCCGGAGTGAGTCACGGATTCCAGCTTTATTCAGTTCCATAGTTCTTCCCACCCCTAACATTCGGCGCAAATTTCCGCCGTTTGTCTGTATAAATTCATCGGGTGGGCAAATTTTGCCTGTTTTATATTTATTTTTATTCACGACTAGTCTAGATTCTCCTAAAGAGAGTATTAGTGGCGGGAATAATTCATCCATTCGGCGAATCAGTCATGGCAAAAAGCTCCCTTATCAACCAATGAGTTAATTATATGGCGTTGGATTAAACGCCAAATAGAGTGATGCGAGGGGGATAGGCAAAGCACGTTGAATGCTTTTCTTGAAACTGTAAAAAATCTGGGCGCCGGGCGGTTGGCCGCCGCGGCGGGGCTGACAATCGGCCTTGTCGTATTCTTCGTTTTCCTGGCCACACGCCTCTCCACATCGCAGCTGGCCCTCTTGTTCGACAATCTCGACCCGCAGGATACGGTCCGTATCACACGCGAGCTGGATTCGATGGGCCTGCCGTATGAGGTTGCCACCAACAAGCAGCAAATTCGCGTGCCGTCGGACCAGGTCGCCCGTCTGCGGCTGACTTTCGCCGAGCAAGGGCTGCCCGAGGACGGCTCGATCGGATATGAGATATTCGACCGGGATCAGGCCCTCGGCACATCCAGCTTCATTCAAAACATCAATCACGTCCGCGCGCTCGAAGGCGAGTTGGCACGAACGATCGCCACGATTTCCTCGGTCAAGGGCGCGCGCGTCCATCTCGTCCTGCCGCGACGGGAAATCTTCAGCCGCCAGCGCCTCGATCCCAGTGCGTCGATCGTCCTGAAGATGCGCGGCGTCACGCGATTGGATCGAAGCCAGATCCAGGGCATTCAACACCTCGTGGCGACCGCGGTTTCCGGCTTGCGGCCCGACCGCATTTCCATCGTCGACGACCGCGGCACGCTGCTATCCCGTGGCGGCGGGGCGGACGACCAGGAGATGGCGGCGCTGAATGCCGAGGAACGCCGCACCACCTTCGAGCGACGCCTGAACAAGACGCTGGAGCAATTGCTGGAGCCGAGCGTCGGCATCGGCAATGTCCGCGCCGAAGTCCGGGCGGATATGGATTTCGACCGGATCGTCACGAATGAAGAAATCTTCGACCCGGAGGGGCAGGTCGTCCGGTCGACCCAGAGCATCAGCGAGGAAAAACAGAACGCGGAACGCGATTCCGGCGCGGTCAGCGTTGAGCAAAATCTGCCGGATACGGGCAATCCGGATGCGGCCAACAAGTCTCAGTCGACCACCAACCGCACCGAAGAAGCGACGAATTTCGAGATTTCAAAGAAGATCAGCAAGCACATCCGGGAGAGCGGAAAGATCAAGGCGCTCTCCGTCGCCGTCCTCATCAACGACCGCGTTACCGAGGGGGATGACGGCACAATCAACTACCAGCCCCGTGGCAAGGAAGAGCTCGCCAACATCGAGAAACTGGTGAAATCGGCAGTCGGCTTCAACGCCCAACGAGGCGACTCGATCGAGGTCGTGAACATGCGGTTCGCCGAACCGCCCGGATTGCTGGGGGGCGTGGACGACGGGCTCTTCCTCGGCTTCTCGACAACGGATATTCGCCGGCTCGTCGAGGTGCTGATCCTCGCGGTGGTCGGAATATTGATCATCCTGCTCGTGGTCCGGCCCTTGATCGCCAAGATTTTCGAGGCATCACCGACCGGCATGACGCCGGCGGCAATCGGTCCCGATGGCCGGCCGTTGCTGACCGACCAGACAAGCAATGCGCTCGGCGCGCTGTCGGCGCCGAACGAAGACGGCTCCCTCCCCGCCATCCATGGCGGCGAAGCGGAAAGCACGCTCGACGTCGACCAAGTGGATGGGCGCGTAAAGGCCTCATCTCTCAAGAAAATCGGCGACATTATCGAGAAGCATCCGGAAGAAGCCGTCTCGATTATCCGTAGTTGGATTTACCAGGACCAAGCATAAGAAACATCATGCGAGTACGCGAAGATTACCGCAGCCTGAACGGCACCGAGAAAGCAGCGATTCTGCTGCTGTCGCTCGGCGAAGACCATGTGGCGCGCATGTTCGAGCTCATGGACGACGACGAGATCCGGGAACTCTCGTCGACCATGGCGAGCCTCGGCACCGTTTCCGCCACGCTGGTCGAACGCCTGTTCATGGAGTTTGCCGAGAAGATTTCCTCCACCGGTTCGCTGGTCGGCACCTATGACAGCACGGAGCGCCTGCTCGGCCGGGTGCTCGGCGGCGATCGTGTCGGCCAAATCATGGAGGAAATCCGCGGCCCCGCCGGCCGCACCATGTGGGACAAGCTCGCCAACGTTAACGAACTCGTGCTCGCCAACTACCTGAAGAACGAATACCCCCAAACCGTCGCCGTCGTCCTGTCCAAGATCAAACCCGACAATGCGGCCCGGGTGCTGGCCTGCCTGCCCGAGAGCTTCGCCATGGAAGTCATCATGCGCATGTTGCGCATGGAAGCCGTCCAGAAAGAAGTCATCGACGATGTGGAACGCACCTTGCGTAACGAATTCATGTCTAACCTCGCCCGCTCGCAGGGCCGCGACGCACATGAAGTGATGGCCGAAATTTTCAACAACCTGGATCGCAGCACCGAAGACCGGTTCATCTCCATGCTGGAGGATCGCAACCGCGATGCGGCGGACCGGATCAAACAATTGATGTTCACATTCGAGGATCTCGCCAAGGTCGATTCGGCGGGCATCCAGACGCTGCTGCGCTCCGTCGACAAGGACAAACTCGGCATCGCGCTGAAGGGCTCGTCGGAAATCGTCCGCGAACTTTTCTTCAACAACATGTCGGAACGCGCGGCAAAGATCCTGCGCGAGGATATGAACGCGATGGGGCCGGTGCGGTTGCGCGACGTCGAAGAGGCGCAGGTCGAGATGGTCCTCGTCGCCAAGGATCTGGCCTCGCGCGGCGAAATAAACATCGCCGACGGCGATGCCGAAGACGAGCTCGTCTATTGACGTCACGGCCAACACAAACCGCAGCGGAGGATTCATCGTGGATCAAGACGCACGGCCGATGACCGAGGAAAAATCGGCGCGCCGGTTCTTGTTCGAAACCTCCTTCGACACCGATCCCGAGGTCGATGCGCAAAACGAACAGGAAGAGGAATTGCCGCCGGAGCCGACCTTCAGTCAGGAAGAACTGGATGCGGCACGGCAGGAAGGGCATGGCGACGGCTACGAAGCGGGAATGGCGGCGGCGCTCGACACATTGGAATCGGCCATTGCGGCGCATCTCGAATCTATTTGGTCGCTGCTGCCCCGGATCGAACAGGCGCAGGCTGCGGCCAACGAAAAACTGTCGCGCGACGGCGTTTCCCTGGCCACGGCCGTAGCCGCAAAAATTCTCCCGACCCTGGCAAACCGGCACGGCATGGATGAAATCGAGGCGTTGGTCACCGATTGCCTGTCGCGGCTTATCGAAGAACCCAAAATCACCGTTTCCGTGGGGCCGGACGCGGCGGCGGCCCTCACGGAAAAGCTCGACGAGCTTGTCGAGAAATCGGGTTTCGAGGGCCGCTTCATTGTCCGCACCGAGGCCGATATGGGTCCCGCCGATTGCCGCCTCGAATGGGGCGACGGCACAGCCGCTCGAAATCTCGACGCGGTCTGGACCGAGATCGACACCGCGGTATCCCGGTTTCTGTCGACCGACGACAGCGTTACCGAAGCCGACGTCACTGATAGCAGCGATCCAAAAGACGTTAACGACGTGCCGCCCGCCGCCGCGCAGGAAGCGGATGCGGACCACATCGACACGCCCGACGCGACGCCGGAAACCGAAACCGACCTGGACGAGGCCGCCGAAGCGGCGCCGGAGCCAAACGTATGAGCATCCCAATTAGCTGGAGGCAGCAATGGCGGAAGACGAAAATCTAGAATTGAACGAACTCGAAGCGCCGCCGGAATCCGAGACCGGACCCGTCGACCCGAGCGATAACGGCGAGTTGCAAAGCACAGGCGATCTCGAAGCGGTCTACGACATTCCCGTGCAGGTTTCGGCCGTTCTCGGGAAGGCGACGATGCAGGTCAATCAATTGCTCAAGCTCGGCCGCGGCGCGGTTGTCGAACTCGACCGGAAAGTCGGGGAAGCGATCGACATCTATGTGAACAACCGCCTGGTGGCGCGTGGCGAAGTCGTGGTCGTCGAGGACAAGCTCGGCGTGACCATGACGGAAATCATCAAGTCCGACCGCACCCAATAACCGCACTCACCGAGATCGGGACTCCCCTCGCATGGCTTACGGCACGGATACGGTAGCACGGGCGCGAACATCGGCAGCACTGGAGACGCCGCGGGCGCGCCAGTCATTCGATATCGCAACGGTGTTCGGCATATCGGCGGCGGCAATTCTCATCGCAACAGCGATCTTTCTCGGCGGCTCGCCCGGCGCCTTCATCGACCTGCCCGCAATTTTCATCGTTCTCGGCGGTACCTTCGGCGTGACCACCGCCTGCTTTTCCATACAGGACATGATCGTCGCCGGCGGCGTTGTGTCCCAGGCCTTCCATCGTTCCTCGCATGATCCGTCATCCGCCGCGCGGCATGTCATACAACTTGCCGACATCGCCAGGCGCAGGGGCATGCTGTCGCTGCAGGACTACCTGCCCGATCTCGCCAAGAGCGGCCTGCTCTTCCGGGGAGTCTCCATGGTCGTCGACGGCAACCCGGCCGACGATGTCGAGCGCATCCTGCAACGCGCGCTGCAATCGACGAACCAGCGCCATATGCGCACCGTCGGCATTCTGCGCAGGGCGGCGGAAATTTCGCCCGCCATGGGATTGATCGGCACGCTTGTCGGCCTGGTGCAAATGCTCGGCAACCTCGAAAACCCGAGCGCCATCGGCCCCAGCATGGCCGTCGCGCTCTTGACCACCTTTTATGGCGCGGTTCTGGCAAATGTCGTCTTTACGCCGCTCGCCGCCAAGCTTGAGCGGAATGCGCTGGAAGAATTGCTGATCAATCAGCTGTACCTGATGGCGACCACGTCGATCGCCCGGCAGGAAAATCCGCGGCGTCTCGAAATGCTGCTCAATACGGTCCTGCCGCCGGGACATCGCGTCGCATATTTTCGCTAATCGTAGGATTTTCATACGAACGGCAGGACCACGGAAAACTCCATGCAACACCGGAACCACGGGATGAATAGATGAGATTGTTGATCGTAGGCGACTTGGACGGGCACATCACCACTGCCGGGAAAATTGCGCTCTCGCGTGGCGCCAAGGTGAGTCACGTGCATTCGGTAGGCGAAGCGATGACGGCGCTGCGATCGGGCCGGGGTGCGGAACTCGTGATGATCGACGTCAAACTGGATATCGGCGAGTTGGTCACGCAGCTTGCCGCGGAACGCTTCAGCATTCCCGTCGTCGCCTGCGGCATCGGCACCGATGCCGATATCGCCGTCGCGAGCATCCGGGCCGGCGCCAAGGAATACATCCCACTGCCGCCGGACGCCGAATTGATCGCCGCCGTGCTGGAAGCCGTCTCGGAGGAAAGCAGTACGATCATCCATCAGGACCCGTCGATGCGTGCGGTGCTGGACCTGATCGACAGGATCGCCCCCTCGGACGCATCCGTCCTGGTGACCGGCGAATCCGGCACCGGCAAGGAATTGATGGCGCGGCACATTCATCTGAAAAGCAAACGCGCCAAGAATCAATTCGTCGCCGTCAACTGCGCGGCGATTCCCGAGAACCTGCTGGAATCCGAACTCTTCGGTCACGAGAAAGGATCCTTCACCGGCGCCATTGCGCGGCGCATCGGAAAATTCGAGGAAGCCAACGGCGGCACGCTGCTATTGGATGAAATCAGCGAGATGCACCCGCGGCTTCAGGCCAAGCTGCTGCGCGCCATCCAGGAACGGGAAATCGATCGGGTCGGCGGCAGCCACACGGTTTCGATCGACGTTCGAATCCTGGCCACGTCCAACCGTAATCTGGAAGAGGCCGTAAAGGCGGGCGAATTCCGCGAGGACCTGTTTTTCCGGCTGAATGTGGTCAACGTGAAGGTACCGCCGCTGCGCGATCGGCCCGAAGACATCATGCTGCTCGCCGAATTCTTTTCCGAGAAATACGCCGCCGCGAACGGCGTGGCGTACCGGCCTTTCAGTCGCGAAGCCGCCGCCCGGCTGTCCGGCCATGCCTGGCGCGGCAATGTCCGCGAGCTGGAAAACACCATTCATCGCGCCATTCTGTTGGCGCAGGGCGACGAAATCGACAGCGAAGCGATCAGCCTGAATCTGACGCAGGAGACGTCGGACGGAATGGCCGCCGCATCCGACAGCGGCAACGGCGCGCGGATGATCGGAAAAACCGTCGCCGAGGTCGAACGGGATCTGATTATCGAGACGCTGCAACATTGCCTCGGCAACCGTACCCATGCGGCGAACATCCTGGGTATCTCCATTCGCACGCTGCGCAACAAACTGAAGCAGTACTCGCAGGAAGGCATTCCGGTTCCCATGCCGGGCGGGGCCTGATTCGCAACCGATCGAACTTTGGACGCATCTAGACCGTGACTGACACGACCAGCGAACCAGGCGGCGCGGACCCGGCAACCGCCGTAACCGGCGGCCTCCGAGAGTCCCTCCGTCCCCTTGCGATGCTGAGCCGGCGCAGCGACATCGCGCTTGCGCTCGGTATCATCTGCATTCTCGTCGTGCTCTTGCTGCCAATGCCGACATGGATGCTGGATTTCAGCCTGGCGCTGTCGATCACCTTTTCGGTGGTCATCCTGATGGCTGTCCTGTTCATCCGAACGCCGCTCGAACTCAACACCTTCCCGACCATTCTGCTGCTGGCGACAATGTTGCGGCTGGCGCTGAACATGGCGTCGACCCGACTGATCCTGTCGGACGGCTATCAGGGAACGGCCGCGGCCGGGCATGTCATCGAAGCGTTCGGCAATTTCGTGGTCGGCGGGAACTACGTGATCGGCATCATCATATTTGCGATCCTGATCATCGTGAATTTCGTCGTCATCACGAAGGGCGCGGGCCGCATCGCGGAAGTCGCCGCCCGCTTCAGCCTGGACGCGATGCCCGGCAAGCAAATGGCGATCGACGCCGACCTCTCGGCGGGCCTGGTCAACGAAGACCAGGCACGCGAACGGCGCACGACGCTCGAAGCGGAGAGCGCGTTTTACGGCTCCATGGACGGTGCTTCCAAGTTCGTCCGCGGCGACGCCATTGCCGGCCTGCTGATCACCTTCATCAACATCGTCGGCGGCATCATCATCGGCGTCGCCCAGCAGGATTTGAAACTCGGTCAGGCCGCGGAAACCTACACGCTACTCACGGTCGGCGACGGTCTGGTCACACAAATTCCGGCGCTGATCGTCTCCACCGCCGCCGGTATGCTGGTCACGAAATCCGGCATTGCGGGCGACAAGGAGACCAAAGTCTTCGAGCAGCTCGGCGGCCATCCCACCGCGCTCGGGATTTGCTCCGGCGTCCTCCTTTGCATCGCGATCCTGCCGGGCATCCCCGCCATCCCCTTTGTGCTCTTGTCGGCCTTCACCGGCGGAATGACCTACATGACCTACCGCCGCGATCAATCGGCGGAGGCCGAACAGCGTGAGAAGGAAATCATCGCCGACGCCCCCGAGGCGAACGCGGAAGAACCGATTTCGACGGCCCTGCAGATCGACAGCATCCGCCTGGAGCTGGGCTATGGCCTGCTCGCGCTGATCAACAACCCGCAGGAACGCCGGCTGACCGACCAGATCAAGGCGCTGCGCCGCCAACTCGCCACGGAAATGGGCTTCGTCATGCCGCCTGTCCGCATCCAGGACAATCTCCAGCTGCCGCCCAACCGCTACATCGTGCGGATCAAGGAAATCGAAGCGGGCGCCGGGGAATTGCGGCCGAATATGCTGCTGGTGATGGACCCGCGCGGCGAGGCGATCAGCCTGAAGGGCGAGGAAACGACGGAACCCACATTCGGCCTGCCCGCGATGTGGATCGCCGAACGGTATCGCGAAGAGGCCATGTTCCGCGGTTACACGGTGGTCGATGCGCCGACGGTCGTAACGACCCATATAACCGAGCTGATCCGCGACCACATGGACGAATTACTGTCCTACGCGGAAACCCAGAAGTTGCTGGACGACCTGGACAAACCGCAGCAGAAGCTGATCGGCGACCTGATCCCCGCGCAAATTTCGGTCGGCGGCGTCCAACGCGTCCTGCAAAACCTGCTCGCTGAACGGATTTCGATCCGCGATCTGCCCACGATCCTCGAAGGCGTATCGGAATCGACCGGATTCACCAGAAATGTGACCCAGATTACGGAGCACGTGCGCAGCCGGCTGGCGCGGCAGCTGTCGGACGCCGCGACGAACGACGAAGGCTTCATCCCCCTCGTCACCCTGTCCCCGGATTGGGAGCATGCCTTCGCGGAATCGATCGTCGGCCAGGGCGACGAACAGCAACTCGCGATGCCGCCCAGCAAATTGCAAGAATTTATTAACGCCGTACGCAGTATTTTCGAGCGTCAAGCCATGCAGGGCGAGACACCGGTTTTGTTGGTAAGTCCCGGAATTCGGGCATTTGTGAGGTCTGTCATAGAGCGATTCAGGCCGATTACCGTCGTCATGTCGCAAAATAAGATCCATCCGAAGGCCAAGATCAAGACATTGGACCAAATCTAGAAGGGCAGACGGGCAGTAAATGCGTCTAAAAACGTTCCAAGCGCCGACCATGTCAGAAGCCATGCGAATGGTTCGCGATGAGCTGGGCGAAGAATCGATCATCGTCTCGACCGCCGACAATGGGGCGGCCGGCGTGCGGATTACCGCTGCCATCGAGGACATAGAACCGGAATTCGCGCCGGCGCTGGCCAATGCCGACGCAGAGCCGGTGGACAATATTTGCGATGTCCTGGACCGGCACGGTGTCCCGCGCAGCCTGACCGATCAGATGCTGAACACGGCGACGATGCTCGGCGGTTCCGAATTGGTTCCGACATTGACCGGGACGTTGGATCTGCTGTTCGACTTCAATCCGCTGCCCAATGCCGCGCCGCCGCGGCCGCTCATGTTCGTCGGACCGCCAGGGACCGGCAAGACATCGGCGATCGCAAAGCTGGCGACGCGTCTCACGATGGCGCGTACGCCCGTCGCCCTGATCACCACCGATCAAAGCCGCGCGGGCGCGGTAGAGCAAATCAGCGCCTATGCGCACCGACTAAATCTGATGGTCGAGGCGACCGAAGACCCGCACACGCTCGCAACCGTCATATCGGCGACCGCGTCCGACCACTTCATCCTGATCGACAGCACCGGCGCAAATCCCTTCGACGTCGACGACATGGCGAAGCTTCTCTCGCTGGTGGGCGTGACGGATATCGATCCTGTCCTGGTCCTCGACGCGGGCCGCGACGCGGTCGAGGCGGCGCGCCTTGCCGCCGCCTTCAAACAGATTGCACCGCGCCGCCTGCTGATGACCGGCCTGGACCTGACGCAACGTCTCGGCGCCGCGCTTGCCGCCGCCGATGCCTGCCAGGCGGCCTTTTGCGATTTTAGCGCCACGCCGAACATTGCGGACGGGCTGCAACCGCTCAACCCCGTGGCAATGGCGCGATTGTTGCTGGAAGAAGAACGGCTATCGCCAAGGCGCCAGGACACTGCACACGAGATCCCGAAAGTGAAACAGCAAGCATCGGGCTGGAACTAGCCATGGCAGCAATAGCAGCAGTCGATACCACGCCGATCCCCGGTTGGGGCCAGAACATCATCACCGTCGCATCCGGAAAAGGAGGGGTCGGGAAGACCTGGTTCGCGATTTCGCTGGCCCATGCATTGTCGAAACTCGGCCAGAACACCTTGCTGTTCGATGGCGATATCGGCCTGGCAAATGTCGACATCCAACTCGGTTTGATGCCCGAACGCGACCTTGCATCCGTCATTGCCGGCAAGTTGACCCTCAAGCAGAGCGTGACGCCCATCGTGGGCGCGGACTTCGACGTCATCGCCGGACGGTCCGGATCTGGCACTCTCGCATCCCTCCCCGCGCCCCGGCTGAGCGCCCTGCGTGACCAGATTGGCGCCTTGTCGGGAGCCTATGACAGGGTGATCGTCGATTTGGGCGCCGGCATCGACCGGACGGTGAAGACGTTGACCGCACCGGACGGCATTTGCTTCGTGATCGCCACCGACGAGCCAACCTCGCTGACCGACGCCTACGCGTTCATCAAACTAACCGCGGCGGATCGACCGGGCGCCGATCTGCGGATCGTCGTCAACATGGCCGCGTCGAAATCCGATGGCGAGAAGACCTATGAAACGCTCCTGAAGGCATGCCGCGGGTTTCTTCAGCTGGAGCCGCCGCTGGCCGGCGTCATCCGCCTCGATGCCAAGGTTCGGGAGAGCATCCAGCTTCAGGTGCCGCTGCTGACCCGTTATCCCAATTGCGACGCCGCGTCGGATGTCGAGCGGATCGCACGGTCGCTGCTGGCGGCGCCGTGAGCGGACCGGTCCCGCCGGCCGCCTCCCCCTCCCCCCGTACAGTCGCGGCGAGTCAGCCCCTTCGGGCGACCGCCCTCCCGTCATCTGAAACGCCGCCGCTCAGGGCGGGCCAGATTCTGCAGGCCCAAGTCGTCGCCCGTTCCGAGGGGCACCTAGTCGTTCGCACCGACGGCGGCGCCCTGACGCTGCAAACCTCCGCCGCGCTCGAGGATGGAACCGCCCTGCTGCTGCGCGTCCTGACGGGGGGTGTACGACCGCAACTCGAACTATCGTTGCGTCCGGGCGTCCCGGCGACCACGACGCCCGCGGCTTCGGGGACGGTCCTGACCCAGGGCAGCGTGGTGAGCGCGACCTTCGGCGGCAATGCCGCGACCGCTCCGTCCGCGGCGACGGCGCAAACCGTCCCGCTGGAGATCAGCGCGACGGCGACGCTCCGCATCCTCGGCGTCGCACCGCCCGGCGCCGCCGCCGTTCCCAACGCACACGCAAACGCCGCGGCCGCCAACACGGTGTTGGCCGCGACCGTCACGACGATTTCTCCGCACGGCGCGCCCGTCGTGCAAACCGACGCGGGCCGCTTCACGATCAGTACGGCCACCACGCTGCCGGTCGGCACCCGCCTCCTGTTCGAGCTCCTTCCGGGCGGGACGCCGCTGACCGCGGTTTCAAATGTGCTGGCGGCCGACGACCCGCTTGCCTCGTTGCGGGACGCCATCGCCGCGCTCCGGTCCGGCGACGGCGCGCTCGCGGCCAGCCTCGCGCACTCCGCGTTGCCGCAAGTCGGCCCGCGCATGGGCACCGGCATGTTGTTCATACTTTCGGCGATCTTTTCCGGCGACCTGCGGCGTGTCTTCAATGACGATGCGCTCCGCACCCTGGCGCGCACCGGCCCGGATATCGTGCCGCGCCTGGGCGCCGATCTTGGCACATTGCAGCAAACCGCCATGGATACGGCCGGACAGGACTGGCGTGTCTACCTGCTGCCGTTGCTGACCGATAACGGATTAGAGCGCCTGCGGCTGCTGGTTCGCGATCACGCGTCCGAGGACGCGACGGCGGATGACGCCGGCACGGTACGGTTCATGGTCGAAGTCACGATGAGCCGGCTGGGCGCGTTTCAATTCGACGGCAAGGCGGGGCGCAAGACCCTCGATCTCGTGATTCGCACCGAACAATCGTTGGACACGGACATGCAAAACGACATCCGCCGGATCTTCGAAAATGCGCTCGCGGCCATGACATTCAGCGGCGCGCTGATTTTCCAGACCACACCGAAAATCGAAAGCCCGGCCGCCGAACGCCGGCCCGGGACGAAGAAGGGTGTTGTGGTTTGAGCGATCCCCTATCGGTTTCCGAAAATGGCGCCGTAGACGAGGCGCTGCCACGCCACCTCTTGCGCTGCAACACGAACCCGAACGCCGCGCTGAACTACCTGATCTCCATTGACGATTGCGCGCCGAAGACCGATTGGTCGATCGCGCTGCGATACGTTCCGGACAAGCTGATCGTCGAACCGGGGAGCCTGATCCGCTATGCCGAGCGCCTTGCGGCGCAGAATGATTGGGAAGCGGAAGGTTTCGCGTTGGCGATCCTCGACGATCTCAACAACGAAACGGTTCCCCGCTGGGTGGAAATCGCCTGCGCGAACCGTCAAACGCCAAAACATCGGGTCCTTGTGGTCGATCGGCAGCCCAATTGGGAAGATTCAGGGCTTCTCGCCCGGCTGCCCCCCTGGTGACGCCGCGTTACCGCATCACCGACGCGGATTGACGGCTATGGTTCTGCAACGCCGTTTCATCGACTTCGCTTTGGTCGACCTTGTCCCGTTCCTGGCGTTCCGCCTGTTCATATCGCTCAAGCGTAATTTCGTAGCGCTTCAATTCGGCGAAGGCGTTCAGCAGGGCGTCGCGGGCTTGCGCGACCGCATCGCTGGCCAATTCCTTTTCCTTCGTCAATTCGGCGCGACGGTCGAGTTGGGCCCGGGCAAACCCGCCATAATCGGATCGCGCATCCGGCGTCGCCTGCAAAGCGGCCCTTTCCGACGCCATTTGACCTTCTAAAGTATCGATTTGACCCGAAAGCGCCGCCTCCGCTTCCTCCAACTCCCTAATTTGGCGCCGTTTCTCATCCAAATGGTACCGATGGAAACGAATGAGCTTGCCCAGCGGTTTTTTCATTACGCGCTCTCCGCCTGTGCCGGATCGTCCATACCGAGGATCTGTGCCAATTGGCGATAACCGCTCTCGAGCGACGTGCGTTCCGCAATATCCTGCCGCTGAAACGCCTCAAGCCCCTCATGAAGCCGGATCGCCTCATCAACCGCGGGGTCGCTACCGGCCCGGTACGCACCCAGCCGGATCAGCTCGGCCATGTCCGAATAAACCGCCATCAGGCCGCGCGCTCGATCGATCAGCGCATTTTGACTGGAAGTGTTGCATTGAGGCAACGTCCGCGAAACGCTCCGCAACACGTCGATTGCCGGGAAACGATTGCGTTGGGCGATCGCCCGATCGAGCACGATATGGCCATCGACGATGCCGCGCACCGCATCGGAAATCGGCTCGTTGTGATCGTCGCCTTCGACGAGAACTGTAAACAATCCGGTGATGCTGCCGTCGGCGACGCCGGGACCGGCGCGCTCCAGAAGCCGCGGCAATTCACTGAACACCGTCGGCGTATATCCCTTGCTTGCGGGCGGCTCGCCGGCGGACAAACCGATTTCCCGCTGCGCCATCGCAAAGCGCGTGACGCTGTCGATCAGACACAGCACGTCCTTGCCCTGATCGCGAAAATATTCGGCGACCGTCATTGTCAAATACGCCGCTTGCCGGCGCATCAACGCGGACTCGTCGGACGTCGCAACGACGAGAACGGATTTGGCCAAACCTTCCGGCCCGAGATGTTCCTCGATGAATTCGCGAACCTCCCGCCCCCGTTCGCCGACCAGTCCGATGACCACGACATCGGCCGCGCTGTAGCGCGCCATCATCGAGAGCAAGAGCGACTTTCCGACCCCAGAACCCGAGAAAATCCCCATTCTTTGGCCCCGGCAGCAGGTTAGGAAGGCGTTAATCGAACGAACGCCGACGTCGATTTTTTCGGTGACGCGCTGACGCGAGTGGGCCGGCGGCGGCGTATTGCGGATCGGATATGCGACGGGCCCGAGCGGTAATGGTCCGCCATCGTCGAGCGGTTCGGCAAAAGAATTCACGACCCGGCCCAGCCAGGCGTCCCGCGGATAGACGACCGGATCGGACGCGCCAAGCTCGACCGCATTTCCCAAACCGACACCCAGCAAGGCGCCGAACGGCATCGCCAACGCGCGCGATCGCCGGAACCCAACCACCTCGCACGGCACGCGCTCGCCGTCGTCGCGGAGGATCGTACAGCGGTCACCGACGGACAGGTGGTTTTGCACGCCGGTTATTTCAACCAGCATGCCCTGCACTGCGCACACGCGGCCATACAGTTGAACGGTCGCTATTCTTGAAATGTCGTCAATCAATGCACGCAGCGACCATTTCCTTTTATATGATAACTGACCAAGCATAGGGATGACGACTCATGTGTAGCCGACACCAAATTTGGAGGATCAAAATAGAAAGAAAATATTTAAAAAGCCATCCAAAAAATATATTGTGTTTTTTACACCAACCTTGCTAGACTATTAACCATATAAAGTTCGTGAGTCCACTTGAAGATCTTAGTCTAGTTTAGGGGATTACCTATGCGAGTACTGCTCGTCGAAGACGATCCGGCGACGGCGAAAAGCATCGCCTTGATGTTGAAGTCGGAGAGTTTCGTCGTGGATACTACCGATCTCGGGGAAGACGGCCTGGAAATCGGCAAAATCTACGATTATGACATAATCATTCTCGATCTTATGCTTCCGGATATTGACGGGTATGAGGTCCTTCGCCGCCTGCGCGACGCCCGGGTTGATACGCCAATCCTGATTCTGTCGGGATTGAGCGAACTCGACAACAAAGTCAAAGGCTTAGGGTTTGGCGCCGACGATTATTTGACCAAACCATTTGAGAAACGGGAACTTATTGCGCGAATCCAGGCGATCGTTCGACGTTCCAAGGGTCATTCCAAATCGGTGATCAGAACCGGGAAGATCAGCGTCAACCTGGATGATCATACCGTTGAAGTGGACAGCAAGCCGATCCACTTGACCGGCAAGGAATTCGGCATCCTGGAGTTGTTGTCGCTCCGCAAGGGCACAACGCTTACCAAGGAAATGTTCCTGAACCACCTCTATGGCGGTATGGACGAGCCGGAACTTAAAATTATCGATGTTTTCGTGTGCAAGCTGCGCAAGAAACTCAGCACAGCCTGCAACGGGGAAAACTACATCGAGACCGTTTGGGGCCGCGGCTACGTGCTGCGCGATCCGTCACCCGCAGAGGGAATGGCGGAAGAGGTTGCCGAAGCGTCCGCGGCCTGAACGCCGCGACGCTGTAACGCCGTTCGTTCATCCGAACGAACGGCCTTTAGAGCGGCGTGCGCCCATTCGGGCGCATATAAGCTGCTCAATCTTTATAGAATCGATCAACTTTCCTGCCTTTAGTTGATTCCAATTGAAGGCAGGTTGATCTAGGTCGAAGATCTATGCGGAGAGCAGGACGGGTTCGCCATCGGCGCGCCCGTACATGCCCCTGTGTCCGGCAATCGGTGCAAATTGATCGGTAATCCCGAGAACCGACTCCGCGCCGCCGAGATACAACACGCCGTCGCTCTGCATGACGCTGGCCATTTGGGTCAGGACATCGGATTTGGTCGCAGCATCGAAGTAGATCAAGACATTCCGGCAGAACACGACATCGAACTGTCCTAGCACGCCGGGACTGTCCATCCGATTGAACTGCTTGAATTTCACCATCGCCCTGATCGCGGCGTCGAGGCGCCATTTGTCGCCCACCCGGTTGAAGTATTTAACCAGGGAGGTAATCGGCAGACCGCGTTGCACCTCGAATTGCGTGTAAAGACCGCTGCGCGCCTTGTTGATCATTTCGGACGATAGATCGGTCGCGACAATCTCGACCTCCCAGCCGACCAGCTCCGCCTCCATCTCCTTGACGATCATCGCTATCGAATAGGGCTCCTGCCCGCTGGACGCGGCCGCGCTCCACACGCGGATCTTGCGCGTGCTGTGGCGCGCTTCCATCAAACGCGGAATGACCAATGCACGGAGCTGCTCGAACGGCTTGATATCGCGAAAGAAAAGCGATTCATTGGTCGTCATGGATTCGGTAATGCTCACGAGCAAATCTTCCGGACGCTCGTTCCGTACCGCGGCGACCAGATCGTCCAACGTATTGAAACCGAATTTGCGGGCGACCGGCATCAGCCGGCTTTCCAGCAAATAGGATTTTTCAGGCGTCAGCACGAGGCCCGACCGCTGCTTCAAAGTCCGCGCGAAGAAATCGAAATCTTCGGTGTTCATCGTTTATGCCGCCAGTTTTGATATGTGTTGACCAATTTCATCGAGGGGTAGCACCGCCGCGCATAATCCGTCATTCGCAACGGCCCCCGGCATCCCCCAGACAACGCTCGACGCTTCGTCCTGCGCGAGCACGGTGCCGCCCATCTCGACCACCACCGTGCTGCCGGCGCGCCCGTCCTGCCCCATCCCGGTAAGAATTACCGGCACGACACCGGGACCATAGACCTGGGCGAGGCTGCGCAGCATGGGGTCGACCGACGGCCGGCAGAAATTTTCCGGTGCACTGTCGGAAAGCCGGAATACCGGCCTGCTGTTTCGCCGCTCCACCAGCATGTGATACCCGCCTGGCGCAACGTAGATATGGCCGGACTCGACCGACTGGCCGTCCTGCGGCTCCGAGACCGGACGACCGCTGGCCTGCGCAAGCGTGGCCGTCAGGAACGCGGTAAAGGTCGCCGGTATATGCTGGGTGATGAGGATCGGTATCGTTAGCGCCACGGGAACAGACGGCAGGAACGTCTTCAGCGCCGCCGGTCCACCGGTCGAACTGCCAATCGCCAGAACCGCCGGCCGGGCACGCGAGACGGGCCGCAGCGGCAATTCCTCCGGCGTCCGAAGCTTCGCCGTCGCCAGCAGATTGCCGGCCAATGATTGACGCCGATCGCGCACGGGCTTCACCGCGCCGATCCCCACGCCGAGGGCGCCGATTTTCGTCAACAATTCGACCTTGAAGGTGTCCGCGGAAAACAGCTCGTGCCGGGAACTCGGTTTATTCACGTAGTCCGCCGCCCCCATACTGAGCGCGCGAAGCGAAATTTCCGCATTCCGTTGCGTCATCGACGAAACGATGATGACGCGCACACCGGGGCGCAGCGCCAGCATCTTCGGCAACGCCGTGAGCCCATCCATTTCATTCATTTCGACATCCAGCAACACGATATCCACGTCTTCGCGCTGCAGCGCTCGCACCGCATGCGCGCCGTCGCTCACCGACGCGGTAACCACGATCCACGGGTCGGTTTCCAATATCCGCGCGATCAGACCGCGTACGATTGCCGAATCGTCGACAATCATCACCTTGATGAGAGACTCGCAGGAACGGCCGCTATGGGGTGTGGGACCAAACATTGGATGCGTTGTTTCGACTGTTGATATGGATTTCGTCAGGATGGCGGTCAGATGAGCCCGACTTGCTGAAATTTCGTTTGAATAATTTCGCTGTCGAACGGCTTCATGATGTATTCGTCGGCGCCCGCCGCGATCGCCGCGCGGATATGATCGAGATCGTTTTCGGTCGTGCAGAAAATGACGGCGACTCCCGCGCCGCCCGGTAACTGCCGCAGCGCTTCCAGAAACGCGACGCCGTCCATGACGGGCATGTCCCAATCTAGCAGGATACCGTCCGGCATCTCCGCCTGGCAGGCTTCGAGCGCCAGCTTTCCATCCTCCGCTTCCGACACGATGAAGCGGAGCTCTTCGAGAATTTTTCGTGCAACCATCCGGATGACTTTGGAATCATCCACGATCAGACATTTTTTCATTGTACGTTTTCCGTTCCCCGTTTGGCCTCTGACATTTGGCCCTGTTCCGATAGCCCGCTCATTGGACGCATTCAGTGGCCGGAACGGCGCACGGCGGCGCCGCCATTTCGGCGGCTGCGCCATGCGACAGCCTGAAATAATGTTCAACATCAATTATTTCTGTGGCATTTCCGGCAATGATCGTGCTGCCGGCAATGTCAGGCCGCTCCGATTCAAGCCCAATGCGCAGATCGTCCTCGACGATATCGACGATCCCGTCGACAACCAGCCCCATCCTGCGTCCGCCGTCCGACAGAACCAGCGTGTGGCGACGTTCGACCGTCGTCATTTCGACGGCCCGGCCAATCGCGACCACCGGCATCAAGCCGCCCCGGTATTGCATCAAATGCCGGCCGTCGGCGTATTCGAGTTGGTCGATCGCGATTTCCTCGATCCCCGCGACATGAGATAGCGGCACCGCCTTTAGTCCCACCTCCCCGGCACGAAAAACGAGAATCATCTCGCGATCGGCCGCTTCCGAAGCGGTCGAATCATCCGATACCATTGCCGTCGCGCCGATCGCCCGTATTTCATCGCGGCCGGATTGGACGTCGTCGACGGCAAGCGCACTCGGTTCCAGGATCGTGATGACATTGCCGTCGCCGAGAATCGTCGTGCCGGAAAAGACGCCGAGCGTCCGCAGGACCGGCACAACCGGCTTCACGACGATTTCCTCGGTGTCGAAGACGGTATCGACAATGATGCCGTAGCGCCGACCACCGGCTTGCGTCACCACGATATATTGCGTCTCCGGATCGGCGGTCTCGTCCACGATATTGAGCACGGTGCGCAGCGACACCAGCGGCAACAATCGTCCCCGCAGCCGTAGCACCGGCGTATCGCGAATATATTCAACGGCATTCTCGTGCTTCGCACCGATCCGCACGACCTCGACCACGTTGATCTCGGGCAACGCGAATCGTTCGCCGCCGCAACCGGTTATCAACGCCCGAATGATCGCCAGCGTTAGCGGAAGCATCATGCTGAAGGTGGTTCCTTCACCCGGTACCGCATGCAATTCGATCGTACCGCCGATCTTTTCGATATTGCTCCGCACCACACCCATGCCGACGCCGCGTCCTGACACGGCAGTCACATCGGCGGCGGTCGAGAAGCCGGCGTGGAAGATGAAGTGATGAATCTGACCATCGCTCATCTCGTTCAGCACGTCCTCGCGCACGAGCCCATTCGCCAGCGCCTTGCTTTTGATCCGTTGGGTATCGAGGCCCGCGCCATCGTCGCTGATTTCGATCGCGATTTGCCCCCCCTGGTGGCGCGCCTTGAGCGAAATCGTTCCGGTTTCGGGTTTCCCCAGGGCGCGGCGCGTCGACGGCGATTCCAGACCGTGGTCGGCCGAGTTCCGTACCATATGCGTGAGCGGATCCCGGATAAGTTCCAGCATCTGGCGATCCAGCTCAGTCTCCTCGCCCTCCATCTTGAGGTCGATTGATTTGTTCAAATCGCGCGCCAGGTCGCGAACCAGACGAGGCAGCGGCGCCCACGCATCGCCCACCGGCTGCATGCGCGTCTTTATGACGTTTTCCTGCAATTCCGTGGTCACCTGCGACAGCCGCTGCAGGGTTTCTTCAAGATGCCCGTCCGGCCGGACCCGCTGCTCCTGCAGCAGCTGGTTGCGAGTCAACACGAGGTCGGATGCAATCGTCATGAGGCTGTCGAGCAAGTCCACTTTGACGCGAACCGACGGACGGGCGGGCAGCAAGGGCGGCGGGACCACGGGGGACGTCGCCTCGGGCCCGTCGACGGTGGCGGGCACGATCGGTTCATCGTGGATGGCCGGCGCCGGCTCGTCCGGCGTCGTCAGGGTTACTTTACCCGGCACCTCGAAATCGACAAAATCGGCAACCGTATGAAACGCCACTGGACACGATGGGTCTTCGGCCGCCGGACCATCGGTCGCCGCGACGCCAAGACCGTTGAGCCGGTCAATCAGATCCGTATCGTCGCCTTCCGGTTCCGTCTCCGTCTGTTCCAAGGCCGCCAGGATTTTCTTGATTCGATCCAGGGATTCCAAAACCAGGGAAATGGTCACCGGCGCCGCCGGCAACCTACCGTCCCGGATCTCGCCCAGCGTGTTTTCAGCGGCATGCGCCACCCGTTCCAGGCGCGGCAAGGCCAGGAACCCGCAGGTTCCCTTGATCGTATGGACCGTTCGAAATATTTTCTTCAGGAGTTCCGGGTCGTCGGGAAACCGCTCAAGCCGGACGAGCTCTCCATCGAGCTGATCCATGCCCTCGGCCGTTTCCGCCAAAAACTCCTGCAAAAGATCGTCCAAGACGTGCTCCCCACGGACACAAGGCCACAGGACATCCCCGTGCCCGCCACTGTCGCGCACGTCATAATTGCTGAAAAAGCTTTAAAGATGAAGATAAAAACAGTTGTCTTTGACAAAGGTGGATACAAATATCATGGAAGGGTTA
>JBFFGE010000018.1:0-40334 GCA_041557595.1 Alphaproteobacteria bacterium
CGTCAGATCAACGCGCGGACCACCTGCCGCTTTGGACGCATATGTATAATTGGCATCGACCCCATGGCGGAATAAAAGACAAGACGCCAATCAGTCGACTCCGGATCAACCGGGACAACCTGTTGAGGCTCCACAGCTAGGTGGCGGCGAGATAGGTCGCCGCGATGCCGGGAATAACCACCGCGACGAGGATGAACGCCGCGATTGCTTCCCAGTGGGCGCGGCTGACAGCCCGGTCGGCATCGAGGACGTCCTGGGTTGGGACGACCAGATTGAAGTCGACCGGCGCCATCGTCGTCATCGGCAGCAAAAAATCGAGCATCCGGCTCCGACCGGTGGTGCGCAGGAAATAGGTTTGAATGATCGGATTGCCGGGAGGCTGGCCGCGTCGACCGAACAACGTGGGAAGCGATCGATCCGCACCGGCCGGCATTGGCGCCGCGTCGATATCCAGCGCGATCTGATATCCCCAATCGTCGAGCAGGCGGATATCCTTGATTTCGTCCCAGGAAATCGGATCGGGGCGCAGTCGCCGGTCGGTAATGCCGCGCCTGT
This sequence comes from Alphaproteobacteria bacterium, assembly GCA_041557595.1. GTDB lineage: Bacteria > Pseudomonadota > Alphaproteobacteria > UBA8366 > UBA8366 > JAOTYV01. The sequence goes on from JBFFGE010000018.1 coordinate 556, forward strand.
CGACGGTCAGCACCGCGCCGCGCCAACGGAGAAGCCCGATGCACAGCGTCAGGGTTTTTCCGGTCAGCATGAAAATTCCGGTCAGAACCACGGCGGCCGCGACGCGTTTTTCCAGCGCCGAGAGGTTGTCGAGATGAAAAAGCGCCGCGATTAGAACCGCCACCGAAAGCACCAGGATGGCAATCCACAAGAGCACGCGCCGCCGATCGACGAAATATTCAAAACGGTTCTCGAATAGAGCAGGGACTGTCATGCGGTCGCGCCGTGGGTGATCGGGACGGAAACCGGGGAAGCAGGTGAATGCCGCGGATCCCGGTCTCGCACTATGCGGTCGCAAGGCTTGCCAATCCGTTAACTGTTCTTGCCCGCCGATGCGTGCGGCGCGGCATACCCGCCTACGGGCAACATCGTGACGTAGTCGGGTGTTTTCGCAAGGGATCGAATCGTGAGCGCGGTGACGAGCCCCGTTACGAGGATCGCAGCGAAGAAGACAATCTGGAATTCGAGCGCTTCGCCGTCGGCAAGACCCTGAGAAGTCTCGTAAAGCCGCTGCACCGCAAACACGGGATAATCGTAGAATCCGTGCAGGGCGGTCGGGCACAAGAGCATCAGCAGGAGCGCGCGCCGCCGCGGCGCGATAAGATACTGTGCGCCGAAATAGCCCATGATAATTCCCATCGTCGAGTGCATGGGAATCGCCGTAACCGCGCGAATCATTGCGGTGCCGCCCCAGTCTTCCGATCCGAAGACATAATAGATGTTCTCGATCGAGGCGAATCCGAGCGAAACGACGATGGACAGTGCGACCGCGTCCAACGGACGGCGCATGTCTTCGTGGCGCAGGATGAAGTAATACAGGACCAGGAACTTACCGAGTTCTTCCGGAAGCGACGCCTCCAGAAAGGCCACGCCGATGGCGAAAAGGCGCAAATCGGCAATCGAAAAAAAGCTTTGCGAGTATAGTGACGCGACACCCGCGATTGGAATCGCGGCGGTGAAACCGAGCCCGAAGGCGATCCAGATCAATTCTCGAATGCCGCGCCAGGCGGATGAATAGCTGAAATACGCCAGCAGAAGCCCGCCGGGGGCGATTGCGGCGATGGCGGCGGCAACACGCAGCAATAGGGGATCGCTCACGGCGCCGACCGATCCCGACGCGCCCGGGCAGCTTGGCAGGGCGCGTTGGCGGAACCGCAGAAGACATCGGGCATCGGGCGTGTCTCCTATCGCTATTGTTGCAGCAGGTCGCGGAGGGCGAGGAACACCGTTATCCCTTGCGTAAGCGCGCCAAACACGGCGCCGGGTATCGACACGCCACCCGCGCGCCGGAGATAGGCCGTGTGCTGCTCGAGTGTGGGAAACGTCTCGGTCGCCTTGTCGATCTTGTTGACGGCGTGGCCCAGGTACCAGGATTTCGCGTAGAGACCCGTGCAGATGGCGATCATGAAACCCGATCCGAAAAACAGCGAACCGGGCGCGATGTGATCGAACAGAACGGGCAGAATTACGAGAACGATGCCGCCGAGGTACATTTTCCGGTAAAAGAGCCAGGGGATCGTCACCAGGAAGGCGGCCCAGTGCCAGGACATGGTGCGTCGGGGCAATTGAAAGGCCTGCACAGCCGCGGGCGGATCCGCGCGTTCGATACGCCGGTAGTGCGCCAGGTAGGTCGCGGCACGCGTTCCGATGAAGTCGGCCAGCAGGGCCTCCCGCCGGGGGTTGGCGGTCGGCGCAGGCACGGCTTTGGCCGCCGGGTTGTCAGCATTCACCAAACTCATCGGGAAAACGACCTAATACGCTCCGGGTTGAAGTTGAAAAGGAACCCTGGGCACCGCTGTCCCCGAAAATTTCGGGTCGCGATTCGGTGTCGAGGTGGAGAATTATTTAATATATGTTGATGTATCCATGTATTAAATAAAGAACAGCAAAGCATACTAAATTATAGTAAAATAAAAATAGAATAAAAAATATTGATATCTCTGTAATACACCGCATAATGAATTCTCAATATATTGCTAGTTGTTTGAATTTTAATAATAAGTTTATGAAAATATCGTTAAAGAGGAATTGTAACATTGCCGATGCCGCATTGCCTTGTTGGTTTGATGCCGTTGAACGCGCGTATTGAAATGGCGTCATTCGGTACGGCTAGGTTGGAGGGGTAATTGCCGTGAATGCAAATGTACCGAGTGGATCGATTGATCCGGCACCGGAATCCGAAAACCGGTTCCAATTCGATATCGACAAGCGGTTGCACGTCATTCGGATGTTTCTATGCGCGGGTTTCATCGCGAGTGCACTTACCGTTCTGGTCTATTCCGCAATTCCCCTCTCGGTGATGGCGCTGCTCGCCGCGGCGATGGTATTTGCGGCGACGATGGTTCGGCAGTCGTTCCGGACCTTACGGATGCAGCAGCCGGTTCTGTCCGTCGGGCCGCGCGGCATTTGGGACCGGCGGCTAAACGCCGCGGTGATCCCCTGGTCGGACATTTTCCGCATTCGGACGGATCGCAATGGCGATATCATCCTCGACCCGAAAGACCAGTTCCCAGGCACTGACGATTCCGCGCTCTCCCGTTGGCAAAATCTCCGCCGGCAGCTGGATACCGCGTTGCAGCCCGGTAGCCTGCGAATTGATATGAGCGCAGTGGACGGCAAGAGCGGCCAATTGCTCGCCGGCATCGAAGCATCGCTGCCCCAGCATCTCCAGTGTTTGCTGCGTCCGGATTATGAGCCGACGGATTCGCGGTTTGCCAAGCGCACCGTATTTGCCGGCGTTGGCGCGGTCGCCATCGGGGCAATGATGTTTGTGGTTTCGACGTCGTCGACGCCAAATGCGGCGCCCGAGATGCAAAACCTCGGTTCGCCCATGGATTCCAGCGCGATTCTCGGTCAGTACGAGAGCCCAGCCCTGTCGGCATTCAAGACGGCTGCGAAGAAAGGTGACCCCGGCGCACGGGTCCGGCTCGGTCTGATGTATCACGAGGGCGATGGCGTCGCGCGCGACCGGGAACAGGCGGCCCAGTGGTTCCAGCTTGCGGCGAAAGACCAGCAGCCCGCCGGGCAAGCGGCGCTCGGTTATCTGCATGAAAATGGGTTGGGCGTATCGCAGGATTTCGGCGCCGCGCTGACCTGGTACCGCAAAGCCGCCGATCGGAACAACAGCTGGGCGCAGTACCGGCTTGCCCTGATGTACCGCGACGGTCGCGGCGTACGCCGCAATCCGGCCGAGGCGGTTCGCCTCCTGACGGCAGCCGCCATCAAGGGCGATGTGGCGGGGCGGTTCCATCTTGGCGAGATGTACGACAAGGGTTGGGGGGTACCGCAGGATGCCAGCGTGGCGGCGGATTGGTACCGCAAGGCGGCCGAGCAGGATCACGATCAAGCGGAATTCGCCCTTGGGACGATGTACCGGGATGGGCGCGGATCCCGCCGGGATCCGGTGCGGGCCGCGCTCTGGTTCGAGCGGTCGGCGCGCAAGGGGTATGCGCCGGCACAGCATGCGCTCGGGTTGGCCTATGAGGTCGGACGGGGCGTGGCGCGCGATATGAACCGGGCAACCCTGTGGTTCGTTCTTGCGGAGCGGCATGGCGATCAGGAGGCCGCTCAAAGGCGACGTCAGATCTATGCGCATCTGACGCGGTCGCAGCGTACGGAGGCAGACGCGTTCCAGAAGAAATGGTTGAAGGAGAATGTCCTGTCCGAGGAGGCCGCGGTGAAATTCAAGGCCTATAAGCGGATGAGCGCACCCAAGGCATTCGCCATCGCCATGAATGGCGCCTGGGCGCAGACGGAGAACGCCAAACACGTTCGAGATGCGGTGTATCACGCCATGAAGCGATGCCGTCAGTACGCCGATGCCTGCATGCTTTTTGCGGTTGGCGACAATGTGGTTATCGGTATGCGCGAGGCGGAAATCGACGCGGTCATCGCACGGCAGCTCAAGACGGCGGCGCGCTGACAAAGCCGGAAGCGGGGTGTCGGTTTACCGCTGTTTTTGGGTCTGAGCGCGTTTCACGGCGGCGCTGCCGTAATCGTGCCGGGCCCGCTCACGGGACAGCTTGCCGCTGCGCAAATCGGCGGCCAGCGCCTCGGGCGGCCGATCCGATGGAACGCCGTACCCGCCGCCGCCGCAGGTCTCGAGCCGCATGGAATCGCCGGCGTTTAGCGCCAGCCGCGCGACCTTCGACGGCAATTCCTCGGCGTCCGGGCGACCGTAATTGCGGATGAGCCTGGCCTTCCCGCCCTCCTTGCCGCCGGCGGCGCCCGGCGCGGCAATCATGTGGCCGTCGGATCTGACGGAAAACACGATATTGTCGGTCGCCGCGCGAATCTGCCGCGCCATGGCAAGCCCGCCGCGATTTCGGCCGGCCCCGCCGGAATCGGGAACCATGCAGTATTCATCGACGATCAGCGGATATTCGTGCTCCAGCGCCTCGACGGGCAGGTTCGACGTGTTGGTCATATGCACCTGCACCGCATCCATGCCGTCATGGAGGGCGCTGCCGCCGACGCCGCCGCCCATCGTTTCCAGGTAGACGAAATCCTCGGGTCGGTCTCGGTGCGGGCCCGAAAACACGATCGCGGGAATCGCGTCATGGCCGGCCGCCATGGCGTCGTCGGGCGGCAGGAGCGCCGCGAAGGCGCCGAAGATGGCACGCACCACCTTGTTGCACCCGATGCTGCGGGCGCCGACCGCCGCGGGGTGCTCGGGACCGACGATCGTCCCCGGCGGCGCGATGATTTCGATGGCGTCGAAAAAGCCGCTGTTGGGGAGCAGCTGCGGATCGAGCAGCGTCTTGACCGAAAAATAAACCGAAGCGCGCAAGGCGCTTTCCGGGATATTCATGGCGCCGCGCGCTTGCGGTCCGGAGCCGGTGAAATCGATCGACAGACGGTCGCCGACGCTGCGCACCGTGCTTTGGATCGGCACCGGATCGCCGCCCATCCCGTCATCGTCGAGCCAGCTCGTGAAGGTCGATTCGCCATCCGTCATCGCCGCGACGCGATTGAGCAAACGCGTTTGCGTATAGGCGAGAAGGTCTTCGATTGCGTCGTTCGTCTCGGCAGTGCCCATCTGGCGAAGCAGGGCGACCGCCATCGCCGCGCCGCGATTGTTGGCGGAGACCTGCACCTGCAAATCGAGTTCCCGCTCCATGGGATCGCGGCTGTTCGAGGCGATCAGTCGGAGCAGGTCCCGATCGAGCGTCCCGCCCTTGACCAACTTTACGACCGGTATGCGGAGACCTTCTTCGAATACGCTGCGCGCGCCGCCGGAAATCGAGCCGGGAACGCTGCCGCCCACATCCGAGTGGTGCGCGATGTTCGCGGTGAAAAAGCGAATCGCTCCTTCGTGGAAGACCGGTGTGATGATGGAAATATCCGGCATGTGCGTCCCGCCGGCGAGGTAGGGATCGTTGCAGACGAAGGCGTCGCCGTCTTGGATGGCGTCGCGCGGATAGGTGCGCAGAACCGCATCGACGCCGCCCATGAGCGATCCGAGATGGAGCGGCACATGGGATGCCTGGGCGACCAGGCGGCCGCCGCCGTCGAACAGGGCGACCGAACAATCCTTGCGTTCCTTTATGTTGGTCGAGAATGACGCCCGCACCAGGGTGTGGCCCATATCCTCCGTGACGGAGAGCAGCCGGTTGCTGAAGATTTCGAGCGCGACCGGGTCGTTGAGCGCGCGTGCAGGGCCGGACGTCGCATCAGTCATGGCGGGCCGCGTCGGTTGTGTCGGGGGAGATATCGACGATCAGATTGGCGGCCGGATCGAGCCACGCACTTTGCCGCGGCAGGATGAGCGTGGTCGCGCTCATTTCTTCCACGACGGCCGGGCCCGCCAAACTTGCTTCTGCCGGCAGGGTATTCCGGTCATAAATCGGCGTCTCCAGCCAGCCCGAGTGTTCGAAGTATACCGAGCGCATCGCGGTAACCGATGCAGCGAGGTCGCCGGATTTTTTCTCCATCGGCGGTTCGGCCTTGGGGACGATGCCGACGGCTTGCACCCGGCAATTCACGATCTCGATGGCGCGGCCATCGATGGCATGTCCGTGCGTTAGCCGGTGCGTGGCTTCGAATGCCCCGATGAACCCATCCGGGCCGTCGTCCGGAATTTCCGCCAAGTCCACGGGCACCTCGTGATTCTGTCCCTGATATCGGGTGTCGAGCGTTATCCGAAAACGTCGGTCATGATCCCCGATGCCTTCCTTGCTTAGCCAGTCATCGCCATCGGCTTGCATCGCCTTCAAGATTTCTCGGATTTCCGTCCAGCTGGCGTCGTCGACCGTACGAATGACGGTGCGCACGAAATCGAAGCTGACATCGGCGAGCAGCATGCCGCGCGCGCACATGGTGCCCGGTTCGCGGGGGACGATGATACGGGGGATGCCGCACTCGATGGCGACTTCCGACGCGTGCAGCGGACCGGCGCCGCCGAAAGCCATGAGGGTAAAGTCCTTCAAGTCGTATCCTTGCATCGTCGACACCGACCGAATGGCGCGGCTCATATTGGAGACGGCAATGCGGAGGATCCCGTGCGCCGCCTGTTCGATGGAAAGGCCCAGGGGGCGCGCAATATCGCGTTCGATCGCCGCGCTCGCCGCGTCGCCGTCCAGCTGCATCCGGCCCGACAGCATGGTGCCCGGGCTCAGCCTGTTCAGACACAGATTGGCGTCGGTAACGGTCGGTTCCGCGCCGCCGGCGCCGTACGCTACGGGGCCGGGTTTGGCGCCGGCGCTCTGCGGACCGACCTTGAGCGCACCGGCCGGATCGATCCAGGCGATGCTGCCGCCGCCGGCCCCGATGACATGAATGTCGAGCATCGGCGTCTTGATCGGGTAGCCGGCGAGTTGCCGTTCGGAGGTCGATTGCGGCGCCGTGTCGCGGATCAGGGAAACGTCGGTGCTGGTTCCGCCGACGTCGAAGGTCACGACGTTGGGCTCGCCGGCTGTCTTGGCGACAACGGCTCCGCCGACGACGCCCGCCGCCGGTCCCGACAGGCAGGTGCGGACGGGAAACCGGCGGACCGTGTCCATCGACACGAGACCGCCGTTGGAATGAAACGTATGGGCGCTGCAGGTGAGGCCCAGCGCGGTCAGGTCGGTCTCCAGCTTGGCGCAATAGGCGGCCATCCGGGGGCCGACATAAGCGTTTATCGCGGTGGTCGATGTTCGTTCGAACTCGCGAAATTCCGGCAGGACTTCCGAGGATAGGCTGAGGAAGCAGCCCGGCATCGATCGCTCGACAATGGCGCGCGCCGCCTGTTCGTGGGCGTCGTCGCCGTAGCTGTGCAGGAAGCACACCGCGACCGCCTCGACGCCCGCGGCGCGGAGGGCGGCCACCGCCGCTTCCAACTCCGCGGTATCGAGCGATTTCTCGATGCTGCCATCGAAGCGCAGCCTTTCTGTAATTTCATACCGGTGCTCGCGCGGCACAATCGGCTCGGGGTTTCGGTCCCGGTAGTCGTAGAGGTTGGGGCGCGTCTGGCGTCCGATCTCGAGGATGTCCCGAAAACCGCGCGTCGTCAGCAGTCCCGTCTTTGCGCCGCGCCGTTCCACCACCATGTTCGTGGCGACGGTCGTGCCATGGGCAAGAAAGGCCACCTCCGCGCCACGGCGGCCGACCATTTCCAACAATCCGGACAGCCCAAGACCAATCGCCTCCGATGGATCGTCCGGCGTCGACGGCACTTTGTGAAAATGCAAGGCGCCGGTTCGGTCATCGAGCAAGGTGAAATCGGTGAAGGTGCCGCCGACATCGAGACCGATTCGGATCATCTCACGAGCCGGGCTTTGCGTTTTCCAATACGTCGGCGATACGTTTCTTCAGGTGTACCGCCTCGAATTCCGGGACGATGTAGTCCCAGGCGCCAGTGGTCTTTTGCATTTCCGCGATTTTTCTGTTGCGATCCGCAGCGCCACTATCTGGCGCGTTGCGCGCGGCCCGGATATCGGTCACGCGGAGCCAGTTCTTGTTGTCCTGTTCCATGACCTTGATTTCTATGCGTAGCCCGTCGCTGGTTTGAAAGGTTGCGGTTGCCGTTCTTGCCGGGTCGAACGTGATGCTCCCCCGCTTGCGTGCGTCGAGAAGCTCGAGGTCGGCCAGCGCGCGACCAATATCGCTTGGGTAATAGCTGCTGACCAGTTTCTTGCCGGGCGGCATGCTATGCAGCCTGAATTTTCCCTCGGACCGGACCACGACCAACACGTCGCCATTGTTGTGGCGGATCGTCGCCTGGCGAATGCGCGCCGTCGGGATGTCCATGATGCGGTCGCGCAGCCACGATTTGGGCTCGCCTCCGACGGTGAGCGAACCGCTGGCCAACCAGGATTGGTCCGAACCGGTCTTGCGGATATAGACGCCGCCTTCGCTGATCACCTCGAGGTATTGGTTCTGTTTGCCGACAACGAGGTCCGCGTGCACGGCGCCCGATCCATCGATCAGCCGAATGCGGTGCGATTTCGCCTTGGCGTCGACGGGGTCTTCGACATGTAGTTTTGTATAGCGTTTTGCGAGCCGCGTCTTGGGCGCGAGCAAGCGCAATTCGGACAGCGCAAGGAGAGTCTTCTGAACGGTTTCGGTGCGCACCGGATAGCCGTCGCTCTGTTGCAATATCCAGCCGTCCGATGACTTCACCATTGTGAGCGGGCGGCCCGCATGGTCGACGACGACTTTTTCAATCGACGGCAAGTGCTTCGCCAGCTGCGGGAAAACGAGCGCGCCGAATTCCGGTTTGCGCCAGTTCGACCAGTCGAGGTGAACGGCCCAGGCCGCGGCGATCGCGGCGACCGCGGTCAGGATGGCCAGGATGGAAAGCGTGTTGGGTCTCACGGTGCGCCAGTCCTGTTGTGTCGAAGAGCGTTCATACGCGTTGCGGCTGTCGAACGCGCCGGCGCCGATAGGAAGCCGCGGCAATCACGCCGATTACCAGGATAAGCGGAATCGCGGCGATGTTGAGGAATTTCACCAGCCCGTCGAGGTGGTCGAGGTCGCGGCGCAGCGCTCTTTGGACCTGCCGCAGTTCCTTGCGAACACTCACCATTTCTCGGCGAACTTCATTGATCTTTGTTTTCTCCGCTTCGGACGTGCCGACCTTTCCTTCGGAGAGTTTTTGCTCGGCCAGCGTTTCCATCTCGCCCCGCACCTGGGCCAGGCGCTGTTGCAACTGGCGCTCCTTCTGCCGGAACTTCCGTTCCGCCTCGCGCCGCAGGTCCTGAATGTAGAAAAAGGGCCGCGTGGAATTGGCGCGACCGCGCAATCCGATGAGCGCGTCGCTCCCGGTCAGGTTGTCCAATGCATTGATGACAAAATCCACATTATTGGCATTCGGCACCAACGTGTTGCGGCCCTGATCCTCGCGAATGTCGGCCCAGAATTCGTCATGCAGCATGTCGACGTCGGCGACGACGATGACGTTTATCGGGGATTTCGATTCCGTGAGGTGCTCGCGTGTCGTTGCGGTATCGGCACCGTCTTTCGACTTTTCTTTCGCCGCCGGGGGGCCCTTCGGAAAGACGGTTTTTATCTGACCGGTCGACCGCGAGGCCAGCATCAGCGGCTTGTTTTGCGGCTTGAAGGTGCGGAACAGTTCGACGAGATTTGCGTTGGCCGACAACCGTCGCGCCTCCACGGGCATGGCGCGCGGGCTGGTCGAGATGAGCGGCGTTACCGTTATGCCTTTGGTGCCCAACGGTTCGAGTATGCCGGCGGTGCCCACGTTGATCGTTTTGATGTCGCTGGTCACCACGTCCTGGGTGTCGAAGTTTGCACTGGAAAGCGTGAGCCAGGCGACGTAGTCGACGACCGCGATGCGTCCTTCATGGCGGATCCTGACCCGGCGGGCGGTGCCCATATCGCCGGCGACCGCATGGGGAACCAGGGAGACGCCCCAGCCATTCAGCAAGCGGTCGAATTGCGACCTGCCGGCGCCGGTAAATCCGGGTCCGAGTTTCGGTCCGGATTCGAACAGGGAATCGACGAAAAGCAGGACACGGCCGCCTCGCAGGACGAATTGATCGATGGCGTACAGGGCGTAGGGATCGATGCCGCGGGGATGGATGATGACGAGAGCGTCGATTTCATCCGGAATCTTGTCGACATAGACCGGCAGGGCCTGCACGTCGAAAAATTCGCGGATCTGGTCGATCGCGGGCCAGCGTGGCGCGTCCCGATTGGGAACGGTTCCGGCGCCTCCGATCGAAAACGAACTGATGAGGCCGATCACTTTCTTGTTGGGATTGGCAAGGCGGTGGATCAGTTTCGTCAGGTCGTACTCAAGAAAGTTTTCCCGCTCCAGGGAGAAATAGGGAATCGCCTGGATGTCGTCGGTGCTGTTGGTCCCCACGATGCCGAAATAGCCGAGGTCGCCGGCTTCGTTGAACGGCACGCCGGTAAGCCCATAGGTCACGGCGCGGTCTTCGGACTCGGAAAATGGGGCGGCGTCGAAGAGATCCAGGCGCAATTTGCCCGCCGCGACCTCCGTATAGCGCTCCAGCAATTCGCGCACGCGGGTGAAGTAGCGCGAGTGATCGGGGTTGCCTTCGCCGAGCGCCTTGGTGAAATACAGCTGCAAGGTGATCGGTTCGTCGATCGCGCCGAGAATACTTTTCGTGCCTTCCGAAAGGGTAAAGAGCTGCTCTTCCGTCAGGTCGAGCTGCATCGACTTGAACACGACATTGGAAAATACATTGACCGACAGAAGCAGGATTACCGCCAGCCCGAACGTCAGATAGGCCCGCCGCGACCGGGAAATATGTTTGAAAGTGTTCGGTATTCTCATATCGGAGTCACGCCGCTTTCTTGAGGTCGACGATCACCACGTTGGCGAACAACCAAAATGTGATCAGCGACACGAAAAACACCAAGTCTCGGAACTCGATTACCCCTTGGGTAACGGAGTTGAAATGGGTCAGAAAGCTCATCGACGCGACGGTGGTCACCAGCCATTCCGGCGACCAGCCACGGAAGAAATTGAGCACGAGATCCAACCCGCTCATGGTGAACAGGAAACATGCCGTGGCGGCGATGATGAAGGCGATGACCTGGTTTTTCGAAAGCGCCGACATGCAGGAGCCGATTGCCATGAACGCACCGGCCATCAAAAAACTGCCGATATAGCTGGCGACGATCACGCCGTTGTCCGGGTCGCCCAGGATGTTGACGGTGATCCAGACCGGAAACGTCAGCGTCAGCGCGATGCCGCAGAACAGCCAGGCCGCGAGAAATTTGCCGAGCACCGCTTCCGGTGTCGAGATCGGCAGCGTCATGAGATTTTCGATAGTCCCGGTCTTGCGTTCCTCGGCCCACAGGCGCATGGCAATCGCGGGAACGAGCAGCAGGTAAAGCCAGGGATGATAGACGAAGAATGGTTCGAGGTCGGCCTGGCCGCGGAACAGGAAGCCGCCGAGATAGAAGCAAAGCGCGCCGCTGAGTGCCAAGAAGATGACGATAAAGACGTAGGCGAGCGGCGTGCCGAAATAGCTGCCGATTTCGCGGCGCGCGATAATACCGATGTTACGCATGCTCGCTGTCCTGTTTCCCGTCGTCCGTCGTGATGCTCCAAAAGACCTCGTCCAGCGAACCCTGTTCGATAAACAGCTCGCGAACCGGCAAGGACTTCGACCGGACGAACTCGCCGATGCGGGGGCCGATCTGTTCGCGACCGGCCGGTTGAATCCGCAGCCGGACGGTATCGCCGGACCGGCCCGCGACGTCGATCGTACCGACTTCGGGCAGGTCTCCGATCGCCTTCATAAGGGTGGCTTCGTCGCCGGCGTCGGCGGTGATCAGGACCATGTTGTGATTCCAGGCGCGGGATCGCAGTTCGTCAGGCCGGGCGTCCGCGCAAATCTTGCCGCGCGCGATAATCATGGCGCGCGTGCAGACGGCTTCGACTTCTTCGAGAATATGCGTGGAAATAACGATCGCCTTTTCAGCGGCCATTTCGCGAATGAGCGACCGCACATGACGCTTTTGGTTCGGGTCGAGCCCGTCGGTCGGTTCATCCATGATGAGGACGGGCGGATCGTGCAGCATTGTCTGAGCCAGCCCGACGCGCCGCTTGAAGCCTTTCGACAAGGTTTCGATCGGCTGATGGAGAACTTCGCGCAGCGCAATCCTGTCGACCATTGCATCGACCCGCCGTTGCCGCTCCGCACCATCGAAGCCGCGGATTGCGGCGATGAAGCGCAGGTAGCTCTGGGGTGTCATGTCGCCATAGGTCGGCGCGCCTTCGGGCAGATATCCAAGCGTCTTCTTCAACGCCACCGGATCGCGCTGGATATCCCATCCGCATACGCTGGCAGATCCGGCCGTTGGCTCCAAAAATCCGGCGACCATCTTCATGGTCGTGGATTTGCCGGCGCCATTCGGACCGAGAAAGCCCAGGACTTCGCCCGATTCAACGGTCATGTCGACCGCGTCGACGGCCGTAATCTGGCCGAACCGCTTCGTCAGGCCGGTGAGTTTGATCATTTCGGTCATTGCGACGCCATAGTCATCCGCGTGCGCTTATAGGGTGAATCCGCTTCGGATAGAAGTCCGCAGCGGAAATTTGGCGGCAGTCGGTCCGTCGCGACGGACGATGCCCGCCCCATAAGGCCAGACGATCCACCGAGCGACGCCATATTCTTAGTTTGGCCGCGGTAAGATTCAAGAGCTTCGCATTTGGGGGAGGTGCGGCGACACGCACTGTCGTGCGGCGCGGCGGTGGCCCGGCAATCTGGGGACGTTACAGACCCTGCAGACCGGGCGGGTATTTCATTTGTCGCACGATCCACCGCGTTGGAGCGGGTGAAGCGGGCGCCGGATCGGCGACACGGTGTATTCGCCTATTCGAATACCCGGGTTATCCCACGCCACCGGGCCGACTTTCTTGCTGGCCGGCCGGAAGCATTTTTCGGCATGATTTAGTGGACGGTGCCGTAGTCGTCCTCGGAGAGAAGCAGATCCATGGCGCGAACGACGTTGACGAAACTTGCGCCGTCGGGCTCGCCATCGGTGTGTTCGATAATTGCGGCAACCTTGCGCGCGCTGTGCAGGGCGTCGTGGCCATGCTGTTCGACCATCAGTTTCGCGAGGTTCCAAGTTCCAAAATCATGTTGCATTTTCGTGCTCCGGCTTTCGCCGCTCCCGGTTAATCTGTTGTCGCAATAAAACCATCGCGCGGCCTTCATCGAAGTGACCGGAGTCACCGAAAGGGTGCATCAGAACAGCTCTTTAGTATTAATCTGATTTGGTTTTGCGGGCGTCGGGTGCGGAAATTAGCGATTTAGGAATTAATTCCAGTCCCCGCATTTCGTCGAATCGAGGAATTCAAAGCGGGTGGATCAGGTTCCGCCGATTTGATCGGTCTCGATTGTGATCCGGTTCATTCTCCGGGTTTCCGGCCAATAATCAGCAACCGCATAGTGCAGCGCCGCTCGATTGTCCCAGAACGCCATGGACCCGGGGCGCCATGCGAAGCGGCATTGATATTCCGGCTTTGCCACATGCTGAAACAGGAAGTCGAGAAGCCGCTCGCTCTCCGTCGCCGACACGCCCAGGATATGGGTCGTAAAGCTCTCGGACAGGTACAGGTGCTTCTTACCCGTGACCGGGTGGCGTTTGACCAGGGGATGGACGACCGGCGGGTTGTCACGCCGCATCGCGTCCATCCGCTCGAAATTGTCGCCTTTCCAGCTGCGCGTCTTGGCCGGGCTGCCGTGGAGCTTCATGAATTCATTGGTGGCCGACAGAGTCTCCAAATAGGCCTTCATTCCGTCGGAAAGCCCTTCATAGGCGGCGGTCAGGCTTACGAAGACCGTATCGCCGCCCGCGTCAGGGACGATGTCGGCATGCAGAATCGATGCGAACTCAGGCGCTTCCCGGAATATGCCGTCGGTATGATAATGGTTAACGTTCGGCGGCCGTTCGCGGTCGTTGATCAGGACCTGCAAATCCGGGGCTTCTTCATGCACTTCGAAGGCGGCCCGACGGGCCTTGCGCAGCGGCCCGAACCGTTGGCCAAACTCCGAATGTTGTCGCGGCGTAATATTCTGATCGCGCATAAACACCACGTGATGGCGCATCAGGGCGCCATGGATCGCGTGAATAGTGTCGTCGGAGAGCGGCTCGCGCAGGTCGATGCCTTCGATCATCGCTCCGACATTCGGCGTCAACGGCCGGAAGGTGATGGAGTTGCTGGTATTCATGCTTTACCGAGGTCCCGATTCGCGAGTTTGTGGCTCCTAGAGCAGCGTGCGCCCGTTCGGGCGCACATAAGCTGCTCTATCTTTATAGAATCGATCAACTTTTCTGCCTATCATTGATTCCGATTACAGGCAGGTTGATCTAGCATAGCCGCAGGGAGATCGGCGGGTATAGAGGGTAGTTCGTTCATTGTCACGAGTGCCGGATTTACCCGGATGAACGGCCGAACTGACCGTGGAAGGTGGCATTTCCCCGGTTGATGTGTGTCTGGCCCTGTTGCCAGGCGAGGCAGTCGCGAACGAATGCGCCATAATTTTGGCGGCAGAGTGCCGTATCCCAATACCATAGCGGCATTACGGTATACCGTCGCTCCAGCGCCGCGCGCCAGTCGCCGTAGGCCGGTAACCCATTCGCAGCCGCCGCCTCTTTCGCGTCGGCGAAACGTGCGTAGTACCCGTCGCCATGGGCGGGGCTCAATGGTCGGCCCCGAGGCCGCTCCGGCGCAGTTGACGGGTCATGCGGTCCACCCACTGTGGGTCCTCTACAGGGCCGCCCAGACTGCTTTCAAGATCCTCCCCGGAACGGGCGGCATCGGCAATGTCCTGCCATTCGGCCTGGTTTTGCCATTGTTCCCAGTCGGCCCATTCCGCCAGATCGGCGTCGCTGAGCCGCTCCGGAGCCGGGCTCGGCCTTCGGTGCGCCAATGTCATGAGAAATCTCCCATTTGGTTGTCGGATGTCGCATTCATCCCGGAGGACGAAGAGAATTGTGCGAGAAATCCGTACAAACAAATCTGGATTTCGACAATCGAAACCGCGGCGAATTCGCTGCGCGATTGCCGGGGAGATGGGTGGTCTGGCACCGGACGCAATCGGTCCGACCGTATTGGGGGGAGATTTCTCCCGGGCGCGCGGGAGGAAGGTCAGGAGAGCGTGCGCGGCTTTTCGCTCAGGTGCCGCCGGAGTCGGCGAACAGCGCGGCCAACTCCGCGATTTCAGCGAATTCCGCGTCGAGCCGCGCCTGACGGCCGGCGCGCGGGACATCCGCGATCCTGCTGTATATGCGGGACGTCAGATAGGCGCGCTGGCGTGGCGCCAGAGCCGGCCGCCGACCGTGTTCGAATTTATCCAACCGAAGCAGAATTTCCGTCAAGAGATCCGCATCGAAAGCCCCGGGTTTCTGATGGTTGGAAGGTTCGCCCACCGGATCCGGATGCAGCCATAGGCTGCCACGGCGAACGCCGGCCAGAACCGAAACCTGCCGCTCCGTGATCGGCGGGTCGCCGCGCCCGGAAAGGAGAGGACCCAGGGCCTCGACAAGGTCGGCCGGAAGATATGGCTTCTTGTATTCGTTTTCGTAATACGCGTAGGACGAGGCGGAGCGGCCATATTTCGAGCCTGCGGATTTCAGCGCCAGAGCAAGCTGGCGGACGGACAATTTCGCCCGCTCGCGGAGCTGCTTCAGTTCTGATGCCGCTTTTGAGTCGGTTGCCATGACGTTTGTTCCAGCATGTTGAAATAATTGTACCGAATTTCCGCATTATTTGCACGGGAAATCATTGACAATTGTACGGAAATTTGATACAGCCTATGCAAGAAATTTCGGTGCAACTGCAGTCCTATGAGGGTGAGGCATATGACGGAATCGCTTAGGTGTCAGACCGAGTTGCGGAACGATCAATCGGGAGGGCGGCGATGAACATTCCCCGATTCAACGCCCGGCCGGACGAAAACGGAGCGGACTACTGCTTGCGCAGGCAAAGCGCCCGGTTGCTGGCGCGAAACATCGAGGCCGCATGGGCCGATTGTGGCCACCAAGTCACCTGCCGTGTCGCGCCGCTCCGCAACGAGGAGGGGCGCATTCTTTGCTATACGATCACGTCGGACCTGTGCAACGGCCTGCCTCGGTGAGCATTGACGACAGGCGGATGGACGACCTCTGGGTGCCGGAAACGGTAAAACAGCGGTTTGAGGCGGCCGGTCGGGCGCTTATGGCGCTGCCACTGCCGCAAGGTGCACTTCCCGGCCAACCACGATCCAGCTGGCCGGCGGTGGCGCAACGCGCCGAGGATGCGTTTGCGGCGATGATCGGGGCTTCGGAAGAGATCAGGCGGGATTTCTCGGACGATCGGCACCGTTTGCGGCTGCCTCCAAGCGCTCGCGCACTGGCGGATATGGACGAATCCCTGCAATGGCTCTGGTATCTGGGCGATCCGAGGAAGCGGCGATTATGCCTCGCGAGGTCTTTGCGGCACCCCGTCAGCGACCGCTATATCGTAAGCTATCGGCGGCTCGGTAAGATTTTCGGCCTGCACCACGATACGGTTCGGGTCTGGCATGACCGGGCGTTGGGAGAGATTGCTCAGGCGCTGAACCGGTGCGAAAAGTCCAAAACCCGCCGACCGGTGCGGAGACACCGAAACTCCGGGTAACATCCGGTCTATTCGGAACGAACAACTGCCGTGTTAGGGACGGCGCCCGAATGGGATCGCTGTGCCGATGCGGCGCGGCCAAAGACACCGAGGTTAAACGGTGCGGTGACGCAATCCGGCGTGCAGGCCATTGTGATTGTGACCGGCTGTACATTTGCGGCAAGTTCGATGACCGGGCCGTTGGGCAACGAATGTCACGCCGCATTTGACGCATTTTTGTAGAGCGCTTTGTTGGCCTTGGCTAACCGGCCGTGCTCGACCGCTGGTTTGATGGTGCATGGTAAGCCCCGCAATTCTCTAGTTAATGAAGTGCCACGACTGCCTATCCGCGGAACCGATACCAACGCCGACAATTCTATCTGCCGATCATTAATTCCAGTGTCCATCTTCCCGTAAGGGATCGGCAAGAATCAGTCCAAATTGTGATGATTTGAAGGCACGAATTAAGACGGCATCCGGGAATTAAAGACTGTTCCCAGGTTTAAAGTCCCAACGCCCGATTTGTCCTCCGCAGCCTGAGAAGAATCGCTTAGTATCAATAGAATGCGGGGCGCTCCCAATATAGAAATAATTGGATGCAATACACGCTGTGAGAGAAGGGCGAGAGTGCGTCAGGGACGCGAATCCAGCGGTGTGGAGCTCGAATAGGCGCCGGTGGAAGGATCGAAATTCGGGCCGGAGACCTGGCGAAGGTTTTCCAAATCTTCCAGATCGTTCTGTCTCGGCCGGCGCCGGTTCTTTACAAAGAACAGAAGGTGATGCCAGGTCAGGTGGCCATAGTAGGCGCAGCCGCCTATCAGGATGCTCACCCCGGTCAACAGGATCGATGCGTCATGCGCCCGCAGGGTAATGGGGTGGGGATACAGCGCCGCCTGCAACGCCGTGCTGACGATCAGCCCGAGGCACAATAGAGTAGCGCCGGTGCAAATAAGCGGATCGAACGCAATGAGCGCGGCCAGAACCCGCCGTTTCCTGCGCGATGGATCGTTGGTCGCCCGAGGCGCTTTCGGAAATTGGGCGCGAAATTCCCGTTTTGGCCGAAGTATCAGGTCCCAGGAGGCGATGAGGAAGGCCAGCGCGGTCGATGTCAGGAGGGCGGGTGCGGTGCCGTGTTCCGGCCCAAGCCACATCCTGAAACCTATGAAGAACCCTATGCACGACAGCAAAATAATAAGGCCACGCGGGTAGTTACGCCGTGCCGCCACCTCCCGCATCCGGTAGAAATGCGGCAGCTCTTGCGCGGTTAATTCATAGGCTTCATCTGTCAGATAGGCCGGATAGACCGTCGCGCCGCCATCGCGGTGGCGCACGATATTGCGGTTTTGGTAAAGGCGTTCGCCGAAATCGGTGGTGGGTTCGCCAATCTTGTCTTTCCGTACCGGCCGGGTCGAAGAGAGGGCCCACGCGAACGCGAGGAAGAGTCCCACCACAGTCCAACCGAACAGCAAATTCACCGCGATTATATAGCGGGTCCGATAATGACTTCGCATAATGGCAACGATCGACGGTCCGAAATAGATGGTCGCCGGCACGAGCCAAAACACGAACGTAGCGAGGACCTCCATTTTTCCTCCTCGGAAATCGGTTCGGTCGAAGGCGCAACAGCGCTCCGGTCGAATATGGTTAAGCGCACGACCCTTAAACCACTATAGATGAATTGATTTTTCGTTAACGACGCTGCGCGTTGAGCCGAGGCGCGGTGTCTTTATCGGTTTGGATTGAAAAATATAGGTGCAATAACAACGGCCACCGTTATGGCTAGTTCTTTTGGTTATCTGCGGAATTCAGAGAATTATACTATAGATAAGGTAATATATCCGTATTTCACCAAATATTTCGGCGGTATTATTATATGAAATGGCGGCATGTTTTCGCGGTGGTGCTGTTCTTCCTGCCGGTCTGGGCGCAGGCGGCGCCTTTGACAATTGAAGGCAAGGCGCGAGTTATCGACGGCCGGACCATTGAGATCTGGGGGCAGCGTATTCGCCTATGGGGCATCGCCGCAATTCCGCCGAATACCGACGCGGCGGAAAAATCCGAGTGGCAATTGCGCCGCCTGATTGCCGATGTCGTCGTCCGCTGTCACTCGAGGGAGCCTTCGTCGCTTCGGTATACCGTGGCCCGGTGCTATGTCGGCGGAATCGATATCGCCTGGCCGTTGGTCCTGACCGGAGCGGCCCAAGACGATTCAGGCGAGAGCGGCGGATTTTACGCGGGACGCAAATAAGGCCTGGCCGAGTGACGGGCCCGCCCCTACGCGTCGGCCGCTTTGGAATAATCCGTGTATGACTTTTCCTCAACGATCGACGAACCCAGCAATTCGTTGATTTTCCGTTTTATCGCGGCGCGCTCATCGTTCTCGCGGTAGACCGACCGGGCCAGTTCAATGAAGCGTCGGTCGAACGATTGCGCGGCTTCGCAGGCGCGAATTTCATCCTCGATGTCCCAAAGCGTTTGATTGACGGTTTTCAGCTGCTCGATATGCCGCCGAAGCTCCGCAGTGCACTTCGGCAACCGGGATTGCGTTTCGCGGAGCCGGCCAAGTTCGAATTCGATATTGTCGAGTTGTTTGGCCACGCGAATTCGTTGCTGCTTGATTTCAAGAATCGAGATTCGGTCGAACAACTCGCCCGGCGACACTTCGATTTCGATTGTCTCGCAAGCCTTGGCCACTCGCCGACTCATCCTATTGCTCGTCATGGGGCGCGCGAAAAAAGCTGGGCTCCGCCAGCCCCGCGCGTGCGCTGATCGCTACTTGCCGGCCGTTGCCGGGATCTTTTCCATTCGTTTCTGCAACGCCGTCGTTAGTGTCTGGATCTTGCCGCCGTTGTTGCCGATATAGGTCGTAAATTCATCTCGTTGCGCGAGCACCATGCTGATGCCTTCGACGCGCACATCCATGATCTTGAATTTGTCCCCGACGTGTCGAACCTGAAAATCAACCCGCAGCGGCTCCCGACCGTCGCCGGTTAATATGTGGGTGACCACCATGCTGTCCTTCGCTTTCGGCTTCTTGAGGACCTTCTGGACCGCGAGCTTTTCGCCGGAATAGCGGCTGAACTGGGCGGCGTAAAAGTTGACGATGTAATCTTCGAATACCTGCACGAATTCATCCACCTCGCGCGGCTCCGCTAGACGGCGATATTTGCCGAGCACGAACCGGCCGATTCGTTCGACGGCGAAACCCTCCCGCAATAAGGATCGCAGTCGATCCCTCCTGGATTCGAACGGTGCTGCGGTATCGGCCAAATAACTGATCGTTCGCTTTCCTAAATCGTCGACGAACGCGCGGGGATTGTCATGAATCGATTGCGCGACCGCCGCATACGCGCCAATGGCGAGGCACGCCAGGGTCAGGCCGAGCAATTGGATGTGTTTTTGGATGATTGATGTCGAGCCGGATTTTTCTTTCACGAATTTACCCTTTTACCCGTTTCTTAGTTCTTCACCCGGATACCGCGTTTCGGAATCAAACTGCCCTCATCGGATCGGAATTGCAAGAATGGGGAGGGCGCCGCGGCGACGCGCGGTTACCTCCCGCGCCGGCGATATTGGGCGCGCCAAATCAGGTCCCGATTCGCCGCTCGAAGGGCGGTTTCCAATCGGACGCCGAAACCGATGCTTTGTTATTCGCGGGTGACGCGCATTTGGATCGGCCCCTGCGCCCGTTGATGGATGAGCTGATCGACATAAGGGTTGCCCGATGCGTCCGCTTCCGAATTGCGGCCTTCCCAAATGATGCGGCCCTCATGCAACATGGCGATTCGATCGGATATCTGTTTCGCGCCGGTCATGTCGCTTGTGATCGACACCGCTGTCGCGCCAAGCTTGTTCACGCAGCTTGAAATCAGGCGGCCGATAACATTTGTCATGATCGGATCGAGGCCGGCGGTCGGTTCGTCGAGGAACAGGATTTCCGGTTCGGTGAAAATGGCCCGCGCAATGCCGACGCGCTTTTGCATGCCGCCCGATAATTCATGGGGAAACAAATCGACGATTTCAGGCGCCAATCCAACGGTGTTTAGCGTCTCGGCGGCTTTTTCGCGCGCCTCGCGCTGATCGAGGACACCTTGCTGGATCCATTTGAACGCGATGTTTTCCCACACGGTGAGGCTATCGAACAGCCCGGAATATTGAAACAATACGCCGAACCGGCCGATATAGCGCATCCGTTCGTCGCCGTCGTAATCGGTCGTTTCCGTGCCGTCAATCTGGATGCTGCCGGAATCCGGCGTTTGTAGGCCAAGGATGCATTTGAGCAGCAGGCTCTTGCCGCTGCCCGACGTGCCGATCAACACCAATGATTCGCCATCGCGAATTTCGAGATCGACGCCGCGCAAAACATGATTGGCGCCAAAGCTCTTGGAGACATTGCGCAGAACGATTTTGGCAGGCGATGCGTCGGTCATCGGGTTCCGTGGCGTCGTTTGGCGGACCCTAACTGTGAACCGCTGTCGGAGGCAACAACGTCGTCGCGCCAACCGGTTCGCCGCGGCAGCGCGGACCCAGGAATCGGACGGAGCACATGCGCCGGCATGCGAGAGGGGGGCAGAGGCGAAACCGGATATATGCCGGCGGAAGATCAAAGGGCCGGCATTTTAAGGCCGGCCCAGTAGGCGATTCCCGGACTTTGGTCAGGATCCGGTTGGTTTGTCGCTCTCCTATTCCGGTTCGTCGACGCGCTGTGTTTGCGCCACGGTCGTCGCCGTTCCCGCGGAACTGGATACCAGGCTCGATTTTACAAGGCCGTCTTCCATTTCGGCGGATGCCGTCGTGGCGGCCACCATCAGCGCTAGTGCGGAAAGAGCCGAAAGGAGGGCATTGACGCGAATGAAATTCATAATCGAATGCTCCTGTTAGGTGGTTGGTTTTTAAATATTACTATCGTCTCTTATTTGAGTCATTTGACGTATCGTCAAATAGAGGTGAATTTTTAAAGTCTATCTGTATCAATTAGATAATTTTTTCAGGTAAAATGGTATGCGAAAACGGTATTTGCGTAATCAATATTACGTACCGGGATATGCCGGCGATCTAGTGTTCAATTTTTGATCGCGCTGGCGTGTTGTTCGCAGGCGTACCTGGATGGCCGCCAATCCGTGACAGCGATGCGCGTTGACTCAAACCGGAAGGATTGCGTATCGGCAGCCCGGGCGCCGCTACGCTTCGGTGCCGTAGTCGACCGGCGTGACGTAGTCGGGATTGTCGTGCAGCGCCCAGTATAGTTCGGTCAGCCGTTCGGTTACGGGGCCGGGCTCACCGGCGCCGATGGCGCGACCATCCACTGTGGCAATGGGCATAATGCCGCCCGCGGTCGAGGTCATGAAGACCTCGTCGGCATTGCGAAGGGCGTCCGCGGTGAACGGGCGCAGCACGCCCTCGACATTCAATTCGTCGCACAGTTCTAGGACGGTCTGCCGCGTAATCCCTTCGAGAACGCCGGACGCCGGTGAAACCAGTTCTCCGCCGAACAGGGCGAACAGGTTCCAGCCTCGTCCTTCGGTGACATTGCCGTCTTGATCCAGAAGCACCGCATATTTTGCGCCGCGGTCATAGGCTTCGAAAAGCGCGTTGCAAAAGTCCAGCCGCCCGAAATTCTTGACCGTAGGATCCACCGAATGTTCCGGAATTCGGACGACATCGGAGACGACGATGTCGCACCCGGTACGCAGTTCTTCGTCGGTGACCACCTTGTAGTAAGGCACCGCCCAGGCCATCAGCCGGTTGGCGCAGCTTCGCAGGTCCTTTAACGCGTCGGTTGGCGAGCCACGGGTGGCGATAACATACACCATTGCGTCCCGCAGTTCCGCCCGGCGAACGCATTCATGCAGAATATCGATCGTCTGCTGGCGGTCGTAGTTCAGCGTGTCGAATCGCCGCTCCCGTATCGATCGATCCCAACGGTCCATGTGGTCATCCTGGCGAAAAAATTTGCCGTCGATCACGTGGAGAGCGTCGTAGCACATGTCCGAGAGTTGAAAGCCGAGATCGGTCACCGGCAGCCGAATCTCGGTATGCGGCATGAATTCGCCTTCGATGAATCCGACGCCGCTCTGCTTGGATTTAGGGGGCATTTTCCAAACCTCATCCGCATGGTCCGCGATCCGTAGTATGGGGCAATTTTCGTCCCGCTGCCATCCGCATTGGTTCAGGCGGATAGCGGCAGCGGCCACAGGATCATTTGCGTGCACCGGAAGAGGGCGATCGGTTTGTCCCGGTCGGCCGGGGTGACCTTGGCGTCCCAGACATGGGTCGACCGGCCAATATGCGCAGGCATGGCGACGCATTCGATGGCCCCGTCGCGCGCCGTTCCCAGGAAATTACTCTTCAGCTCAACGGTGGTAAAACCGGTCGCGCCATCGGGAAGATTGGCGTAGCTGCCGAAACCGCACGTGGTATCCGCGAGGGCGATGACCGTGGCGGCATGCAGGAAACCGTTCGGCGCGAGCAAGTTCGGCCGGACCGTCAGGCGGCTGCGGAACCGGGCCGGATCGGCCTCGAGCATCGTGATGCCGAGGAGTCCCGGCAGCCGCCCGTCGCTTTGGGCATTCCAGTATGCCGGGTCTGTTGTATAGATTGTCACGGTCCACGCTCTCGAAGGCTCAAGGGTCGTTGCAGTATGCCATAGTCGTTGGGTGGTTACCTGCCGCGAGCGGCGGCGCATTGCCGGTTTGCAAGGCATCCGGCATTGGACGACGCTCCGGGCGTTAATGCTTCCTAAATCTTCTCGACATCTTATGACGCGATGCGTGAATTTGCCTTATTTGTCGGGTTGATGCTTGCTGGCGCCGTTGCGGGCGTTTCGTATTCCTATCTGTCTGAAAGTTCGCTGCCGCCCGCGTCGACGGCGGTTGCGGATGCGCGGGATACAGCGGCCAAGAAAAGTCGGTCCGCCGCAAAGTCGAAACGCAAAAAGAAAAGAACGCAGGTCAGCCGGGCGCAACGCCGCGCAACGGAGCGGAAATTGCGCGCCGGGGCCGAGCGGTTTTTCGCCCAACTCGACTCCTTCGGATGCTCGCTCGACCCCGCGAACAGCGACGTGATTGTCGATGGCGCGCGATACTCCATGTCGTATCAATTGGTCGACGGGTCGCGGAAAACGCTGGAAATGTCGGGCGCCGAATACAAGGCGTTCGGGCTGCAACCCGCCCGGGAGTTGAACCTTGCCCAGCTGGAATGCGTTACCCAGGGCCGATTCTTCAAGGTGGAGAGTTCCTTCGTCCGCGTGCGTGAAAAGCGATCGCTGATGGCGAAACAGGACGGCAAGAAAGTGTCTCTTCAGGTCGATCGGACGATCCTGGTAGGACCGAACGCGGCCGGCGCCTGGGTGATCCATGAAATCGCCGGCAAGGGCGTCGTGCGCCCTTAGCCGCTTTCGCATCGAATTCGCAGCGCATTCAGTCGCCACGGCCGCCAAAATTTGCTAGATAAAACGCCACGCTGAGAGAAACATGCGCGGCGGCAATTATGTCGAACCGGTACGGCGTTTAACGCCGTCATTGCGCGTCATTAAAAATGATTGCTCGGCGGCTTTGATCAAATCCAGGACAAATTATTCGAAATCGCGGCGGCCGATGCCGGTTGTTTGTCGGGAGGGAGTGCCAGGCTATGGCGAAGGCAGGATCCGGGACCGTGCCGGCGGCACGCCGGAACCCGGCAAGCCGGAATCGCGACGGTGCGGGCTTCGACGATGCATTCATCAAGGCGGTGACAAAGGATTTTCGCGCGCACGGTCTTCACGCAATTTCGGCGGTCCGCGAGGAAGATCCCGTCACCTACATGAAATTATGCGCGTCCATTTTGTCGAAGTCGGCCGCGGCCGAACCGGGACCGCTTGAAAGCCTGTCGGATGACGAACTCATCGAACACGCGCGGGACCTTGCGGCGGCGCTCGGCGTTGCGGCTCGTCCGGATCCTGACGGTTCTTCAAAGCCGGAGGGATAGAAACCGGCTGAGCCGGTATCGGCCGTATCCTCAGCAGCGGACATTTCACCAGGCGGGTCGCGATCATCGCGAGCGCTTGTTCATGGCCGGCAATCAATTGGGGAAAACGCTCGCCGGCGGCTTCGAATGCGCGATGCATCTATCGGGTGTGTATCCCGACTGGTGGGCCGGGCGGCGGTTCGAACGGCCGGTCCGGCTGTGGGCTGCCTCGGTCACCGGTGAGAGCACGCGGGACAATCCGCAACGCATTCTACTCGGCCCGCCGGCGATTAGACGCGATTGGGGCACCGGCACGATCCCGGCCGATGCGATCGAGGATATCAAACTGGGCCGGACCCAGGCGGATGCGGTGGACAGCATCGTCGTGCGCCATCGGTCGGGCGGCCTCTCCGTCCTTGGCTTCAAGGCCTATGGGATGGGACGGGAAAAGTGGCAGGGCGAAACCTTGGACGGAGTTTGGTTCGATGAGGAGCCGCCGCTCGACATCTACCTGGAAGGTCTCACCCGGACCAATGCCACCGGCGGATTTACGATCGTCACCTTTACGCCGCTCCTCGGGATGAGCGAAGTCGTCCGCCTGTTCCTGGAAGGACAAGCCGGGGAGCATTCGGCGTAGCGACGGCGCAGGGCTCGATCGGGCCGGAGCGCCGATAATTTCAAATATTGGAGAGCGAAGCGATGGGTACGAGTATCAGACTGCTCGATGATGGCGATGTCACAGGCGCGGCGAATACCTGGGCGGGCGGGCCCGGCGTCTTCACCGTGACCGGGACATTCGGCGGAGCGACGGTAAAATTGCAGCAACTGGGGCCCGACGGCGCGACATGGCTCGACGTTTCCGGCGGTAACGCGGATCTCACCGGACCGGGACAAGGCGGGTTCGTGCTGCCGGAAGGCCAGGTGCGGGCGGCGGTAGCCGGTGGCACGCCTTCGGGTCTGACTGCGGTGGCGACGCATGTCGGCTAGGCTGCTGCGCCCGTTTGGCTTCGTCGGATCGAATGCGCCGCTGAGCTATCCGTGCTCGTTTCCGGTTTCGACGCCGGTGACGAAATCGATCCTGGAAAGTGCCCCGGCGAGCGCTATTGCGCATGCCGTCCGGTTTGACGGCACGAACGATTATTACGAGATCGCGGCTCCCGGCCCGGCGACGGTCGCGGACGGCACCGGCTTCACCTGGGCGCGCTGGATCAAGATGGAGGGCGGCGACGGCGCGTTGCAGACCCTGCTGTGGATCGGCACGGGGGCGAATTACGGCCTCAAGATCGAGCGGCTGGCCAGCAACCTGATCCAGGCGCAATGGCGCACCGCCGCCGGCGTCGTGATCGGCACGGTGGTCAGCACCACGGCCGTGACGGTGGCCAGCGGCTGGGTCCACCTGATGCTCGACATTTCCGCCACCGCGGCGGTGCTGCGCGTCGACTTCGCGCAGGAAAACAACAACACGCCCGGCACCGCCGGCGACATCGACCTGACGGAAAAATGGACGATCGCGCGCTCCGACGACAGCCTGAACCGCAATTACTTCAACGGCTGCATGGCCGAGGAATGGGCGGCCGATGCGAGCCTTGGGCTGGCCAGCGACGACACGGCGGAGCAGTTCTATGACAGCACGCTTGGGCGACCGCGCATACTGGGCACGGCCGGTGCCGGGCCGAGCGCGAATGTGTTGGTGTATCTGAACAACGCCTTCGCCAGCTTTCACATCAACAAGGCGGGAACCGACTTCACGCTGACCGGCGCGGTGGACGATTGCGCGGGGCCCGGGAACTATTCGGCGCAGCATGTGCCGACGGCGCAAATCACGAATCCGGTGTTCTTCGATGGCGTGAACGATGCCTTGGCGAGCACGGTTCAGCCGCCCGCCGATTCATTGAACGGCCTTGGCAGTTTTTGGTTCAAACGGAATTCGGCAAGCGGTGTCACCGAGCGGATCATTCATGGTCAATCTGGACGGTTCCAAATTTATTTCGATTCCGGCACTCACGCTAACAAGATCACGTTGGGTTTTTTCGATGCGGGTGGCGGCCGGAATACGTTTCTTCGCAGCTCCGCGATACTGGATACCATCTGGCACCACTGCATGTGGTCGATCAAGGTACAGGGCACGGGTACGTCGCTGGTTCATTTGTTGATCGACGGGGTCAGCGATCTAACGGTGGCCGCGGATGGTCTCAATAACTTCGCGATCGAATGGACGCGGCCATACCGGATCGGTTCCGAGCAGAACGTGCTCGCAAACCTGCTGCACGGCGATCTGGCGCAATTCTATCTCAACACGGCGGAATATATGGATTTGAGCATCGCCTCGAACGCGCTCAAGTTCTACAATGCCGGCCCGGTTGATTTGGGTAGCGACGGCAGCACGCCGACCGGCACGGCTCCCGAAATCTTCATGAAGGATCCAGCCGCAACGATCATAAACAACAGCGGCGCCGGCGCGGACTGGACCGAAATCGGTGTCATTGAAGAGTCACTAACGAGTCCCGGCTGATGGGGGTCACGCGGTTCGTTCTTGATAGCGCCCATATCGACTACGCACCGGTTCTTGCGGCGCTGCAAACCGTGACGGCTGCCAAAAAATCTCACACGCCCACGCAAAGCATTCGATCCGCCAGCCATAACTCGGCGCTCAAGATCGTCAAGGCCAAAATCACCGATGCGGAGCGTACTGGTGCCCTGGCGCCGCTCCATCGCGACAATTACGGCGTTGGCGTTTTCAAGGACGAATACCCGACCAATGCCGCAAAGGATCGCGAAGCATTCAGCCTTCTCGGGAAGAGTGGGTACGTCAACGTCCATTTCGAAGCCCCGTATTCGCCTGACGGCAGTTGGGTTTGGTCGAAGAAATCGACGTTCGGCTCCGGGGATGGCCGGACATACGGGGACCGCATCGTCGGCGCGCCGACCGTCAATGGCGAGTTCGGAGCGGTCTACACGCCGTTGACCGCGAAGGAGGAATTCTTCTTTCACGGCTTCTTCATCCATGTGGACGGGCTGGATGCGACCGGAACCGTCGAGGGGCGGTCCCGGTTCAAGGTCTTCAACGGCGTGGACGCGAACAACAAATTCAAATACAGCTTCGATCATTGGTTGAAGCCGGGCGCGATCAGCCAGGGCACGGTCATCCAGAACGCAAATTCCTGGACCAAGGACGGCGGGTCAAACGCGTATTCCATCCCATCGACCACGCATAATTCGGACAGCAGGACCTCGTCCAAATTCGTCGATCCGGACTTCGATACCTTCGAGTTGGGTGAGGAGCTGGCACCGGCCGCGGATCTTGCCGACTTGAAGGCGACGCCGGGGACATTTTTTTATGACGCCGCCGGCCCTTCGTGGTGGGTGCATTTGGAGGACGGCAGCGATCCGACCGGCCGCGTGGTCGGCGCCGGAGATTTCGGGTACCGGATAAGCTTCAACAGCCAGATAGCCGCCGAGACGATCCGTCAGTATGTTGAGTTTAACGGCCTTACCATGCGGTGCGCCAATATCGATCTCGCGCCCGATTCAGCGACCGTCAATGTGTTTGAACATATCGATTTCCACATGCTCAATATGAAATACACCTCGGGTGGCAACGGCGGTCGGCTGTTCTCGTTCGGGGCGCAGGGCAAGGGTATCGGTTCCGAAATCCGGGATATTTTGATCAACGTCGATCAAATCTCGCGCGGCAAGAACGCGATTTATATTATTTCGCAAAGCGGCATTCAGGTTCCCGCCAAAATGCACCGCATCACCGTTCAGGCCGATCCGAACGCACGGGACGGGCGAGAAAACGTCTTCGATATTGGCGGGTTCGTTCCACACGAAAACGACAACGACGGCCATGTGGTCGGGTTCCAGCTTTGCGACAACCTGACGATCCAGTTCCTGAAATCCCGTCGCTGCGGCGGTCATATCATCGGGTACGCGAGAAACCATCTCGACCCGGCGGTGAATTTCACGACCCGGCCATTCAACAATATCCTGATCGCCAATAACGATGTCGCCGAGCATGCGACGCATTACGGGTCGATCGGCTCCACATCGGCCAGCGTGGGCATCGGCTTCCACGCCGATAACGCGCATATGTGGCTGGGGGACGGCTGCATCGTGCGCGACAATAACGTGCTCGGATATGACACGGAGTCGTCCAAGGCGTTTGCATTCTGCTATCGCAACATCTGGCCCGACTAGGTGCTGTTCGAGGGCAACCATGGTGATTTGGCGTCGAACGCGCAGGTGAATGTCGGCAAGGCGGTGGCCTTGAAATGGGTCGATCTGGCCAGTTCAACCGGCAACTGGAATCTGCTGGACAGGATCGAGGACGATGCTGCACCCGGAACGGCGATCGGGCGCATCATCAAGATCGAAAGCGCCAACCCGACAATCCGGCTTTACTACATCAACGGCTCGAACGTCGTCGACACCGCGCCGGATATTCTGAACGGGGTGGTTTTGAACAACATGGACGATACGAGCACCGGCACGGTGAACGGCAACAACAGCGTGCGGACGCTCGGGTCCAGCACGAAGTTCGCCCAATCTGCGGCTCGCAAGAACCGTTTCGGAACATCGGGCGGAACGGCGAAGTGCATCACCTCGCTGAGTGGAGCCACGCATGGCGGGCCGGACGTTGCGGATCGCCTCTCGGGCGGATTGTACATCGACGAGCAGAACACGGAATTTGTCGCGGGCGCCAGCGACAAGATCATCAGCCTGTCGCCGCACGGCGACCTGACCCTTGCTGAGTATCAGGCATTGAGCGACAGCGGGAATGTGTACGGCACCGGGTCTACGCTGATTTCGGTTTGATCCGTGCGGCCAGCGGGGTCGCAAATGCGGCCAGCGCGACCGTAAAGATGGCGATGATTGCCGGCCATATCACCACGAAATAGCGGAAATATCCGACCTGCAAAGTCGCGATGAGCAAGAAATACGCATGGGCCATAAGGCTCAAGAGCGCCAGCGCCGTCCATGTCGACGAAATGCTCTTGCGCCGCGCTAACGCTACCGTGACATAACCGAGGCAACCAACCGTCAGAACAAAGACGAGCAACACAAAGGCCCTGACGCCGTATACGACAACCCACGGCATTGGCTTTCTTCGTGGCGTCTTCATGCCTTTGAACGGATCGAATGCTAGGGAATCGATGAATTGGGAGAATCGCCGATTGTCCTTGGCGGTCCATAAATCGGCCACCGTCCATAACGCATAGAGTTGCAGCGCGACTTCCTTCGCAAAGCCGACGGGGTTCGATTTGAAAACCGAAAACGCTACCTCTTGCCGGATGGCGTCTTGCCCAATCACGCCCGTCGTGGCGAGGTGCTCCACAGCTGGAACCGTCAAATTGCCTCGAACGAAATCATAGTGCGGAAGCCGGAATAGGTACCGATCCTGCAAGGCATCAAATTCCACCTCGCGCATCGGCTTCATGTACTCGTCGACGAGGCGCACAATTTCGGGATATTGCGAGGTGGCGTCCCGGCCCGAGATATATGCGGTTTTGCCGATCAGGTTGTGGCCCAGGAAGGATTGGGTCCGGAAGCTGCCATGGTGCCCGTAGTAGATAGCCGACCCGGCAAACAGCATCAGCGCCAATGGAAGAACGGCATGCAGGGCGAGGCGCGTCCGGTGCTGCTCGTTAATGAACTGGATCGCCGCGCATGCCGCGAGGACCACGATGAAGATGTACGAGGCCGGCCGGATGAGGATGCTGACGGCGATAAGCAGGGACATGGCGCCGATGATTCCCCGGCTCGGCGAACCGGCGAACCGGCAGATGAGCCCGGTGAGCACGGCGATGGCGGAAAAGAATAATGCCTCGGTTATAATCGTGAAGGCGTATCGGTAAATAAAAATATTCCCGATAACCAGCGCGAGCGTGGCGATCCCAAAGAGGGTTGATCTTGTAAGCTTTCTGATTTCGTTGGCAGCGAAGGCGGCAGATCCGATCATGGCAAAAAGCTGAATCGGGATCGCGGCACGGTGAGTCCCGAAAAGGCTCTCCACACCCATTAAAATCAGCGGATACCCTACCGTTCAGCGTGCGGCAAACGCAATATATCCGGCGGAATCCGGGTGAGTAAAAGGAAACGCCGGCGGAAAAATCAGATAAGCAATGAAAGCCGCGATAGCGAGGGCGAGGATAGCGTACATCCCGAAACCCTACCTCCATGCGTCGGCGAGTCTCAACCGATTTACAACCGAAGCAATCGCCGCCTAATGTGTTCGGGAACATTGCAAATGTTAGTTCGTAGTCGTTCGGTCCGCGACAATCAATAACGCGCGCGGCTCAAGGCGCTCCGAAAATCTGCATATCGTTCGTATTGCTAAGGTATCGAGCGCGAATAGGACTTTCCACAACGGTCGCTGAATGCGCGGCCAAGGCAGATTTTTTAAGGCGATCCTGCCAATAGCAAAAATTGGCGATAAGTTTTCGTGCCTGTGACGAACGTGGAAGTGGAGCTGCGACAGCGCGTCGTCGAACACGGCCGCGTCAATCTCGTTATCGTGGTCGCTGTGTTCATAACCGGAGATCATTCTTTCGGCGATTTCCCGAACTTTCCCGCGCGTGATTTTTGCGGTTTGGACCGGCTCATGGCCCGCGAGGAAACCCTGCGCCCGTATTACGCGGGCGCATTCTTCGAGTGTGCAGCGGGTGTCGGGGAAATGATGAAGGGCGCCCAAAAATAACACACCGTCTAAGGTTGATGGTTGGAGTGGAATATTGAGGGCGCTTGACTGGATGAAGTCCCCGTCAGGCATGGCGCGCTTTGCCACCGATACGCGGTTGAACGAAATATCCAGGCCAATATAGGAATAGTGGTGGTCGCGAGGATTAAATAATTGGTTCACTGTGCGTGCGTTCCCGCAGCCAAGTTCCAGTACGGTCTTCGCGTTTATATCTTGCTTCAAATGCCGGAAGATGTGTTCTCGAAATGCCGGAAGATGTGTTCTCGAAATGCCGGAAGATGTGTTCTCGCCGAGGCTCGAAGATCTGCCAAACCGGTCGACTGCAAACGTCCTTTGTCACAGCGTCAATATCCGCACCGAGGCCATTATCGTAGAAGGCCATCTCTTCGCGGTTCCAATTGCCAATTCTAGTGGCCGTTTGCGAGGCGAGCCGGGAAATAGTGGCGTCGATAATGCCCTTCACGTCATTGGGGCAATCGTTTCGTAAAGTCTTCAATAATTCGCAGAAGTGTGCGGCGTCGGCGTCCTCGTCGGATAGCAACACCGCGACGTAGTCGACTATCGGGTAAGCATGTTCCCCGGAAATCAACACGCCGCACTCTATGTCTTTGCCGCGGGATTTGATGGCGTGGGCGGTTAGCCCGCCGCTGGCGTTCGGGCATCTCAACTGCGGGATGATGCTCTGTCGCATCCCAAAACTCTACCACCTGGGATGTCCGTGTCTCGATTAATCCACAACCGTAACGACCCGCGCAGCTGAGGCTAGAATGGGTGACGCTTTTTCCTGCACACCGCAATGAAAGTGCCGCGTAGGGGGCTCAAGAAGGGAAAGTAATTAGCGATTGCCATCCATCCGCACAATAACAGGAACAGTGGTGGTATCCGGGCGAACCAAATCGGCGGCGCGTCGAATGCCTCGAATTTGACGACGTCAAGGCCATGAGCCTTCGCTACGGCGCAGAGAGTCTTCTTTGTGCAGAGGCGGAAGTAAGTAGGATAGGGCATGCGACCGCGCCCTTTGAAAATCTTCCACGCCAAGTCTTGAACGGTATTTGGAAGCATCAGGGACAGCAAACTTACGTAATAGAACTTCTGCGGCGCAATGATTACGAGCATCGAACCGTCTTGCAGAATATTGGTGAAGTTCTTGAGAACGACCTCAGGTGAGTGCAGGTGCTCCCAAGTGTAGACTGAGATGATGCCGCCGACATTCTTCAATGGAATCTCTTCGTGTAAATCTTGAATGATGACGGTTTGATGTATCGTGTTTTCGTTCTTGACCGCCGGGTCGGCATCAATCCCAATCGTGTTTTGTATCCCGAGCGCGCCAAGGTATGGATTAGATCGGCCGCAAGCGGCGTCAATGACGGGGCCGCTTGTCTCAGCGAAGGCTTCCCGAACAATTGGCATAAAACGCGTTGGAACTGCGGCCCATATATCGGCGCCGAATAAACGCCGAAACATCCAATGCGATATCCTAGCTATCCGTAACCCAAGCAGTGGACGTGATGATATTTGCGAAGATCGTTTTGATGTCTCGGACATGCGGCGGGAATGTTGAACCAATTCGCGAACGCCATCAACAAATTCATGTATAGAGCCGCCAAATAATCTGTTTAGGGTTGTGCGGCCGTCACCACTCAACCGATCTACAACCGAAACAATTGCCACCTAACGTGTTCGCGAACATCTTGGCGCTAGACAGCGTCGGGGGCGGGGGCGCTATGGTGCGCGAAATGCGGTTGCCCGCGCTGACGCTCTCCAGGAGGCCAGATCTATGCTTCACCAGGTTCGTTGATCGCAATGGCCGGGATTTTCTCTCCAGCGAAATCATCGGCGCCGCCGCCTATCACGGTGGCCGCACCGGTTGAGCCGCCGGTGACCAAGGCGGGTCCGGCGGTCGAGACGCGTGCCGCCAGTAGCTGCTGACAATCGACAATTTTGACCGGCGGATCCGGCGGCCTCCCGCACCTTCCGCCACTATCCGCCGCTCGCGCATCTGTTGTGCTTTCCGGATTTGACCCGGCCACCCATCCCCGAAAAATGAAAGGAACCATGCCATGAGTGGATTGTTTTCTACGCCGTCCGCGCCGCCGCCGCCACCGCCGCCGCTCCCGCCGGCGCCGGCGGAGGCGTCGCCCTCCACGACCGGGTCGGACCGAGACGCGGCGGCGCAGGAGCGATTGCGCCGCGCCCGGGCGGCGGGTCGGTCGGCGAACATTCTGACCGGCGGGCAAGGGCTGGCGGAGCCGCTGCAAACCACCCGTAAACGCCTGTTGGGTGAGTAGGCAGGGATGACCAAAGCGGATGACATCATCGCCCGCCGCGATCGCCTGCGGTCGACGCGTGCGACGTGGGAATCCCATTGGCAGGAGATCGCCGATCGCGTGCTGCCACGCCAGGCGGATTTCGTGTCGCGCCGGCCGGCGGGATCCCGGCGCACGAAGGAGATTTTCGATGCGACCGCGGCGCTTGGGCTGGAGCGGTTCTCCGCCGCGCTGGAGTCGATGCTGACGCCGCGGGCGCAGCGCTGGCATCATCTCCGGGCCAGCGATCCCGCGCTGAACGACCTGCCCGAGGTGCGGGCGTGGTTCGACCGGGCGGAGGAAATCCTGTTCGGCGCCCGCTATGCGCCGGCCGCGAATTATGCCTCCCAGCAGCACGAAGTGTACATGTCGCTCGGCGCGTTCGGCACTGGCGTGCTGTTCGTCGGCCAGGACGAGGATAGGGGTGGGCCGCTCTACCGGGCGATCCATCTCGCCGATTGCGCGATCGCCGAAAATTTTCAGGGGCAGGTCGATACGCTGTACCGCGATTTCGACTATTCGGCGCGTCAGGCAGTGCAGCGTTGGGGCGACGCGGTGCCGCCCGCGATCGGCCGGGCGGCGGAAAAGGAACCGGAACGGCGATTTCGTTTCCTGCATGCGGTGATGCCGCGCGAAGACCGCGACCGCAACCGGATCGATAGCGGCAACAAGGCGTTCGCCTCGATCTACGTTGCGGTCGAGGGGCGGCAGGTCGTGCAGGAAAGCGGATTCGACGAATTCCCCTACATGGTGTCGCGCTACGTCACCGCGCCCGGAGAGGTCTATGGCCGGTCGCCGGCAATGACCGTACTGCCGGACATCAAGATGCTGAACGAGATGAACAAGACCATGATCCGCCAGGCGCAACTGGCGGTCGAACCGCCCATCCTGGTGCATGACGACGGCGTGCTCGGCCGGCCCGACGGGTTCGGCCTGACGCCGGGATATATCAATTACGGCGGCGTCAACAAGGACGGGCGGCCGCTGATGCAACCGTTTCAGTCGGGGGCGCGGGTCGATATCGGCCTCGACATGATGGAGCAGCGGCGACGGGTCATTAACGACGCCTTTTTGGTGACGCTGTTCCAGATCCTGGTTGACCAGCGGAGCATGACCGCGACCGAGGCGCTGATCCGGGCGCAGGAAAAGGGCGCGCTGCTGACCCCGGTGATGGGACGCCAGCAGTCGGAAGCGCTCGGCCCGATGATCGCGCGCGAGATCGCCATCTTGCAACGTCAGGGCCTGCTGCCGCCATTGCCGGATGCCTTGATCGAGGCGGAGGGCGCCTACCAAATCGAATACGACAGCCCCCTGTCGCGCGCGCAGAAATCGGAACAGGTGGTGGGCATCGCCCGGACATTCGAGGTGCTGGCCCCGCTTGCGTCGGCGCAGCCTGATATCTTCGACGTGTTCGACGGCGACGCGCTCGCCCAACTCGCGGCCGAAGTGAACGGCGTGCCGCAAAAGGTGCTGAAGACGCCGGAGCAAATCGCCGAACGCCGGCAGGGCCGCGACGCGGCGCGCCAGATGCAGGAATTGCTGCAGGCCGCGCCGGCGGTGAACCAGGCGGCCGGTGCCTTCGAAAAAGTGGTGAACAGTGGCGCGCCTGCTCAGCCGGTTTAGCAACCGTCGCCTCTCGGCGGCCTACCGGCAGGTTTTCGGCGGGCCGCGCGGCGCTCCCGTGCTGGCTGACCTGGCGGATTTCTGCCGCGCGCGTTCGGCGCCGTTCGTCGCAAACGATGCGATGGCGACGGGCGTTCTGATCGGCCGGCAGGAAGTGTTCCACCGTATCGCGCGCTACCTGCACCTGTCGGAACGCGAGGTCTGGGAGCTGATGTCCAATCGGCGGGATGGCGAATGAGAGCATCGGAATCTCACAGCGAAGACCATCCGGCCAGCGCGAAGCCGCCGCATTTCCAATCCGTGATCCGGCTTCGCGCGGTATCCCTGAAAACCTATTGACCGAGGAATGACGATGACGGATGAGCAACCGCACGGCACACCGGAAGGCGCGGAGGGTATGGCCGATCCCGCTGTCGACTCCATGGACAGCTCCGGCACGGCTTCGGCGTCGTCACAGGCGGATGCGCCGGAAAACAATATGGCCGAGACAGGCTGGGTCGACGGCTTGAGCGACGACAATGCCGCGTTTGCGACGGGCAAGGGGTGGGATGGTCCGGACGCCGTGATCGACTCCTACCGCAATCTGGAAAGCCTGTTCGGTCATGACCGCGCGGGGCGCACGCTGCTCCTGCCGGATGGCGAAGAAGACGCGGCGGCCTATAACGCGCTTTACGACCGGCTCGGCCGTCCGGACGCGCCCGATGAATACAGCTTCGAGGGGCCGCCCGACTCCCCGGTGGATGGCGCGCTGACCGAGTGGTTTCGCGAAACGGCCTACGACGCCGGACTGACCGACCGGCAGGGGTCCGCCCTGTTCGACGCGTGGAACCGGATGGCGTCGTCGCGGATCGACGCGGCGCAGCAGGCCCACCACGCCGAACAGGAAGCGAGCGAACGGATGCTGCGTGAAGAATGGGGCGGCGCTTATGATCGAAAGATCGGCTACGCCCGGCGGGCGGCGCGCGCCTTCGGCGCCGAGCATCTCGACGCGCTGGAAGGGGCGCTGGGCCTGGCGCCGGTGAGCGCGTTCCTGGCGCGAATCGGCGAGGCGATCAGCGAGGATGCGCTGCCCGTCAGGCGCGGCGGCGAAAAATTCGGGATCTCGCCGGAAGACGCGCGCGCGAACTATGAACAGCGCAAGGGCGATGCGGAATTCGTCGCTGCGTTGCAGGACACGGGCCATCCCGGCCATGCCGCGGCCAAGGCCGAACGGGCGCGCTATATCGACGCCATCTGGCCGCAGCACTGATAAATCCGCACGCGCCGTTCCTCGCAACAATGCGCCGGGCATGACCGGGCCGACGCGCCATGTCACGCGGATGACGATCTGGGACGTCGGGCATATCGGCGACGACGAACGCCGCGAGATCGTGGACAGCTATCCCGCGCACGAACGCGACGCGCGCGCCAAGGGCATCCCGCAGCTCGGCTCCGGACGGGTCTTCCCGCTGGCGGACGAGGCGGTGTCCATGCCGGCCTTCGACCGGCCGGACCATTGGCCGGTGATCGGCGGCATCGACTTCGGCTGGGACCACCCGACCGCGGCGGTGAAGCTCGCCTGGGACCGTGACGCCGACGTGGCCTATATCACCCAGGCGTACCGCGTGCGCGAAACGACGCCGGTGATCCACGCCGCGGCGCTCAAACCCTGGGGCGATATGCCCTGGGCCTGGCCGCGCGACGGGCTCAACGACACCGCCGCCGGGGAAAACCTGGCCAAGCAGTACCGCGACCAGGGGTTGGAGATGCTGCCCGGGCCGGCCGGGTTCGATGATGGCGGCTATAGCGTGGAGGCCGGCCTGATGGGCATGCTCGACCGGATGCGGACGGGCCGGCTCAAGGCCTTCGCCCATCTGGCCAACTGGTTCGACGAATTCCGCCTCTATCACCGCAAGGACGGCCGTGTCGTCAAGCAATACGACGACCTGCTCTGCGCCACGCGCTACGCGCTGATGATGCTGCGTTTCGCCCGGCTGCCCGGGCGGATGCGCGCGCCGCGCCGCGCCCGCGCTGCCTGGCCTCGGCTGGACGGGTAAGCCGCGCCACAGAATTTAGGCATTGTCCGGCCGGCATTCGCGGCCGGTGCGGCAAACCCGGACAAGCCAGGGGATATCCCGGCTCCGGTTGACGGCGGGAACAGACCGTCGCCCAACAGGCGTTAAACGCAGGACAGGGTCCGGCCGGCCGCGCTTTCGCGCGGCCACGATCAAGCGCGGGCAACCCCTCCGGACACATTGAAAATTTGCAACCGTTTGGAGGACACGCATGTCCAATGACATCATCGTTGCGCGCAGTCAGGCCTATACCGATAGCGTGCAGCTCCTTCTGCAACAGCGCGGCTCGCGTTTCCGGGCCGCGGTGATGGAAGGGCACTACCGCGGCAAGGCGGCCAAGGCGGTCGAACAAATCGGCGCCGTGGCAGCCCAGAAGAAGACAACCCGGCACGGCGATACGCCGCTGATCGAAACGCCGCATGCCGCGCGCTGGGTGTTTCCCGCCCATTACGAATGGGCGGACCTGATCGACGATCAGGACAAGCTGGAGACCATCGTCGAGCTGACCAGCCCGTATTCGCTCAACGGGGCGGCGGCGATGAGCCGGGCAATCGACGACGAGATCATCCCCGCCTTCTTCGGCGACGCGCGCACCGGCGAAAACGGGGCAACGGCCACCGCCTTCGACGGCGCGGGCCAGACCGTGGCGGTGGACGAGGGCGCGACCTCGGCGACCGGGCTCAACGTCGCCAAGCTTCGGGCGGCCAAGAAAATCCTGATGGCGAACGAGGTGGATATCGACCACGACCCGCTCTACGTCGCACTCACCGCCGAGCAGCACGACGACATGATGAACGAGATCCAGGCGGTTTCGCTCGATTTCAACACCAAACCGGTGCTGGTCGACGGGCGGATCACCTCGTTCATGGGCTTCAACTTCATCCACTCGGAGCGGCTGGAAGCGGACTCGAATGCCTATCGCCGTTGCCACGCCTGGGCGAAGTCCGGCCTGCATCTCGGCCTGTGGAACGACGTCGAGGGCAAGGTCACCGAGCGCGACGACAAATCCTATGCCACCCAGGTTTACGTCAAGGGCACCTTCGGCGCGACGCGCACGGAGGAAGGGAAGGTCGTCGAAATCAAATGCAGTGAAGCCTAGGAGGGCGACTCATGGCAGTAGTAAACACCAAGTCCAGGCTGGTTCAGACGATCGAGGCCGTGCCGGCCGATCGCAACCCGTCCGGGCTCGCCTATGCCCGGGCGCGGACGATCGCCGGCACGGTGGCGGTCGCCGCGGCGGATGACGATGGGTCGAAATACTTTCTCTGTCCCGTCATGTCGCATTGGCGGGTCCTGTCGATCCGCCTGTTCAACGACGCCATCACCCTGGGCACCGGGTATGACGTCGGTCTTTACGAATCGGATCTGAGTGCGGTGAACGACGCGGTTTATGCCGCGACACTCGACCTCAGCACGGCATCGGCCGCGGGCACGGAGGTTGCGTTCCAGGCGCGCGACATCACCGGGCTCGGCAACCGGGTGTATGAGGATCTGGCGCTGACCGCCGATTCCCGCCGGATGTACTACCTGGCGCTGACCGCCGATACGGTCGGCACGTCAGCCGGCGATATCGCCTTTCTGGCGACTATCGCGGTCGACTGAAGCCACATTGGGGGCCGGGGCGGCGTCGTCGTCGCCCCGATCCTCTAAAACCCCTGAAAAATAAAGACGATAATCAGAATGATAAGGCCAATTCCTGCGCCTATGGACCCGCCGATCATCGTGCTGCGCCGTTCCAGGCCGGGATCCGCGCCATCCCGCGCGCCGATGACATAGCCGATCGCGGCGCCGAGGGCGCCGGGGAGAATGATGAAGAGAATGATCAGCCAGAATCCGAACATTGGTCACTCTTTTACTATACCGCGCCGCCGACCGGAATTGGCCGTCGCCGCGCATAGGTAGCACGGATCGGCGCTGCGGGCGATCTCCGGCAACCCTCGCATGGCGAGATCGATAACGCTGCCGCGCGATTTTAACCACCAACTGACAGGAGGACGATATGGCGACACGCCGCTATGGAATTTCCCGGGGCGATGCCCAGGACGCGATCGCCGAGGCGGTCGGCGCCGCGACCGTCGACGACATCGAACTGACCATCGACCTCGCGGGCGGAATGACGCGGGAAGACGTTTTGCTCCTGATCGACCGGCTGTCGCGCTACATCCTGGAGAATGATTTCCCACCGGTATCCGCCTGATGGTGTCGACCGTCGATATCTGCAACCGGGCGCTCCAAAAACTGGGCGATGTCCGAATCGTATCGCTCGCGGACGATACCAAAGCGGCGCGCGAATGCGCCCGCGCCTATGATCTGGTGCGGGATGGCGTTTTTCGCGACCACCCCTGGAACAGCGTCATCGCTCGGGCCGCGCTGCCCGCGTTGAGCGATCTGCCGGCCTGGGGCTTTGCCCGCCAGTTCTCCCTGCCGGCGGATTGCCTGCGGGTGCTGGAGGTCGAGGGCGGCCTGCCCTGGCAGATCGAGGGGCGGCGCCTGTTGAGCGACGCTGCCGCGCCGCTCAACATCCGATTCGTCCAACAGGTGCTGGATCCGGC